>DMES01000048.1:7702-68745 GCA_003450815.1 Elusimicrobiota bacterium | reverse complement strand
CCTCGCGGAGAGGAGAAACGCGGAACGGCTTCAGGCCAAGGGCCACCAGATAGTTTCAATCCACTCCCCTCCTCGCGGAGAGGAGAAACGTGTCTTTGAGTATATAGACATACTTGAAAAAGGTTTCAATCCACTCCCCTCCTCGCGGAGAGGAGAAACTCAGAATAGGTAAAATTCCAGTCATTCGTCCAGAGTTTCAATCCACTCCCCTCCTCGCGGAGAGGAGAAACACCGCCCCTGTATCTGTGCTTGCTCTCCATCGTGGTTTCAATCCACTCCCCTCCTCGCGGAGAGGAGAAACGCCGCAGCTGTTCCGCCAAAGCGGGCATTTATCTGCGTTTCAATCCACTCCCCTCCTCGCGGAGAGGAGAAACCAGAGTTCTGCGTGACTACCGCATCCGGTGTGAAGTTTCAATCCACTCCCCTCCTCGCGGAGAGGAGAAACTCCATAGACTCAAAGAATCCGAACATATCAATCTGGTTTCAATCCACTCCCCTCCTCGCGGAGAGGAGAAACACATCTACTCACAGGCCAGTCTGCCCGCGCTTGAGTTTCAATCCACTCCCCTCCTCGCGGAGAGGAGAAACGTACGAAATGTTATTAAGAGGTGAAAAATGATAGTTTCAATCCACTCCCCTCCTCGCGGAGAGGAGAAACGCGGTGAAAGCGCTTTGTCGCGTGCCGGTACTGGTGGTTTCAATCCACTCCCCTCCTCGCGGAGAGGAGAAACTTGAAGCGCGATAAAATGGAATACCCAGAACTTAGTTTCAATCCACTCCCCTCCTCGCGGAGAGGAGAAACATGATAAATTCCATCTTTGGGATATCAGAATTTAAGTTTCAATCCACTCCCCTCCTCGCGGAGAGGAGAAACGGGTATTATGAACAAGTTTACCCCTGACAAGGTGGTTTCAATCCACTCCCCTCCTCGCGGAGAGGAGAAACGATGGGAATGTTACACACACGCCACAGCCAGAACGTTTCAATCCACTCCCCTCCTCGCGGAGAGGAGAAACAAAGTTTCCTAAGTCATCACATGACGACCAGGTGGTTTCAATCCACTCCCCTCCTCGCGGAGAGGAGAAACTTCTATCAACCGCTGTATATTGGTGGCCACACGGGTTTCAATCCACTCCCCTCCTCGCGGAGAGGAGAAACCTCACAGGCCAGTCTGAAAGCCGACGCGCTTGAGTTTCAATCCACTCCCCTCCTCGCGGAGAGGAGAAACCCTCCTGTCTAATTTAATATGTTCCTGTTTATGAGTTTCAATCCACTCCCCTCCTCGCGGAGAGGAGAAACGATAATAAAAAAATGGAATTTAAGTCTAAATACGTTTCAATCCACTCCCCTCCTCGCGGAGAGGAGAAACCTCCTTCTACTAGCTGGACTTTCATATATGTTAATGTTTCAATCCACTCCCCTCCTCGCGGAGAGGAGAAACCCCCAGCAGTATCGTAAGCCATAGAATCTAATAAGTTTCAATCCACTCCCCTCCTCGCGGAGAGGAGAAACCATATTTTGAAGCCGATCCCCTTTCTGTATCTATGTTTCAATCCACTCCCCTCCTCGCGGAGAGGAGAAACATGTGCCATGGTACAGTTATTGGTGGTTTAATGGGTTTCAATCCACTCCCCTCCTCGCGGAGAGGAGAAACTATCCGCGTTGATCCGAATATCCATTTATCTACAGTTTCAATCCACTCCCCTCCTCGCGGAGAGGAGAAACAGCATACTACAAATATACAACAGCCATAATACATTTTTCATTTAAAATCGCCAACTTCGGCAATTTTAAGAAAATCACTTTCCGAACTTCACACCTACAACCTAAATTATGCTTAATTCTCATGCTATTTTTACTTTCCGCCAATCCCGGCATACCAAACCATAGAACATAGTTGGCGCAATACATGCGTAGGTGCCGTATCAGGGGCTATTCCCATCAAACGGCCGAACACTACACAATCAGCGGCCCATTCAAATCAATCGGCTTGCCAAGGCCGTAATGCTCCGTTCTTCTCTGTGACGCTTCGTCTATAAAATAAAACCGAAGGCTATCCTCTTTTTCCTCTATTTCGGAAAGCAGACGGGCTTTGAATTTTACCCATTCGTTGTCTCCCACTTTGCATTCAAAAACGGACTTTTGCACCCGCTGGCCGTAATCCTTACAGGCCAAAGCAACCCGCCTTAATCTGCGGCGGCCTTTTGCCGTTTCAGTATTAACGTCGTAACCGACCACGATAATCATAAGCTCACTTTAAAACACAAGGCGGATATTCCTGTATATCCCCCCTGATATAACGCGCCAGCAGCCTGGCCTGAGCGAAAGGGAGCATCCCCACAGTCATCTTCTGCTCAAGCAAAGGGTGCTCAACCTCTTCCTGTTTACGCTGCTGATATCCGGAAACCACAGCCTTTCTGGCGGCATCACTCATTTCAACCGCGCCGCCATCTCTTTTGGTAAAGCCGCCTTTATCAACTTCTTTCCGGTTTATAAGCGTTAGAACATGCCTGTCGGCTACCATCGGACGAAATTCTTCCATCAAATCCAGCGCAAGCGATGGGCGGCCTGGCCTGTCGGAATGCAGGAACCCCACATTCGGGTCCAGGCCGGCGGCGGTAAGCGCGGCCACGCAATCATGAAGCAATAAAGCGTAGGAAAATGAGAGCAAAGCGTTAGCCGGGTCCAGCGGAGGCCGCCGGTTTCTGTCCGTGATTTTGAAATCCTCTCGCTGTTGCTTCATAAGATTGTTAAAAACTCCGAAGTAAATCTTCGCCCCTTCCCCCTCATAGCCGCGAGCTTCGTCAACAGAGGCCGCGCGCTCAAGGCTGTGTATTATATAAGCAATGCGCTCTGCCGCCTTATCCAAAGCGGAAATATCATCCTGATTTTCAATTTGCCTGGCTGTGCGCATTAAAACGCCGCGCGCGTTCTGCAATTTTCCGGCTATTATCCACCGGGCTATTTTAAGAGATTCTTCCGGCTTGTCCGCCTTGCGAAACTGCTCCCGCCGGAGCAGCACATTACCCGACTGCGGCGCATCCACCCTGGCTATAAGCCGGCCGGTCTCGCTCATAAAGGTGAAAGCCGCCCCGTGCTCCGCGCAAAGCCGCATAACACCGGGCGAGACCATAATATTGCCGAAAATACAGACAGATTCCAGATGATGAATAGGCACGCTAAGACGCGTTTCCTTTTCTATTTCCACTTTGACCGTAAGATGGTCCCGGTGGAGATACGCGCCCTGCGTCATCACGTAAAGAGTATTTTGCGTTACGGAGTCCATGTTTTTGGTTATCCCTCTAAGAGTTTCTTGTCTTTGCTGATGAAGTCTTCAAGCTCTTTTTCTGACGGCAACGCAACCAGATATTTTGACACAAATAATTTATTATCCAAACCCGTTGTGGCATATTTTACTTTAACCTTGTTTTTGTCGGTGCAAAGAATAATTCCAAAAGGCGGGTTGTCGCCCGCTTTTATCTCGTTTTCCTTGTAATAATTTAAGTAAAAATTCATCTGGCCGGCATCGGCATGGGAAAAAGCCCGGTTTTTAAGATCTATGAGCACATGACAGCGAAGAATACGGTGATAAAACACAAGGTCAATACGGTCATGCTCATTGTCAATAGTGATGCGCTTTTGGCGGGCTTCAAAGCAGAAACCGTTACCGAGCTCAAGCAGGAATTCCTGGATATGATTAAGCAATGCCGTCTCTAAATCGGTTTCGCTGTATTCCGCCCGCTCTTTTAAGCCGGTGAATTCCAAGACATACGGGTCGCGGATCGCATCTTCCACAGTTGGATTATCTTTCTGTTTATGCACTTTCACAAGAAGTCCTTTCTTGTTTTTAGAAAGGCCGGTTCTCTCGTAAAGAAGGCTTTCTATCTGACGTTTTAACTGACGGACACTCCAATTGCCTTTTATAGCTTCCACTTCATAAAAAGCCCTTTTAAGCGGCTTGCCAATTCCAAGAAGTTCAACAAAATGCGAAAAGGTAAAATGGCGCAGTAATAATTCCGGCGCCGGGCTGTAGGATTTTAATGGTAACCCATGCTGTTTCGCCAATTGGGCAGACACTGTCTGCCCAATTGTAAGATCATTTTCCTCATCGGAAATATTCAATGAAGAGAAGCCTTTTACACGTGAGGATAAGAGTTTTTTGTTTTGCATAAATCGAGGAAAAGAGAACGAATTAATGAATTGGGCAGACAGTGTCTGCCCAATTGACGGATAGACGAAATAGAACTGCCGGAAAAGCTTCAAATTCCGAAGTGAAAGGCCTTGAATATTTTTCTTTTTCAATTCCAATGCCAGTTTCACTAATAATTTCTTTCCGTATTTTGCGCGGTCTTCGCCCTTCTGTTCATATTCAACGATATACCAACCGAACAACCAGTTGCGAATAGTCAGTGACTGGTTCACAGCCTGTAAGGCTCTCCCCTGCAAATTTGCCTGTGTTTTAACAATCAGATTTATCAGATTTTGAAAGTTCATAGTCAGTTCCTATTAAACACATTAATATTATAATTCACCACTTTTCCCGGAGCGGAGACTATTTCCGGCATACAGATGTTTTTAAGCGAGCATCCTTCGCAACGCGGGCCCGGCAGCGGGGGCGGAACTTTGCCGGTCTCAAGCATAGCCCGGATTTTATTTATGGTTTCAAGCGTGGCGCCGCGCAAGACCGCGTCAAACAATACCTCCCGCCGTTTTTTTGAGGCCGCGTGGAATATTGCCCCTTTTGGCACCGGCACACCGATCATTTCCTCAAGGCAGAGAGCCTGGGCACAAAGCTGTGCGTCATCGTTGGCCCATTTGCGGCGTGGCCCGCGCTTGTAGTCCACCGGCAGGGGAACCTCGGTACCATCCGGCTGCTTGTAAAATTCCACGATGTCGGCCTTGCCGTTTAATCCCATTTCCCTTGAGTAAAGCGGCAAGGCCCGGACTATCCGCACCCCGGCACGGTTCTCCACTCCGGGCGTATCCACCTTGTCATGCAAAAAACTCCCCTCCAGCGTGTAGGCATTATTGACAAACACGCCGTCCACATGAATCAACCCGCATCTTCGTGGGCAAAAGAAATACTGGTTGATGGCGGATAATAAGATTGGTTCCATATTCCCCGTTCACACAGGTTTTGCCTTACCGTGTTGAAAATTAATATTTTCTAAAACTCCTTTCATATAACCGAGAAAACCGTCATAAGCCAATGTCCAAGCATTTAGCCCTGGAATCTGTTTAATCTCAGCTATCCCATAATTAATAATTTTGTTCTCCCATATTTGAACACTGTTATTTTGTAATTCCCAAATGCTAGGCCGATAGCTGTCTTCTTCAATAGCTTTGCGAATATCCTTGTCAACCAAAACCGTAACAGTATAAGAGTCAATAACCTTAAATTCCTTGTCTACATATGGGAAATTCCTAGCCATTTCACTCTTCACTATTTGAACATCATTGGCTTTTAAAAAATTAAATGCGCGAATCTCACGCCTCAGCGCTTCTGTGCAGTTTTCAGGATTAACACGACCCTCGGCAAACATTTCCATCAAAATCTGCGATGATTTTGCGAACATCGGATGAAGACGCAAAAGATTGTCTGTTTTAATTTTAAAATCCCAAATTTCCGAAACTGGATATTTTGAGTTCCGATTCACCCTTCCGCCTGTTTGGATTAAGTTAACAAGACCGCAAGATTCTCGAAACGCGGTTCTAAAAGAAATATCTACCCCGGCCTCCACACAGGAGGTTGCAACCAAAGTCCAGTCATTATCTGTTTCATCCTCCAAGCGCGCTCTAACTCGCTCCAAGGTTAGTTCTCTATGAACAGGTGCCAACGCGGTTGATAAATGCTCAACACAGTTACTCCCAAGCTTCAGCTGTAGCTCTCTCGCCACGGCGGCTGCCGACTGAACAGTATTTAATATTAAAAGACGCGGACCGGGCTTTGTGTTAACCCTTGCGATCAAGGAATTTAAATCAAAAACCTTTGTTTCTGAATGATATGCGATTCTTGCAGATTCCATGCCTTTTGCACTTTCTGAAATTTCTTGATTAATTAATTCGGGCAAATTTTTAAGCGAAGGTTCCGAAAACTCTTGAAGTTCCCAAAAGCGTGAAAGCGACCCCGAACCGAGGACTATATAACATCCCCAATCACTGGCTAATTCCCTGAGCCATTTCAGCGCCAAAGGCCACAACTTAGCAGGCAAAGCCGCGTGCGACTCATCAATAAAAATAGCTGAACCGGCAATTTCATGAAGTTTCCTTAGAGAGGCCGGATGGTTGCTTGCTAACGTTTCAAAAAAACTAACCGCTGTGGTAACGGTAACCGGCGCACGCCATAGTGATGAAAAAGCCCTTGATGCCAAATCAGAGAATTCTACCCTGTGATGTTGCGCGACAACTATATCATCTGGTTTCTCACCCGCTAAAATCAGGGATTTCCTATATACCGCAACAGACTGGTTGATAATATTTGTAAACGGCAGGACAACAAATATATGCCTCATTTTTTTTGTTTTTGCAGCTTGTAAAAGATGCGCCATAACCGCTGTCGTTTTGCCGGTCCCAACAGGGCTGTCACAGGCGATTATATTATCCGCCGCGAGTGTGCGATTGCGACAAACAGAATATATTGAATTCCGCAAATTTGTCTTTTCTGCGTTTCCATTTTTACCAAGGCCAGTGATATACTTATCCAAACTTTCCAATCTTTTTTCCGGCTTTAGCGAAACATTTTTATCCGGCAATTCAAACCCATAGTGCTTTGACGTGTCGGAATGGTCCGCATCCACTAAACAGGACAGTGCAATACGCATTGAAAGCGGGGTGGGTTGAATTTTACCAGAAGCGGCTTCTTGCGGGCACAAAGAAGCCGCAATCGCTTCTTTGTGTCTCGCAAGATAGGCATAAATATTTTTATCAGTTATATCACGCACATTCCGCCCATCTTCTCTAACGGCGATGTCCCTGAAAACTTTTTCGGAACCTTTGAGTGTTTCGTCGCACAAATCCGGCAATCCGATATGGTGCGAATAATCCAGGAGGGCAGCCATCTGATGCAATATATTGTTAGGAAGGGATTGAATCGCGGCAACACCAGCATCGACATGGTTGATTGGCAGTTTCTTATGACCATCAGGACGAAGGAGTATTGCCTGATTTTCAGAATCCAGCTTTCCCAAATCATGGTATTCAGCGGCTAAGGCTATTGTCTTAAGAAAAAATCCTTTATACTTCGGTGCAAATTCCTCCACCTCGGACGCAAAGCGGCAAGCCTCCACAAAAACATGTTTTACATGGTCTTCGTAGGATTGTGAAGGCTTGCCTAGCCTTGCGCTATGTGCCAGATAGTCCATATCAGGCAGGATTTACCAAGTCAACACATGATTTGACCCGTTTTTCTAATTCCTCCGGCAATTTAGAAGGTATGGGAGAATAATCATTACGGGTTTTTGACGGTTTATCCGGCTCACTATTCTTTTTTGGAGTTAATGCATCAATAAGCATATAGTCCGGACAGGAGCCTAGAGAGCTCTTATGCTCAATATACCAGGCATGGAGAAGTTCCACATTCGGACGGATGTGTGACCTTGTATGGGAATAGGCATAGGGAATCACTTTTTTTAACACCTCTATGTCTTGTTGTGTACATCCAGTTTTATGCGCCGCGCTGGGATTCACAAAGAATGGCATACAGTAAATGCCATGTGGCACTATGCGGTATCCCATGGGCGCCATTCCCCGGTCTTTCCCCTCCTGAACTCCCGCTTTGCTGGTATTGGTGCTGCGTTCAATTTCAACAGGAGCGACAGAAACACCCAAACCGAATTGAACAACTCCCGTCTTTATTGAAGTTGATGCCGCCTCTTCTAAAAAAGTATTCCCAAAAACGCGTCCATCCCAGTATTTATCTTTAAACTGTGAGCCATCGCCTTTTAATTCATTGCCTATCACCTTTCTATCCCGCCCTCTTGTTTCCAAAATCCAGTATTGCTCGGGATTTATTCCGCTCTCTTTTGAAAACAATTCCCCCCATACCGGCCCGCCTTTATCTTCAATTAAATCCCGCAATTTACGCTTAAATGAAACAGGCGAAATTTCCCCGTGTTTATCCGGTCTTTGACGCGGATCGCTATCTCTGTCCGGATTACCATTAGGGTTTGAATTATTAACCTCAATAATCAACAATCCAGTCGCCCTTAAAATCTCTTCCTGCTTGGTTTCGGTTTTTGTCATATTTATTCTCCTTGTATTTTTTACAACTTACACAGAAACAGCGGGGTCTTCTACTTTTTCTTTAGCATCTTCCGCCGCTAAATAGCCCAATAACATCTGAGCTTTATCAGCGTCAGTACAATTTTCAGGCAATTGCAGTTTACTGAGAGAGGCGGAGATCTCCCCGCACTGTTTTAAAAAATATTTCACGAGTCCAA
The DNA here is from genome assembly GCA_003450815.1 of Elusimicrobiota bacterium. Classification (GTDB taxonomy): domain Bacteria; phylum Elusimicrobiota; class Elusimicrobia; order Elusimicrobiales; family UBA9959; genus UBA9634. The sequence goes on along the minus strand of DMES01000048.1, from coordinate 60,307 downwards.
CATCCTCTTTTGAATACCCTGTTGCCCAGGCTTGATACGGCATGAGGCGCTCACTAAGCAGGGCTAAGGCCTGAATAGGGTTTTCCAGCGCGACTCCCATTAGAGAATTTCCCAATAATTGTGTCGGACTTTTTTCCCCTCTCACAATTTCGCTGTATTTATAGTTCAGTTTATCTACAGAACTCAACAACCGGCCAACTAAGTATGCGGCAGACTGCATATCTCCTCCTTTTACTCCCGATTTGTGCAAAAGCAGGCCTAATATACATGGTATAAGATAAACCTGCTTCTGATATTTCTTGCTCGCAAGAAAAACTTTATTTTTATTCTGCTCTGCGCCAAGACCCAAAAGTACCGGAACCGAATTCTTTAAAACAGCACCGAACATCCGCCTCAACAACCAATCAGGATTTACATCTAACAGTAAGCCAAGGCCATCTGCCACGGAAAATCCATGTACAGGAACCGCCTCCGTTCCGCCACGCTGCCAGGAAGTGTTGAGACACCAGACCACTTCTCCAGGATATGGGGTCAGCGGCTCAACCGATGGGAACTGTTCGCCTTTTTTTTGAGGAAACCCCTTAATCTTTATGCTTGGAATATTTCCCGCCCCCTTCTGCCACATTTCTGCCGAGGCAAGGATAGTTTTTGCTTTATAACGTTTTGAAACTTCTACTTTGGTCCTACGACCATCTGGCTTGCACAAAACAAAAACCTCAATTTCCGCATCCGGCTTGTTTGTCACCACACCGTTCAATGCTTTTACCACTTCGCCGGCAATTTTAGAAAAGAGAACTTCTTTTCCATCTTGGGATTCATTGCCTCCCAATAACCCAGCTATTTCCGCCGATATTTCCGGCGCATCAACCGGATATGCAAACAAAATGGTTTGCCTGCCTGTGGTGGAACTAAGTTTCGTCCATGTTTTTCCTTCAAGAGATTTATCAGAGATCCATTCCAAAGCATTTTTCATCCGTTGCCGTGTTTTATCAGCTGCGGGGAATGATGCCGCATCAATCATCCTATAGCGTGTCTGGCACAGAGATTCCTGATTCATTGCACGAAGTTTAACTTTCCCCAGAACCGGAATTGTCGTTTCAGGAAATTTTCCTTTACCACCGTCAAAAAAAGCCCCAAATGCATCAGATTTTTTTTCTTGAGATTTAGCAGCAAGCAGGTTTCCTTTTTTTGCAAACAGGGTGTTGTTAACAGCTTTTTGCACTTCCAGGTGATTTGCGGGGAACTCATGGTTATTATTCGCAACCTCAAGGATAACCTGTAAATTAACCGGCGTCTCCCCAGAGTAAAAAAACAAAATATCCAATATAAAACTGTTTGCTATTGGATTTTCCAATAATTTTTCCACCAGTAATTCTTTTAATTGCTTATAGAAATTATCCAATTTAATCCCGTAGGCATATCCACATAACTCTGGAAACGCTGAAAATTTATTTTCCAAAGCAAGCACTGACAATTCCCTGGCTATTGAAAAACATTTTGCGACACGCTGCCGGTCCTTTTCCCAGAGATTGTTTCCACCCCTGATCCATTCCTGAAGGACCATATCCAGACCTTCACATCCCCTGCCCTGTGTCAAATCCCGGCTCAGACTTGAAATCCCAGTTCTATCCCGTTCGGAGGTGATAGGAATAGCTATCATCGGGGTCAGATTAAAGGCGGGGAAAGAATTCCCAAGTGCAATTTCCCATTTTCTGTATTGACGGACATCCTGCGCAACAGGGAAACGTTCGACCCCTTTCACAAAAGACTCCCTACCGTCTGTGGATTCTCTTTCCGCAAGATAAACCCATAGCGTTATCTTTTTTCGCCCATTCACATTAGGACATGATTTATAGTTAGGATGCCAGGATCTCTGTTCAATTCCCCGTCTTTCAAGAGTATTAGACAAATTCGCAAGTTCATTCAACATAATTAAGCCCCCCGTTAATAATTTTCACATTCTGGCGGAACACAGGGGAAACAATTCCACTGCCGTTTACAGAGAACATTTCCCACAACATGCTTGAAATGGTTTCATTTATCTCATAACATGGTTTTGTGTCAGCCCTGAATGGTCCGACATACTCCGGGACGAACTCTTTCCAGCCCAGACACGGCATTGCATAAAACTGCCCTTTAGATATTCTGCGATTAAATATTTCATAATACGCGTGGTTTGGATTTGTGACCGGCGCCATACGCAATTTTGCTTTCTCGGAAATATCCATTCCCTCCAAACTTGCTTTTTTAGGCAAAGCATAAAGTCTGTAACAAACGTTTGTTAAAACTGTAGCCAGAAGCTGATAACCTGCGCCTTTCTGTATTACCTTGCTTTTTCTAAGCGGGCCGCCATAATTTGTTGTATAGGGATGATATGTTATCGGGGCACATATTTCAGCCTTAAGCGGCACAAGATTTACATTTTTCAGTCTAAGGATAGATTCGAATATGCCCTTAACCGCGCTGGGAGTTGGGACCGGGTAACTAACGGGGGAATCCCCTGTGTCCGGCCTTGTCCACATCGCAGACTTGCCTGAAATCTCCAACTGACAAATATATTTCTCCATTGCTTAACCTCCCAGTAAATTATGAACCAACCCGGCCGAATAGGCCGCATCGGCGAATTCTGCGTCTCCGGGGCGGGCTTCTTCGGCGAATTTCTTTGCGAGAGCGGCGACGTTTTGCAAATGGTCCTTCAAAGGCTGCCAGTCGCTTTGGGGCGCAACAATGCCGTCTTGGTTTATTTTGGTGTGCGCGTAGTATTTATTGTCCGCCATTTATTTTAACCCTAACACAAATATCAATACGAATGTCCAAAGGGTAGGTACAATTTGTACCACCCCTTATGTAAATATTTCTACAGCCGCACTTTGCTCCAGGTAGCAAAGCTTGCTTTGCCCTTTTATACAGAGCAAGCTCTGCAACTACACAGACATGTGAGAGGATCATAAGTTCACCGAATCCTTATCTAGTAAAATGCGGCTGTGGAAATATCCTACCACATCAACGCGACAAGGGTGTGTCGCGTTAATTTTAGGCTAAAATTTTATTTTTTGATATTTTCAGGTTTCCCCCTGACTATATTATGCCTCTTTAACGCGATGCGCTCAAATATTCGGCGCACTTTTATTTAGCCATAAAACCAATTCGCTTTTTCGGCTCATTCGGCTCGTTCTGCCGGACGCCATGTGAACTTGACATCGCAATTTGCGATGTCAAGTTTGCGGTTTCTTAACGCATAAGCTGAAATATATTATTTTCAGGTTATCCCCCCTGATCCAAAAAATCCGCCCGCAATTTCAGCGGGCGGGTTTTTTGGATTAGAACACCCTGGCTTTTTTCAGGCCGAAAAGGGAAAAAAAGGCAAAAAGCGCCAGCGGCCCGAAACCGGCCGCAAGCGGAGGTAAAAGCTCTGCGTTGCCGAAAGACTGCCCGGTTATTATCGCCGCCCAGAACACAAAGCCAACAACCACGGCAAGACCGAAGTTTAAAATGCGGCTGCCGCCGCGGATGAGCAGCACCATCATGGCGCCGATAAGGGCCATCACAAGGTTCGCCAGCGGCGCCGCCAGCTTGCAGTAAATAAGGGTGCGCTCGCTTACAACGGCAGAGCCCACAGCGCTGAGACGTTTTATCCGCCGCAGAAGGTCCGCTATTGAAACGCCCTCCGGGACAAGCCTTTCAAGCACCAGGCTGTCGGGCGGCACGGAAATACCGGATTGATAAATAGTGAATCTGGAACTGGACGGCTTCAGGCTTGCGTCGTAATTTATAAGCACTCCGTCCTCAAAAAGCCAGCGGCGTTCAGCCGCCTGCCACAAAGCCTTTCGGGCGTTTATTTCAACAAAAAGCCTGCCGTCACGATAAATATTGGCGACCACCCGCTCCATAAAGTTTTTCCTCCCGTCAAAGACATCGGCGGTTACAAAAACCTCCTCCCCAGCTGAAAAAGAAACATCTTTTTTAACCAGTTCCTGCCAGTTTTCCTTTCCGCGCAGTTTGCCTTCAAAAATAAATTCCGAGCGCATGTAAAGCCGGGGAGCTACGGCCTCCTGCAGACACAACTGGAATACGCCGGCCATTACCGAACAGAACAGAAGCGGTTTGAGCATTTCAAACGGACGCCAGCCGCCGGCCATGCCCGCTTTCCATTCACCCCGCGAAAGCATTCCGCTTAAAGCGAATAAAATCCCCAGCAGCGTGGCCATCGGCGTCATTTTTACCAGGAAATAGGGCAGCTGATAAAGCAGATACCTCCCAAGCAGCCAGCCACCGGCGCTGCTTTTCATAAAAGTATTGAGTCTATCGAAAAAACTGCCGAACAAAAGCAGTCCCGTAAAAACACCCAGGCCCAAGATGAAAGGCCCCCAGAAACTTCGCGCGATGTAACGGGGAAAAGTCTTATTCATAAATATACTTTACTTTGCATACAGGCGTTTTTTCCAGAGCCTTAGGCCCGCCGCCGCTACGATTACGGCCGGAGTAAAAACCGCCCACGGAAACAAAAAACTGTATTTTTTGGCCAACACCACCCCGGTAAGCGTAAGGCCATAATAAAAAAAGATTATAAGCAGGCTGAGCGAAAATCCGGCAGAGCGGCCTTTTTTGTCAAGCACCACTCCAAGCGGAGCGCCTATAAGGAAAAAGACCACCGGCGTAAGGGCAAAAGTAAAGCGTGAAACTATCTCCACGCGGTAGCGGGCCGCGTTTTCAGCGTTCAGCACTCCGGCCTTAAGCCTGCCCCAAAGATCGGGGCTTGAATACTCCATGGGACTTAAGGCGCGATGATCCACATTCCCCGAGACGAACGGCAAAAGCGTTTTATACGACGAAAATTCGCCATAAAGAAGTTTTTCGTCATCCTTGTAGTCGGTCTGGATAAACTGGCCCTTCGCAAGCGTTATTTCCATGCCTTTTTCCCGCACCATTTCATAATGGCCTTCGGCTGAATTTATCTTAGCGACCGAAACCGGCGTTTCCCCTTTGTGCAGGCGTTTTATCAGATGGACATAACGCAGTTTCCCGGTGATGTTGTTAACTTCCCTGGAATAAATCACCCAGTCTGAAACTTTCTGAAAAGTGCGCGGTTTAAGTTCTATTTTAGTCACACGGTTGAGCATGTAAATGGTGTAGTCGGTGGATTTTTTTAAGGCCTTCGGCCCCAGCCAGTTGTTTACGGCCATAAGCAGGATGGAGCATAAAACAGCCAGGGAGAATACACTTGAAAGTATATTTGAGAAAGAAAATCCTCCCGCCCGAAGAGCCACTATTTCCCCCTCCTGCGACATTTGCGCCAGGCTCAAGAGCAGGCCAAGCAAAAAAGCCAGCGGAAGCGACATGGACACTATATTAGGCATCAGATAGGCCATGCTTTTGGCGAGAAAATAAAGGGAGAAGCCGCCCAGCACCCCCGCGTTTACAACTTGCACAAAATTAAGCATCAGGAAAAGCGCGGCGAAAATAAAAAGGGAAAGCGCGAAGAATTTAGCGAAATTGAGGAGGATGTAACGCTGGGCTATGGGAATTCGCATTTATTTATTCTATTATAGTGTCTGTGTCGCTGCTCAGGTAGACGGAATTCAGGAGTCAGAATTCAGAATAGCCGATTAAACGAGCCGCAGGCAGCTTCCTGGCTCCTTGCTGCCTGAGTTAGTCGCCGATTAACTATATTATATTATAAACCGGGTTTGCATTATTATGTCGCAAACCCTTTGCGCCCGGAAAGCGAAAATAGTGAAACCATTATATCTAACGCTGATTTCCCTTTGCCTGCTTCAGGGTTTGTCACAAGCCCGGGCTGAAGACAGTTTTATGGCGCCCGCAACAGGCGCCGGCGGTCGTTTTTTGCTGCTTGAGCGCCCCGACCCCGAACAAATTCCAAACGCCGCGCAGACAGACACCGCCCCGGCGCGGGGTTCCTCACTTGAAAACATGGGAAGCGATCGTCCCCTTTCAGGCTATTCTCAGGAAGACTGGAACCGGGTACGCGCGTACATAGAGACCGGGCGGGCTCCGGGGAAAAGCTATCTCCCAAAAGCCGATCTGGCCTTTTCAACCGCCACCCCCGGCGTCCTCCCCCCCGAAGTGGAATTTAAAGACTCAGGGACCTCTCTTTCCGTTACGGGCCGAAAGGTAATCTCGCTCAATTACAGCGGCAAGACGTTTATGTCCGACCAGAAAACAATTACCAGGCCCAAATCGTTAAGCCTTTTTGAAATAACACAGCAGATGCAGGTGCGGATGCAGGGCAAGGTGGGCCAGAAAATCAGCGTTAATGTGGACTACGACGACACTAAGCAGGACAAGCAGGACATTTCGGTGGTTTATCAGGGCGACCCGAACGAAGTGGTGCAGAATGTTTCTTTCGGCGACATAGATCTTTCATTGCCGGCCACGGAATTCGTCTCTTACAATAAGCAGCTGTTCGGCATAAGAGCGGACCTAAGAAGCAACCGCTTCAAAATGACTTTCGTGGGTTCGCGCACCAAAGGCCTGACCAAAACAAAAGAATTCACAGGTAATACCCAGTTTCAGGGCGTGGATCTGCTTGACACCAATTACCTGCGCCGCAAGTATTATGATGCGGCTTTCAGAGATGCCGCGGGAAACGCCGCGTCCGGCCGCCTGCCGATAAAGGCGGGGTCTGAAAAGATTTATATCGACCAGCAGACCCAGTCGCCCGTTGACAACATAACCATTGTAGGCCTTACCGCCAGCGATTTGGATGTGCCCACATCCACTTACACCGGGCGTTTCCTTCTTCTGAACCCCGGCGTGGACTATGTGATGGATTATGTGAAGGGCATAGTGACCTTCAACCGGACCATGAACCCGCAGGACGCGATTATCATAAATTATGAAAACGCAAACGGCACAAAACTTGCGCAAAATTCCACCTCAAGCGCCGTTGATACCATGGGGGACGGACTTTTGAAGCTGATAAAAACACCGAGCGATATATACATATCAACAACCTCCGGGCCGCTTGAGACCGGCTACAGGCGTGAATTGAAGACTTATTACTCCATAGGCCAGACAAATATTGTGCACGATGACGGGAGAGGGAATTTTACCATCAGGGTTAAAGACCAGAACCGCAATGATGTGGGAACCAACCTGGACGTGCTGCAAACTTATCCGAACGACATGGAGGTGGACTTCGACCAGGGCATAATAACCCTTAGACATCCGTTCAGAACATCCGCCGCGGACTCCTCCCCCGACCCGCAGTTATATTCGGCCTCCCCTTCCTCAAAACGGCTGATACGGGTAGAATATTATTACCGTTTTAAAACTTTCCTGCTTGAGCCAAGCATTGTTTTACAATCGGAATCCGTGATGGTGGACGGAGTGAAACTTGCCCGGAACCAGGATTACTTTATAGATTACGATTCCGGCTTTATTACTTTCTACTACCCGGACAAGATAACGCAGAATTCTAAAATCGGGCTGACCTACGAGGTCGCGCCCTTCGGCGGCGTGGGCAACCAGTCGCTGATCGGCGGGCGGCTTTCCTATGATCTCGGCAAACATATCTCTTTCGGCTCAACCCTGCTTTACCAGGGCGGCATAAAATCCAATTCAGTGCCCACCGTGACCGATCTTACCAACAGCATGACGGTTTATGAAGGCGACGCACAGTTAAAAGACCTGAACATCTTCGGCTTGAAAATAAACCTGACTGGCGAGGTTGCGCAGTCAAAAACAAACCCCAATTTAAACGATTACGCCCTGATAGACAATATGGAGGGCGTGAAACAGGAAGACGCGCCCACACTGGACAAAAATTACTGGTTTATAACCGCAAACCCCACCCGCGGACCGGCCGATCCGAACGCCCTAAACTGGAACAGCGCGGATGTGAAAGCCCGGGATATCAACCCGCAAGCCACCTCCGACGGCACACAGCAGGTATTGACCGTCAATTATGATTTCAATATCTCCTCTGAGGTTTCCATGGTTTATCCCCTTTCGGCCACGGGGCTTGATTTCTCGCAAAAAACCGCGCTTGAAATTGTTATGTACGGCGAGAATTCCGCCGGAACACCCGGGCCGCAGTTTAACATACACTTCGGCCAGGTAAATGAGGACGCCGACGGAACAGGCGGGCAGAACTTCACCTGCGCTAGCGGCCTGTCGCTTGTAAACGCCCCGAAAAACGAAGACTTGAACTGCGACGGGCAGGTGTCTTCCGCTGAGGACATCGGCTGGCTCTACGCTCCCCAGGGCCTGTCCCAGGCGCGCTACGGCGCGAGCAACGGCCGCCTGGATTCGGAAGACCTGAACAGGAACGGCCGCCTGGACGCCCAGGACTTCACCGGCGGAGATTTTGGCTATGTAAACGCCTCGCTTTTCAATGACACCACGGACTTATCCGCTAAAAGCAAAGTGGATTTTTCCGGCTGGCGCACGCTGCAGGCGCCCATGCCCATAGCCTCGACAGAAAGCTACAAATGGAGCGACATAAAGCAGGTGCGCCTAAGCCTTACGCAGACTCCGGGTGGAGCGACCAGCGGCGTTATAAAGATAGCGCGCCTGGCTGCCGTGGGAAACACCTGGTCGGTACAGCAAAGCACCACAACGGGATCGCTGCAGACACTCGCGGTAAATAATGTGGACAACCCGGGCTATACTCCTATTTTTTCGGCCGGCGGGGACGCCTCAACCGTATTTGACGAACTCTACGGCTCAATTTCAGATCAGCAGGCCGCGAACAATTCCAGAAATCTGGTGGAGCAGACGCTCTCAATAAATTATTCCAATATCGCCTCCACCTCTACCGCGTATGTTTACAGAAAATTCACCCGGCCCATTGATATTTCACAGCACCAACAATTCCGCTTCCTCATCAATCCCCAGGGGCTGGACAATGGCGCCAGTTTTTATCTGCAGTTGGGCGACAGCATCAATAATTTCAGGGTTGAGGTGCCGATACGCCAGATAGATACCGGCTGGCGCCTTATTACCATAGACCAGGAAGACCTGACCGGCGACAATGTCCCTGATGTCTGGGTAAACGGCTCCAACAGCGCGAATATGGTGGTTTCCTCAACAGGCTCCCCGAGCCTGCAGCAGATATCCCAGATGCTGCTTGGCATAAAAACGGCGGACGGTTCCTCGCACAGCGGCATGGTTTATATAAATGAAATACACCTGGCCAAACCCATCACCCGCACCGGCAACGCGCGGAAGGTTGAAGGCAATTTTGAAGTGCCCGGCTGGATGAGTTTCGGCGGCAAGCACCGTTACGTTGACCGCGGTTTCCAGACCCCGGTATCGGCCGTCACGAACCAGGACAACGAGCAGGATACCGGTTACCTTAATTTTACGCGGTTTTCCTTCTTCCCCATGAATTTCACGGCCGGCAAGCAGCTAACCGTAACGCCGAACACTTTAACCACGGGCGCAAACAACCTGGTGAACTCGCTCCAGCAGGGACGGGTAAAAACCCTTAACGGCACTGCCGCCGGCGCTTTAAACATTCCGGCCCTGCCGAAACTCGGCCTGAATTACTCAAAAAACAGGACGGATTACAGCCTGCTCAGCCGGCGCGATGACAAAGACCTTTACACCGCCAGCCTCTCTTACCCGGTGCCCGTTAACTTATTCATCCTGCCAAAATCGCTGAACCTGAACTATTCGTTCGGTCGCAGCCGGGTAAATTACGACGCCTCCAAGCTGCTTAACACCGCGGGTCTCTTCGGCACGGATGAACTGACCGCCAGCTACGGCGCGAAACTCACCTTTGTGCCATGGAACGGCTCATCTTTGAACCCTGGCTATAGTCTGCAGCAGGTGAAAGAGAAACGCACCACGCTTTCCTTGCCCGCAACCAGAGAAAGCTATCCTAAATCTCTGCAGCAGACCGTGGAACTTAATTCCAATTTCCTGATATTCAAGTGGCTTAATCCGTCGTTTAATTACTCCGTCACCACCATGGAAAACAACAACCTTAATGTGACCACCGTGACGATAGTACAGTCTTCGGCGGTATTCAACTCAGGCGAAATAAAAACGGTGACCCGCAACGCGCAGGGAGGAGTAAGTCTTACGCTTAACGCGAACAGCCTCATGCCGTCTAACAAACTGCTGCGCTCTATGATGCTGTCTTCCAATTACCAGATACAGGACGGCGACTCCTGGCAGAATGTGGAAAAAGATTACGACACCCGCTCAAAACTGTGGCTGCGTTCTACGCTGCACCCCAAAAACCGGTTCGCCCAGCGCAATTCAATAACCATGCGCGACACGATAAATTCCACCCAGCGCTGGCAGCCCTTTGAGGGCTTCTCTCTCAAGGGAGCGGCTGCCGCTTTAAACACAATGTCATTGACCAACAGCTTTACCAACTCGGTGCAGCGCTCCGAGGTCACCGGCACCGTTTCAAAGAGCATAAACCGCACATTCCCGGACCTGATAGTTTCACTGTCCCAGTTTGAAAAGCTTACCCACACCAGGAAATGGGCGCAGAACGCAACCATAAACCTAAAATACTCCCACAACACGAATGAAGCCGTCAGGATAAGTTTGGACGCCGCGGACACCTATGGGATGGATATGCGCTTTAAACTGCTGAATTATATGGACACTGCCTTAAGCTATAACCTGCGCAAAGCTAACAAGAAGGATCTGAACGCCCGCCAGATGGTACAAAGCTCGGTACACAACGATGCCACCCTGCAAGGCACTTTGGATTACAAAAAATTCCGGTTCACCCCGAAAGTGGACTATGTTTCGGATGTGGCAAAAGGCGCGCTCGGCGTAACCAGCCAGAACACCGTAACCCTTACTCCCAGCCTTCTAATTAAGACCGATCTGCAGATACCGAAAGGCCTGAAATTGCCGTTCTTCAAAGGCACGCTGGTGCTTACAAACCGTATAGTCTGGACCACTACTTTAAGTTACGCCATAAAAACATCGCCTATTACAATAGCCGACAACAACAGGCTGTTCTCTCTGAATTCAAGCGCCGATTATGAACTGGCGAAAAATCTGCGCATGACTTTTAATATGGGGCTGCAGCGGCTCTGGCACAAATATCTAAAGGAGGAGGAATATCTCTCCTACCAGGCGGGCAGCACGCTGACGTTCCAGTTCTAAAAAACAGGGGATAGGGTATTAGGGAATAAGGAACTCCTTCCCTACCCCCTATACCCTAGCCCCTATTCCCTATAAATATGAACTTCAATTTCACAGACATAGGAAAATATTTATTACACATTCTGCTCCCTAAAACCTGCCTTCACTGCCTTAAAGATCTTCCCTGGGAAAGCGATAGGGCGCTTTGCAGTGTCTGCGAAAGCGCCCTTGAGCCGCTGCCGGAACTGCACTGCGCGCGCTGCGGACTGCCGCTGAAATACGGCGGCGCCACCTGCTACGACTGCCGGGGACAAAAAAGCGCGGGCGCGGCGCTTGACCTGGCTCGGTCGGCCTTTATTTTCAACTCCGAGCTGCGCTCTCTCATTCACGCCTTCAAATATTCCCGGATGGAAAGTCTGGCCGTCCCCCTTTCCGAAGCCATGGCGGACACTTTTGACCGCTTCACCGAGTTAAAGGATTATAAATTTGTTTTGGCCGTGCCGCTGCATCCGTCCAAAAAAAAGGAACGCGGGTTCAACCAGTCGGAACTGCTGGCGGGAAAACTCGCCGCCGCGAAACATCTTTTTCTGCTTGAAAATACGGCCGCGCGCGCGCTTAACACAAAACCCCAGGTCTCGCTTTCAAAAGAGGAAAGGGCCGGCAATATGAAAGGCGCTTTTAAAATAACCCGGCCGGAACTGGTCAAAGGAAGGGATATTCTGCTGGTAGACGATGTCGCCACCACGCTTTCCACTTTGGAGGAATTGGCGGGGGAATTAAAAAAACACGGAGCCAAAAGGGTGGCTGCGCTTACACTTGCGAGGGAGCCGTAGCAAAAGGAGCTTCGCTCCTTTTGCTGTCACAAGCCACAAGTCACAGGTCACAAGTGGGAAACAGGATAGGCGTTTAGCTGAGGGTTGAAAGCGGAGAGAAAAGGAATTTTCAATTTTTCTTACTTGTGACTTGTGACCTGAGACTTGTGACTTTAAAACTCCACATCAAAAATATAGGAAGAATAGGGCGGCATCTGCTGGAGCTTAAGGCCGGAGGCGGTTTCTTCGGCCTTGAAGGAAAAAAAGCGGTCTGAAATCTCTTCAAAAATTGCGGCATTCTCGCCCTGCGCTTTAACTGACACATTCACTATCCCGCAGGACTCAAGCGCAGAATAATTAACCACCACTATTTTCATAGTGCGCCTTTGCACCCAGCTCCAGGCCAGTATATTGCGGTTTGTATCGTTCTGAGGTGAACAGGGGTTCACCTCAAGCAAATTCCATTCTCCTCCGTGGAAAGCGGGATGGTCGGTTATTTTTAAAAGCTTTTCATAAAATTTCCTGACCGCCATGTCCGGAACGCGGTTATACATGTCCTTAAGCTGCAGCGGCACCCTGAAGCGGATGCCATCCAGCTGGTTTTCATTATACAGGCGCAGGCCTTTAATGGTTGAAATGATAACGCCCGCCGCAAACGCCTTTTCGCGGCCGAACACTGTCAAAGAGGGCTGCTCGTCATGGTTGTCAATAAAGCGCACAGAGCGTTTCTGATAAAGTTTCTCCGCGCGCAAATGCCCTTTAACCTCCTGGGGCCCCAAAAAGCGCAGGCGGTCGTAAGTTACCTTGTCGTATGTATAATCAAAATCCATCTGCTGCACGCGCCATTCAAGCCCCCAGTAAACCTCGCCCAGGAATATGAATTCCGGATGTTTTTCCTTCACTGATTTTATGGCGTCGTCCCAGAATTCGCGCTCCGGCTTCTTGAAACCCGCCTTGCCGAGAAGGGAGCCCCAGGTGGTTTCATGTATGTCGTTCAGGGTAAGCATTACCATGTCGCAGCGCACGCCGTCCGACATTTCAGCCAGCCGCATAAGCACGGAAAGCATCTTTTTCCTGGTGGCGGGATTAAAATAATTCAGCTGGGCGGTATCGGTCCAGGCCGGAAAATTCGGGTCGCGCCCGTAGGCGATATAATTCCTCACCCCGCTTATCTCGCGGGTAAAAAACCAGCCCGGGTGGGCTTTAAAATCTTCTTCGCCGCCCCTGATAAAGCACTCAGGCGCCTGGTCAAGGTACGGATTGTCTTTTGAGGTATGGTTTGAAACAAAATCGACTATCAGCTTCATGCCCAGGGAATTAAGCTTTTCTTTCAGGGCCTTTAATTCCCATTCAAAACCCAGTTCAGGGTTAAGCTGATACGTGAATACGGCGTAAGGCGACGCGCCTATAGCCGAGTTTGTGAACTCCGGCGAGATTTTTTTTATTTCTTCGAGCAGCCCCGGGGTCTCGCGGGCAATGCGCTCAGATTCCGGACTTGTCAGCCACACGCCCACCAGCCACACCATATCAATACCCAGGTGTTTCAGGCCCAGCCATTCATCCTCCGGCACTATGGAAAGCGTCATGTCGGCCATGCCGTATTTCTTACGCAGGTCCTTAAGCCAGAGTCTGGCATTTATTTCTATCAAGTGTGGGTTAGCGCGCAACACAAAACCTCTTGTGATATGTGTGAGATTGACAAACGGAAAGAAGTCCCTTTTCCCCCATTATTTTAGCAAATCTATAATCCGGTATTCCCCGCTCTGCAGGCCGGAGCTGAAATTGAAGCCGGGAATGTCTGCCGCGGTATAATCCCAGGTAATATTGCCTATAACCGCTTTTTTAAGTCCCGGAACCGTTTTAGACTTAAGTACATACCCCACCCAGTTCTGCCCGCGCGGAGGCCACAGCGGCTGTATGTCATAATCCCCAAGCTGCTCTCTAACAGCTTCGGCGGCGGAAAAAACTGTCTGGTAGGTTTGTTTTACCCCGGAGTCGCCGGCGGACCAGTTTATCTGGCAGGGAGCGCTGAAAGGAAGCGGTTTTGATTCAGTCGGTATAGCCGAGTTGTAGCCTATTTCGGCGCCGGAGTAAGCCATTACAGACCCGGGATAGAGCATTGTAAGCATAAGCGCCGCCGGCAGCCGCCTGCCGTAAACGGTTTCAGGAGCGGGCTCGTCGTGATTGCCTAAAAATACCACCGAACCGGCCCCACCCCGCTGCCAGGCCAGAAAAGCGGCTCGATTGATGGCGCCGGCCTCGGCAGGGCCGTTTCCGCCGGAGGTGGCGTCATACCAGCCGGTCTGCCCTTCCGGCCGGCTGACTTCGTACTTGCTGTAGATGGTGTCAAAGCCGGTGGCTGAAAGATCTTCCTGGTAAGCGTAGGCTTCAGCCATGAAAGCCGCGGAAGGCTTGGCCGCTTTAACCGTCCAGATAAGCTGGCGGTAAAATTCATCATGCGGCATTGACTTCTGCCAGGTGCGGGAGAAAACATTGTTCAGCGCCAGGTAAGCCATATCCACACGGAAACCATCAACGTCAAATTTTGTGACCCAGCTTTTCACAATAGTCGTCATGCGGTCACGCAGAGCCTGGTTTGAGTAATTCACCTGGGCCGTATCTATCCAGCTTGAAACTCCTCCGCCGTATTCAAATCCGCCGTGATGCACACAATATCTGGCGCCCTGCCAGTAATAGTCAAAATACCCGTCACGCGGGCAGGCGCCGTCGTAACGAAAACTGACGAAATAGTCGGGGCTCTCGGCCAGCAATTTTGAATCAAGCGAAGTATGGTTGACCACAAAGTCAACTATCACCTTTAGCCCGGCCTGATGCGCCAGCGTAACAAACTTTTTAAAATCATCCTCGGCGCCCAGATCAGGATTGACGGCTGAATGATCGCTTATGGAATAAGGCGAGCCGCCTCCGGCGCCCGTCTGGCCCCTTACGCCTATCGGAAGTATTCCCATGGGCCATACGGCGTTAAAGCCCATGCGCTTTATCACATCAAAATCCGAAGCCTTGAAATCCCGGAAAAAAAGCGTTTTGGAAGGATCCGCCGGGGACTTGAAACCCTGCGCGGAGCGCCTTCCGGCAAGGTTGTAAGCGCGTGGAAACAGCTCGTAAATGCGGGCTTTCTTCGCCCAGGCGGCGGCGTCGTATTTGGCGATATTCGCCTGAAGACCCGACACATAATTCTCAAGGATGGCGTTAAGCCGCGCGTTTTTCTCCACCGGCGACATGGGTGAAACTTTCAGGTTATTAAGCGAGTCCCGCAGGTCGGTGGTCCAGGAAACATCTTTAAGCAGATCGTTCAAAAACACAAAATAATCGTTCATGTGGTGCAGAAAAGGCCCAGCGCCGTATTTTCCCTCAAGCTCTTTTTTAGTCCATAAAAAGCCCTCAAGCCCCACGCTTTGCGCCTGGGCCGACCAGCCTTCTTTGTCATTTCTGAACATAAACTGCCGAGCCTGCGGCATGGGGCCGTCCCACGCGCCGGAAGACATAATTTCCTTCACCTGTAAAAGGAACTGGGTGTTTGAATCCCTCTTCCCATACACGCGCTGCAAGTCAACAGTGTAAGCGGCATCTGAACCGTCAAAGAGCGAAGCGGCGGCCTGTCTTTCCGTTTCCGGAGAAGAAAAAACCACGGAAGGCACGATTAACAAAGCGGAAAACAGCAGTTTCAGAAAGAGTGATGAATCCATTGTCCTTAATCCTCCCATGCCCAAGTTATATAGTATAGAGATTGTTTTTTCAAGAGCAAAAGACCCCCTGGAAACTACCCAAAAGACCTACGTTCATAGTTCAAGAGTTTTAGAGTTATGAGTTTAAAACTCCCAACTCATAACTCTCAACGCTACCCCCTGTCTTTGGCCGGCACAAGCCAGATACGGGCTAGCTTGTAGGAAATAAAACCGAACATTATAATGAGCCCAATACCGGAAAACACAACACGCCTGGCCCACGCGGAACTGGTATAGGCGGGCATATCGGCCGCGTCCATAATTTCGTAAACCCACCATTGAGTGCCGCCCACCGCGGAAACCGAAACCAGATAAGTGCGCCCCCTGAAAAATACTTCGCTCATAAAGCTGGTAAGTTCTTTATCTGAGGCCGTCGCCGCCATTTTAAGCACTTCAGGCGGAGCTTTCAGGCCCGGTGTGATTATGGAGCGGCCCATGGAATCGGCTATTATCTGCCCTCCGCCGTCCAAAAGGCCGAAATTGCCCCAGGAATTCCTGCCCATAAGCCTCGCCAACTCTCCAAGATAGGCCAGACTGAGGCGGCCCAGCAGAAAAGAATCTGGTTTGGCGCCCATAACGGACGATATCGGCTCTATAAGCACAAGCGCGGGTGGGGTATAATCTCCGAATTCCACAGCGCCGGCGGATTGCGCGCTTTGGACCGCCGCGTTAAATACGGCTTCTTTTGAATAATCTTTTGGATCCTTAAGAGACGCGGCGCCGGCTCGCGCTATTTCCCGGCCTGAGCTGTTCAGCACTGAAAATTCGGAGAATACGCTCGGATTCTCTTTCATTCTGCGTTCCAGAAAAGATTTTTTTCCTTCGGTGGTTGAAGTGTAAAACTCTTTGACGGCGGTTATTTTTGTCAGATCATAGTTGATGGACAACACCGAGGACAGAATGCCCGAAGCGGTTCTAGTGCGAAGTTCCAGGTAAGACAAGGTGTTTTTAGTCAGCAGTTCCCTGGCTCCGTTAAGAAAATGGGCGCTTAGAATTGAGAACGGCAGAAGGAACATTAAGGTTACGGAAACGATAAACTTATATTCGTTTTTTATTTTCATATCAAAACCCACGCAAAGGCAAACATATGGGGACGAGTGAATAGACTTTAGGGAAGGAGTTGTTTATTTCCGCACCCTCTACCCCGGCCTTTTTGATTTTAGCACATTGCCCTTAACCTTGAAAATGTAAATAATGAAAAGAAAAATATTTTCGTTTGAAAATATGTATTTTCAAACGAAAATGCAAGCCGGAATGTTTACTATATTCCCACCACCTGAACGTCCGGCTGCGGTTGACTTTGCGGACGAGGCGGCTTTAGTCCGGATAGTGGGGGACCTCCCTTGGACCCGAAAATTGTGGCAATTTTCGGGTTATGGCAGTATCTCGTCAATTAAGTCCACCGCTTCGGAGCCGTATTTCCGGCTCACAAAATCCCTTCTGTCAACCCTTGAAGGCACATGCAAATCCGCAAAGAACCGGAACAGGTCGAAAACAGAAATCATCGGTGCCGGGGTGTAATATTCGCTTATCTCCCGCCTAAAAAGCCTGCGGAAAGTCTGGCTGTGTTTGTCAAGTCTTTTGATTTGATGCTCTCTTATAGTTTTTGTATCCATATTATTTCCTCCACCCGCCACAGGGCGATTTTTATGCCAAAATATTTTTTGTATTATATTCTCTATGCTAAACGATATAATCGAACTTGAATTTAAAAAAATAGTCGGCGAGGGAAAAGCGCTTGGACGTTATGACGGCAAAGTGGTGTTCTGCTACGGAATCCTGCCTGGCGAGACCGCCAGAGTTAAGATAACTTTTGAAAAACGGAACTTCATGGAGGCGGAACTGGTTGAAATAATCACTCCCTCACCAAAACGCGTGCCGGCCAAAGAAGAACATTACATCAGCTGTTCCCCCTGGCAGATAATGGAGTATCCCTGCCAGGCGGAAACAAAAAAAGGCCTGATTGAAGACCTGCTTTATCAGACCACAAAAGAAACCATAAGGCTGGATAAATTTTACGAAGCCAAAGAGATCTTCGGCTACCGCACAAAAATAGAATACAGTTTCACCGAACACGAAGGCAGACTGGCTTTCGCTTTCCACAAACGCGGCAGCTTCAGGGAAAAATATATTCTGAGCAACGGCTGCGCCCTTATGAGCGAGAAAACGAACGCCCTCGCGCTTGAAATACTTGAAATATTGAATAAAACCGGCCTTTCAACGGCGGATTTAAAAACCCTTATTTTCAGGGAAGCCAAACGCACCGGCGAGCGCATAGCCGTGTTATTTCTTAAACGCAGGGACATAACTTTGCCTGAAATAAAACTGCCGGGGCTTAACGGCTTTATGGCGGTTTACTCCAATCCCTTAAGCCCCATGAGTTCGGCGGACGAAATTCTTTGCGCGTGGGGTAACGATTTTGTAACCGAAAAAGTGGCTGGCATGGAGCTTTCCTACGGCTTTGACTGTTTCTTTCAGAATAATGTTGATCTTTTTGAAGAAGCGCTTAAGGAAATACGGCAGGCGGCTTTCAAATGCGGCAAGCTGATAGACCTCTACTCCGGCGTGGGAGCCATAGGCCTGTCTCTGAGGGACATGGCGGACAAAATTTATGCGGTGGAGTCGGTGCCCGGCGCCGCGAAGTACGCGGCCCTTAACGCAACCGCCAATAAAGCCTCACATTTTGAAATTTTATGCTCCATGTCGGAAAAGGCCGACGCGGCCTTTCTTGAGGGCGCCGATATTCTTGTGCTTGACCCGCCCAGGGCCGGGCTGCACAACAAGGTGGTAAAAAAGATAATGGAACTGCTTCCGAAAAGGATAATCTACCTGTCCTGCAACCCCATCACCCAGGGGCGGGACGCCGCCTTCTTTCTTGAAAAATATAAGCTGATCCGCGCGGCCGGCTTTGATTTTTATCCCAACACTCCGCACGCGGAAACGCTAATGGTGTTTGACAAATGAAATGTTGTTTTACAACATTTCACCCTCTTGCCGCACGGTTTTACCGCCCTTTAGGGCGGGGTTAACGGCAAAAATTTTTGTCGCAAAAATTTTTAAAATCCGACGCGCTTACGGTGTAATAGCGGGTGCCGCATGGATATCCCGGATAGGGGCCGCAGTTCTGTCCGGCATCTCCGCGATCTATGGGATTTGCCGTATCAGTGCTGGCATTTATGGAATTAGCCAGCTCCTGCAAATTTTTTGGCTGAGGCTGGGCGGAAGGCTGCTCTTGGGCGGCGGGCTGCACCTGAACTGAGGGCTGCGACTGGGCGGCTGGCTGTGCGGGCTTGAGGCTGGCTTTATTGTCTTTGAAACACGCTGCCAAATGGGCAAGCGCCAGCGCCACAAGGCCCAAAACCCCGAATTTCGCTATTTTATTCAGTTCACACGCATTTAAACCGGTTTTTGCACCAAGCTCATAAATCTTTTTCATTTTATCCCCAGGCGTACGCGCATAACGCGCGCACACAAACAAAACCGGCGGACGCTTTAAAACGTCCGCCGGTAAAACGGCCTAAGATAATTACTTGCCTTTCTTCGCGGCCGGCTTGGCGGCGGGTGTCGCTACAGGCTCGGCGGCAGGTGTCACTACAGGTTCTGCCATAGGCGCCGCTTCAACGGCGGCAGGCTGGGTAGCGGCCGACTCTTCAGGGGCCTGGACGGCTTCCTGCTTTTTGCAAGCAACCGCAAGTGTAAGCGCAGCCAAAGGCAACGCCAGTAATAATGCTTTCTTCATGTTTTATTGTCTCCTTGGATTTTACTGAATACTAAATCCGCTGTGTTTTTATTATACAATTTATTTACAGAACAACCGATTCTTGAAACAATAATCTTCAGCGCACGCGCGGGAAAAGATTTTTATTTTTGGAGCCGGGGCTGGCACAAAGGGCGGCTTGCCGGAAATAACGCGATTCAAATAGTCCAGCCCCGCCGCAAAAACCGAATTAAAATCCGCCGGGGTAAAAAAACCGTTAACCGCGTTTTTTTTAAGCCGCATCATCAGATAACCCTGCAAATTCCTTTCCAGCAGACAGTCACAAACCGCTTGACGGACGGAATTCCCTTCGTTGCCAAACGGACTCAGACTGAAATATTCCCCGGTTATTTCCGCGCTGCAAACCGCCTGCCGGAGGGCCTCGTCAGGGCTTAGGGCCGAGAGCAGCGATTTTATCACCTTTTCCTGTTCGGAAATAATTATTTCATCTTCAAAAAAAGGAATCTCCGCCGAAAGCAGGCGTTTTCGCAGATTGGCCTCTAAATCAGCTTCCGGGGATTTTTTTTTAACGGCTATAAAACGCAAAGCCGGTCTGTTCGGTTGAAAATAAAAGGCGGCAGATTCAACTATTTCAAAACCCGCCGTCTTTATGATAGCGGCCAACAGATCCGCCGGGAAGCAGTAAAGATGTGACATGCCCTTTGTCTCGCTTCCATAAACCCAGCCCAAAGCGGCTTCTTTTGCCTCGCAGTCACCATTAAGGAAATTTTCAAAAGTTTTGGCGATATCGGGTGTTTCAATGATAAGCCGTCCGCCAGGCTCCAGGATTCTGCGGCATTCGGCTAAAAAATATCTGGTCTTAAAAAAACCAAGGTGTTCAATAAGCTGTAAAGCCTTGATTTCTTCAACAACCGCGTCGGCAAAATCCAGATTATGCGCGGGCATTATTTTACCAGCCGGCGTCTCCGGATTTAAATCAATATTCGTGTAACCGGAAAGCAGGTTGTAACCGCAACCGATATTTAATTTCATCTCTCGCCCCTGAATATTTCCGCAAGCTTCCGAAACCCATAGCCGACTGAGAAACCCCTTAATTTCAGCATTGCCCTTCCAAGCGGGCTGTTAAGCTCTTTCTGAAAAAGGCGCTGTTCTATTTTCCAGAAGCACCGGGGATCGTTATGGAAATGCCCCGTTTTCATAAGCGACATTTCGTTGCAGCCGCCTTTGCAGGAATCCAGATATTTACAGGGAGCACAGTTGGAACCCGCCTGTTCGGGTTTAAACCGCCGTGACCAGGCAAAAGAGGAAGGGCTGTTCCACAACTCAAAAACGCCGGCTTTCCGGACATTCCCTTCCACATATTTGTCGTCATTTATGGAAAGGCAGCCAAGCACATCCCCGTTGCTGCGAACACCCAGCACTGAAATTCCGGCCTGGCAACCCTCCCATTTTCCCTGAAGCGAGGTGTTTTTAAGCATTCTTGAGTTAAAGCCCAGATCATGCGCGCCTATGACCGGCATTTCAGCCGTGCAATAGCCGCGGCGGGTGGCCTCAATAAACAAGCCCACTGAATAAAATTCCTCTTCATCCAGAAGCAAGTCTTTTGAGAAGCGGCGCCCCTCGGAACCGGCTGTCTGCACCTGCCAGGCTATCTTCCTGCCCTTAAGCTGATCCCGCATTTTTGCCAGCTCGCCTATATTCAGCTTATGCACAGTAGTAATAACGCTTACCGGCAGGTTATGTTTGAGTGCAAGCTCAATGAACTTCCAGGAATCGGCGAACGCCCCGTCGCGGCCGCGTATATGGTCGTGTATTTCGGGAGCGGCCGCGTCTATGCTTACGGCCACGGCGCGCGGGGAAAGCGGCACAAGTTTTTTTATTATTTCCTCATCAACAATAGTGCCGTTGGTGATTACAGAAAGTTCCATGCCGAGGCCGCGTATTTTTTGCGCGACCCGCCAGAAATCTTTACGTAAAAAAGGCTCCCCCCCCATAAGAGCCACACCCAGACAACCTGTTTTTTTAAGGTCTTCGCAAAGTTTGAAGGCTTCTTCGGTGGTCAGTTCATCAGCCCGCTTCTTTCCGGCTGATGAACCGCAATGAATGCAGTTCAGATTGCAGGCAAGCGTGAACTCCCAGACGCAGCAGGCAAGTTGATAATTTTCCATTCTCTAATCAGATTTTGCGGATAATTATTATCGGCCGCACTATTTTTTCCGAACCCGTAAGCGGTTCCTCAAGATTCCAGTTGTTCCACCAGCCGATGAATTCAAAGTCACGGCGGCCTGCCATAAAATTCAAAAATTCTTGGGGATATATAGCTTTTTTAACTGAATGGTTGACGAATGTTTTCTGTTTTACGCCTTCTGTCACATCTAACCGCAGGGTTTCTCCGATGGTCTGTGAGATTTTATTTATGATTTCACAGGAATATGTGGCTTTGACCCGGCAGTTACCGCTCCTTTTTTTCCACGACTGGATTTTGCCATCCGGACAGTCAAACTGTACGCACCAATCAAGAAAGTATAAACCGCCTTTCTTCAGGGCGCCGGACACCGAATCAAAGTGTGAAACCAGCTCTTCTTCGCTTTTGATATATAAAGATCCCAGCATTATATACGCGAAATCCGCCTTGTTTTTGATTGCAAAACCAGAGATATCTGCGCATATCAATTCTGCGCAAAAGCCGGGCCCGGTTTTTTTCCGGGCATAGTCAAGCATCGCCCTGCTTTTGTCAATGCCGGTATATTTATACCCCCGCTTAATAAATTCGCCCATATGGGGGCTATTCCCGCAGGCCGGCTCAAACACATGCCTGACCGGAATGCGCGAATAACGCCGCATACTTTCTTCAAAAACATCCGTTTCCAAGGGAATATCTCTCCATGAAAACGCGATGTCATAATACTTAGGATTCTTGTAAATGTCACTCATACCTGGTTTGCAATGTATATTTCTGAAAAACGGTGTTATCAGCACATAATGCTAACTTAATAAAAGACGCCTTTTGATATTATAAGTTCTCCGAATACCTCCGGGCGGGTGAGTCCGCCGTATCATAACTAAGGGCGGGATTACCTATTACATAAAAAAAGCTAAAACCATAATCTGCGCGGGTGGCACGGGACTGGATAAGCAAAACGCTCCTGAGCCCGCCGCTTACGCAGCGCGGCGGGCGAGGATGCGAAGGGCGGGCACGGTGTGTCCCGACCCTGGTTTTGCGTTCCAGTTCCGCGCCAGGCCCCGCGCCCGCAAGGGATAAGCCGCTGTTTAAGGTTTCTGGATATCCCCTTCCTTGTGAAAGACGGTGGCCTAAGTTAGCGCCATTCGTGTTGTCAGCCGTTTTTCAGGAAGTACCACAAAAATTCCAGGTTGCCTTTTGCGCCTTTTATCGGGGAATCCATCAGGCCTTTTTCCTCGCAATCCTTTATACTCTCGGACACAAATTTTCTCAAATCTTCTATCACCTTCAGTCTTAACTCTTCAGTTTTTACTATACCTTTACAAAGGTGCTTCGCCTCAAGCTCAAATTGGGGTTTAACCAAAACTATTACCCCGGCGCCGGGAGATATAGCGGCAAAAACCGGACCCAGTATAAGTTTAAGGGAAATAAAAGACACATCTACGGCGGCAAGTTCCGGTTTTTCGGGAAATAAATCAGGCTTCAAAAATCTGGCGTTGGTTTCCGGAATAAAAACCACTTTGGGATTATTCTTTATTTTCTCGTGTATCTGGCCTATGCCCACATCCACCGCGTAAACTTTTTTCGCGCCTTCCTGTAAAAAGCAATCGGTAAAACCGCCGGTGGCTACGCCCACATCAAGGCAGACTTTGCCTTTAACGCTTATTTTAAAATTGTCCAGAGCCCCTTTAAGTTTAAGCCCGCCGCGCGAAACATAAGGGCAGTCAGGCCTTACCAGTTCAATAACATCGCCCTCGCGCACCGCCTGCCCCGCCTTCTCCGCCGGCCTGCCGTTTACGGTAACCAGCCCCGCCATAATAGCGCGAAGAGCCCTCTCGCGGCTTTCAAAAAAACCCTGCCCCACACAGGCGACGTCAAGACGCTGTTTAAGAGACATGATCGCAGTGGCTAAGCATCGTTATCTTCCTGAAATTTCTCCAGTTTCAATTTGCCCTCGGCGTCTTTTTTGAGCACTTCTATCTTGCGCTTTATCTCCTCCAGTTTTTCCGAAAGCTCTTTGGAAATTACCACCCCTTCCTCAAAAAGTGAAAGGGACTCCTCTATGGGCGTATTTTCGTCTTCCAATTTGCCGACTATCTCTTCCAGTTTGCCCAGTTTCTCCTCAAACCCCGCGGCTTTTTCTTTTTTTACCATAAAGTCTCCTGTTTCGGCCCGCCCCCATCTTTTTCCCCTCTCTCTCTTTTGCCATTACTTGTGTTTTCTGGCCTGTGACTTGTGACTTGTGCCTTGTGACCTGCATCCTGTGTATTGTGACCTGTGACCAAGCCGGATTCCCCACACTTGGAATCCGGCTTTATTACTTCCGCCTCGGCGCGCCCTTCCGCGAATTGCAGCGAAAGCCTGTCCCCGGCGCTCAGGTCGGCCGCTTTTTTTACGGCTTTGCCGTCGGCTTTTTTAACTATGGCATAGCCTTTTTTAAGAGGAAAAAGCGGGCTGAGCGCTTTCAGCTTTTCATTTTGTAAATTTAACTTCTCTCCGGAGCGGCGTATTTTATCCGTTGCGCCGTCGAACAAAGCTTCAAGCGCGCTATCCAGGCGCTGTACCGGCCTTTCAAGCAGGAACAGCGGATTTACAAGGGCCCGGCTTGAGGCAAGACGGCGGAACTTGCCTGAAAGATTCTCGTAATAAATGCGCAGGCTCTGGAGCAGGCGTCTTTCCAGCTGCGCTATATTGGCGGCCAGCTCCACCTTGCTCTTTACCACCAGCTCCGCCGCGGCCGATGGGGTGGCGGCGCGTAAATCCGCCACGAAGTCGGCTATGGTAAAATCGGTCTCGTGTCCCACGCAGGAAATTACCGGTATTTTTGAGCCGGCTATGGCTCGCGCTACTATTTCTTCGTTGAAAGACCACAGGTCTTCCATGGAGCCGCCGCCGCGGCCCACCAGCATTACATCTATGTCCGGGAAATTATCGTTGAGATCTTTTATAGCCTGGGCTATTTCTTCCTTTGAGCCCGCGCCCTGCACCTTTACCGGCGCTATTATTATGTGTAAATTTGCGTAACGGCGTTTAAGGATTGAAAGAATGTCGCGTATGGCGGCCCCTGTGGGAGAGGTGACCACCGCTATTTTTTGCGGCAGAGCCGGAATAGAACGCTTTCGGGCCTGATCAAAAAGGCCTTCAACCTGTAATTTTTTCTTTAACTGCTCAAACGCCAGCTGCAGGGGCCCCTGGCCCGCGGGCTGGACCTCGCGCGCCATTAATTGGTACTTGCTCTGCTTGTCGTAAGTGGTGATATTGCCGCGTACGCGCACCAGCAGGCCGTTTTCCAGTTCAAACTTAAGGCCGGCGGCGAAACTGCGGAACAGCACGCCCGAAATATTGGAAACCGCGTCTTTCAGGTCAAAATAGGTATGCCCCAAAGACGATATTTTAAGCCCTGAAATTTCCCCCTCCACCCAGATTTCGCGGTAGGAATTTTCAAGCAGCGACTTTATACCCTGGCTGAGTTCGGAAACAGAATATATTTTAGGGTCCATGGTATTGTGACGCATAGAGGCAAAGATGCAAGGATGCAAAGCCTGTAAACTAAATTGCTTTGCGTCTAGACTGCTTTGCCTCCCGACTGCTTATCTTCCCCACGCAGCTTCTTTAATCTTTTGCCTATTTCTGCCTCAAAACCCTGATCGGTGGGGCGGTAAAACTTTTTTGGCTCCGGCATATATTCCTGCTCAACATAATGGTTGGGGAAATCGTGCGGATACTTGTAGCCCTTGCCGTGTCCGAAAGCTTCGCCGTCTTTTGTGGCATCGCGCAAATGCATGGGCACAGGGCGCTCCTTACCTTTTTCGGCTTCAGCCATGGCCTCGTTTACAGCCAGGTATGAAGCGTTGGACTTGGGTGAGCAGGCCACATAAATAGCGGCTTGCGCTAGTATTATGCGCGCCTCCGGCATGCCCAAAGCCTCCGCGGCCCTGAAAGCGCTTTCCGCGAGCACCAGAGCCATGGGATTTGCGTTGCCCACATCCTCCGAGGCGCAAATAAGTATACGCCGCGCCACAAAACGCGGATCCTCTCCGGCGGCAAGCATTTTGGCAAGCCAGTAAACCGCGGCATCGGGGTCGGAACCACGCATTGATTTAATGAAAGCGGAGATATGGTCGTAATGCTCGTCTGAACTTTTATCATAGCGCAGGCTGCGCCGCTGTATGGATTCTTTTGCCGTTTCAAAATCTATCTTTCTGATTCCTTTTGAATCCGGCTTTGTGGTGACCGCGGCAAGTTCCAAGGCGTTTAAAAGGCGCCGGGCGTCGCCTATGGAATTTGAAACAAGATAGTCGGCGGCTTCACCTGAAACTTCAACGTTCAGGCTTTTAACGCCCGCTTCCAGCCTAAGCGCGCGGGCCAGTATCTCGCGCAGGTGGCCTTCTTCAAGCTGCTTGAACTCAACCACAATAAAACGCGACAGCAAAGCGTTGTTAATATAGAAAAACGGGTTTTCCGTGGTCATCCCTATCAAAATAACCTCGCCCTTTTCCACGGAAGGCAAAAGAACATCCTGCTGTGTGCGGTTAAAATGGTGTATCTCGTCAAGGATAAGTAGTACGCGGCGCTTCTGGGCTATGCCGCTCGAGAGGCCTTTTGAAAATTCAAGTATTTTTTTAAGCTCGGCCACACCCGCGGTGGCGGCGTTTAGCTCAAAAACCTGGGCTTTTGTTTTTGAGGCGATATAGCGCGCTAAGGCGGTCTTGCCGGAACCGGAAGGGCCGAAGAATACCGCTGATTTAAGATTATCCGACTCCAATGCGCGGCGTAACAGCTTGCCGGAGCCCAGTATATGCTCCTGCCCGGAAAATTCCGAAAGGTCCGAAGGAGCAAGCCGCGCCGATAGCGGCATCGGATCCAGACTATTTTCAGTGTTTTGTTCTTCTTTAAAAAGCTGGTCGGACATAAGCAAGCCACAGGTCACAAGAGCACAAGTCACAAGCAGGAAAAATAGATTTAATTTTCCGGATTAGAACAGCCTTTTCTCCAGTGTTTTTTCAAGCCTGGCCACCAGCTCGTCAATTTTTTTCTCTCCCGCTTCACTGCTTACTTCTGATCTCTGTTTTAAATTATAAAGTTCAGTGTTAAATTCAAAGGCTGCATATATGGCAAGCTTGGAAGTATCGGCTATTTTTGTTTTTTCCCCCATCAGCTTTATTTTCTCCTCAACCTGGCCGGCTATGGTGCTTATTTCGAGCGGCGAAAGGCCATCCACTGAAACATTTATGATACGGTTCATTATTTTTATCTGGGTTTCTGTATTATTCATCTGTTTCGTCCTCAAACAAACCGGGCTGTAATTCGGAGGCTTTTTCTATCCTGGCGCAGATTCTTAAAAGTTTTTTTTTGACTTTAGCTTTAAGCTCCTCAAGCTCACGCGCGCCGGAGGGTTTTTTAGAGGCCTTACCGCGCTCGGAAGAAAGTAATTCCATCTGTTGTTTCAGTATGGAGTTTTCCTCTTCAAGCTGAGAAAGAAGCCCGGTAACCTTTTCAACAAGTTCTTCAAGCCTCTTAATCTTGTTGTGCATGAGCTAATTATAGTAAAAATTAACGGCGCTGCCCCGCCAGAGCGAAAACAAGCCTTGACAATAATATGTTTTGATATTAGACTTTCTTTAGGAGCTTTGCCGAGCACTGGCGGTTTGTTATGAACAAAATATTTGTATCCCTGCTTCTTGCACAGTCACTGCTAACCCCCGCTTTAACTTTTGCCCGGCTCACGGAAGCGGAACAGGCTTTCGCGCAGAAATGCCATGATAATGTTACACCGGAAAAAAAGCTGCTGTCCGCCGCCACGGCTCTTGAATGCGTTAAGCGAATAAACGCCGACAACGCAGCGCTTTTGAACAAGCTCCGGGACGAAGATACTGAAACGGAAACAACGGACGGAATTCCCCGCACGGTGCGGATAGTGTCCCGTAACAACGCTCTGGTGGATCTGAAAAATATCGTCACTAACGATACCGGAAAAGTCATGGCAGACCATCTGATGCGTGTGCTTAAAGAAAGCAACTGTTCCCTTTGTGCCATGGAACTTGGGCCTAGGCCGGAAAATACTTTTGAGTGGGTCGGTAAAGAAGCCGGTTCAAGCCTTGACACAGTAAAGAAATCCGTGCGGACCTGGGAAGGCCTGGGAGAGATCCGGCTCAAATCCCTTTCTTCCGCCGAGTACAGTTACAACAAAGTACAATGGAACGCGCAGACAATACCGCAGAGATACGGATCTCTTTCATCTTGGGCCGAAGCAGAAACGGATAAGCTGGCTGCGATCTACGGCAACAGGTCCCTTTGGGCCAGATTTTTGAATAAAAAACCCGATCCGCAACTGCTGGCGGTATTGAGTGAAGATCTCACGGCAAACGAGAACTTTTCCTCTTTGACGAAACTACACAAACTGGAAATGGATATCGGCAGGATGGGAGACGAAAAAAAAACCGCTGCGCCCTCGCCGTATGAAAAAAAGTCCAAAGAACTTTCCGGCGCGGCAAAGACCGCCGCGGGGCTGAAAACCAAATCGGAAGCAGAGCAAGCCGCTTATTTAGGCGAGACTTTCGACCAGACCGGTCTCCACAAGGAAGGGGCAAGTATTAACGACATGGGCAAACCCAAGCCAGGGGAAAAGCCGGATAGTTTTGTTTTTCAACGCCTGGGGCCGGAGCAGATCGAGGGGCTGTCCGGGCGGCTGTTGACCGCTGACAACAAAGGCAATCTTCGCGGCCCAATAGCAGATGAGATACGCGACACAAAAGCGGGCGATGAAATATTGGCTTTTTACAAAAACCCGGAATACGCCAAAGCCGGGACCAACCGCCTTAATTTATCTTTTTCCGAACGGCCTAAAGGGGAATTCGGCGGGTGGAGCCCATCCGCCAAGACTTTGAATCTTAACAGTGAACTGGTAAATGACTGGATGGAAAAAAATGAAGTGACCCCGAAACAGCTTTTTGAGGGCGACCCTTCCAAAAACCCGCATTTGCGAGAACTGTCCCAATACCTGGCTCCTACCTTCGTGCATGAGTCCACCCACCAGCGCCAGGGCGCCAAGGCGGCGGCAAGCGGGATAGATTTCCAGGGATTCTTAGGCAAAAGCAAAGCGCCTTACCAGTTTGAAATGGAAACGGAAGCGTTCTCAATGGACAGCAGCTTTATAGCGGAAAAGCTGCAGAAACGAGGCCCCGCTTACACGGCAAAGCTAGATCCTTTTGACAAGGAGAACGCAGCGCTCTTCATTGAAAAAGGCGTTGAAGGCATTCGGCTAGAGAATCACAGGAATTATACGCATCTTGACTCCTTTGAAGGAAGCGCCGCAAAGGAATTCGACAAAGCCGCTTCTATCGCGAAGGGACTTAAAAGCCTGGAAACCAGATATAAGACAGCTCCAGGGTCGTTGAAACCGGAAGAAGAGGCGCTGATGTGGAAAATGAAAACTGCCATGAACTCCCGGTTCAAGTGGTACACTATTACCTACGCGGATTCAAACGCTAATAAAGAAAAAATAAACGGCTGGAGAGATGAGATAAAGAGCAAACTCTACACTTCAAAATCCATAGATACGGCCGCGCCGCCGGAGTTGTTATGATCAAGAAAATCGGGATATGTCTGGCTGCCGGCGTCGCGCTATCGTTAAGCGTCCACGCACAGAGGAGCGCTATGCCCAACACCCGGTCCGGGGAAAAGTATGTCGCTGAGGGAAAATATTTCAAATGCGTTCTGCCCGCGGGCTGGCAGAAGCTTGACATCATGGGACAACCGCCACAGGAAGGGAAGGTCTACGGCGTGGATGTGGTCGGCCGGACCGGGACGGAAGGAATTGCCCCCTCTATTTCCGTTAAATACTACGCAAGGCACAATAAGCTGTTCAAATCGGCTGAGGAATTTTTAAGAATACATTCCAAGCCTATTGTCGGCCTTGGCCTTGCGGGTGATAAATACAGCTCCGTCACGGCCATAAGGCTTGCCGGCCGGCCCGCCAGCAAGTTTGAAAGGCGCAAGTCCACCTTCGCCAGACCCCGGCAGGTTAAAAACAAACCAATCCCGGTTTTTGAGCGTTACATTGTGCTGCCGGCCAGAGACGGCTTTTTCGTATTGAACTATTACTGCGCTTTTTCTGAAGCGAAAGCCAATCTGCCGTCATTTGAGGGAGTAGTAAATTCTTTCGAGCCCCTGATAAAATAACCCCCGCAAAAAGGGGGCACCCACCTTTTCCTTAAAAAGGCTCCTGCTGCCTTTTTACTTTATTTAATCACTTGCAAAGCCATTGGTTATCCTCAAAATGCTCCGACCAGCTGCGTATTTCTTTTTCCCAGGCAGTAAAGAAGGCACGTCCATTGGAATTGTGAAACCCATATTCATCCAGCGTTTTCGCCAGATAACTGCTTAGTTCCGTTCTGTTAAAAGGCTTGCCACAGGCAGTATCTCGTATGGTTAGCGCCGCCACTACAGCGGAGGTGCGATGGCGCCCGCCCTGACAGTAGATGAAAATCTTCCGTCCCGCATCCATCTCATCTGCCGCGCGCTTGAATGCCCGCATAAACGATTTGCTTTTGCTCAAATCCATACCGGGCACAGGTACCATGTCGTATTCCGCGCATTCCATATTGTTAGCGGCACACAAATTTTTATCGCTCTTATGTAATGCACGCAAGCTTATCACGGTTTTAACTCCCAGTTCTCCCAGAAATCTGAATGCAACTTCGCCCACAGGCTCACCGCCTCTGAAAACCAGTCCTTCCTGCTTACCACGCTCAGGGTTTTGCGATATCGCCACGCCGAAGTTTTTTATGGGAGCCTTAGTTGTCGCTGTCGACGCCACCGGACTGGGCACAACGGCAACTGGCGGCAAATCCTGTTGGTTTAATTGCGCCAGAGGAGATTCTCCTTGGGCATAAGAAACCGCGGTTGTAGCCGCCAATAGCAGCAAAATGGAAATTTTTTTATATTTCATAAATCCCTCCTGAACCGGTTATAAACTGACCTACCAACTGCATCAGGTCTATACCTATAGTATACCGGAGGCAAAAAAAACCACAAGGGACGTTGGTCCCATATTTTTCGGCCTAAAGACCCAAGTGAATTCCGGGGACTTTAATTGTGATTATGCCGCATTGACTGCCTTTGCGGACCGGGTTCTTTTGAATTGCGGGTTGAATTTGACGCGTCGCGTTCGGACATGGCGGCCATTGGACCGGCGGGTTGTTTTAAAACCTCAGTTAGATAAACCAGCAGCAGTTCCCGCAGACGCGAGCGGGAGATGGCATGCGTCTGGCGGGTCCGCCCGTAAAGCCAATCGCTAAAAGCGAGAAAATCGTGGAAAGGTGAGTCGCCGCCGCAGATTAGCTTCGCGGTTTCGCGGAAAACGCCGCTGTTCACTATCAAATCCCAGTACCGGGCGAAGCGGCGCAGCCGCTGTATGGTAAAAAAATCCAGAAGCTTGTTTTCCCGCAGTTCGTAGGGCGGATAAGGACTGTAAACCATCCCCCATTCTTCGTCGTGCCTGGAAATAGGCGCGCCACGCAGCCGCTTGAGCAGGCCAACCTGTATTTCGTGCGGCCCCAGCGCCGCAAGCCTGTCAAAGCCGGCCGCAAATCCCGCCAAGTCCTCTCCAGGCAGACCTATTATCAGGTCGGCATGAAGATACGCGCTAGTCTCGCGGCGCAGGCGGAGAATGTTTTTTTCGGCTGCCGCGTTATCCTGCCGGCGGTTAATGCGCGCGGCAGCAGCCTCGTTGAAAGTTTGTATGCCAATTTCAAATTGCAGGGCTCCAGCCGGGAATTTCTTTACAAGTTCGTAAAGTTCATCCGGAAAGCGGTCAGGAACCATTTCAAAATGCAGGAACAGCCCGGGGCGCAGGCGTTCAAAAAAGAACTTAAGTATGGCGCACGCTGTATTTATGTCCAGGTTGAATGTTCGGTCCACGAACTTAAACCGGCGTGCGCCTCGGTTCAGAAGCTTATCCCATTCGCCAAACAGCTTTTCCAGAGGAAAAGCGCGCACCACCCCATCCAGCGAGGATAAGCAGAAATCGCAGGCGAACGGGCACCCCCTGGACGCTTCAACATAAATCACCCGATTAGCGATATCTTCAGCGCTGTAAAGCGCATAAGGCAGCGCCAACAGATTCAAATCCGGGACCGGAGCCGCGATTAGTTTCCCGACTGGAGCGCTCCCGGAAAGCAACCGGCTGACCAGCCCGGCAAAAGCCAGCTCACCCTCCCCCGTTATAACATAATCGGCGTCACGGCATATCCGCTGCTCCGCCGTTTCATGGCTGACCTCCGGGCCGCCAAGGATAATGATTAGTTCCGGGCGCAACCTCTTAAGCTCCGTAACCAGCGACCGGCATTCCAACGCATTCCACACATACACTCCAATACCGACTATCCGCGGCTTTAAGGAAAGAACAGCTTCAATGATCTCCGGCGTCCGCAGGCCTGCGTCAAACTCAAGTATCTTCGCCCTCCCCTCAAGCTCCCCAAGGTTAGCCATAAGATACCGCAAAGCGAACGAGCAGTGCGCATAGCGCGCATTCAATGTAGTGAGGACAATATCGGTGGCGGCCATATGCGTATTATAGCGGTAGTAGTATGACTTTTCAACTTTCAAGTTCTTGCATTTTCGGGTTGGGCCTTTAGACCCTTGTAAAATCTAAATTTACAGTTTAAACTATGTATTATGAAAGACACTACTCTCAACCATGCCATTGTCTCCATCGTGTTTTTAACCTTTCCCGCAGTCATTTCAATAATGGCTGCCCCTATAGCGTTAGAGGCCGCCGGCTTTTCTGGCTCCACAGAACAAAGCTTTGAATCCTCAAGGGAACTCTCCGGTAAACCCTTTAAAGAACTTCAGAATAAAGCCACGGCTGTAAAACTGGATTTCACCATCCCGTCAGGGACCGCGCAGCAAGAAACCCTTAAACTTTCCCAACCCAGAAAAAACACCACCTTAAAATCCCAGGTGTCCAAACTTGAAGACGACCAAAAAATGGATGAGATTCAGCAACAGATGAACGACATTCAGAAAAATAGATATGAGGTGCTCCGCTTAGGCATGACCATGACTTTCACCGCTATCGGCATGGTAGCCGGTGGCCTGGCATTCGCCATACCAGGAGCGGTTATAGGCGGCGGCATAGCTTACGGTATATGGGCCCTTGCCACAAAAGACTAACACGCCTTATCTGCCCTGGCGGCTCTTTATGAATACGGGCTAGAGCGATGTTTTGATCATAATCCTGAATTATCAGGGAGAAAATTATGAACAACTGGAAACAATGTACGTTCACTGCTGTAATAGTAGCTGCGGTGGGATTTTTTTGCGTTAAGGGTTCGCACAGGAGCATTCCCGGGGACCTCAGGGACGCGCCGGCTGACAATGCAGCGTTTCAGAACTTTAACACCGCTATTTCCGGCGTTAATAAGGACACCGGGAATATTCCGCTTCCAAAAGCCCCTGTTGCCAATAAAACCGGCGCTGCCGCCTGCGGGCTGATACATGGCGACAAGGCTCATATAAGCACTTGGTATGACTTGTCGAATTTAAAGGAAATTAATACAAATTTCGCCAATTCCGGATGTATAAAAATAGCCGGCTTACGCCTCTGGCACAGAGCTTCCGCCTCTTCAATGAGTCAGGCGGAAGAACTGGCGGAGAAACTTGACTCTACCTGGGTCAAATTAAGCGGGGCAAAAAGGAAAACTCCGGAAAGCCGGGAGCTTCTTGCAAAAGCTCTTATTTATGGGCTGGACAACGGAAAAGATATTCGCTGGCTGGCTGACCGAGTTCATGAACTGTATACATTCTATAAAGAATAACAAAGTGTCAGGCTACTTTTTAACATGACCTGCCAGACTATTTGCGTGAAAATTTGAAAAAGATATCATTTACAATCAACTGCGAAGTTTGGCGTTGAAGTTTTTTGACAATTTCTCAAGGATGTCGGTCATGCGGCCGTTTATTTCGGAATCGGTAAGCGTTTTTTCCATTGAAGAAAAAGTAAAGCGGATGGTGACGCTGCGCAGGTTTTCGCCTATATTCTTGCCCTTATAAACATCAATAAGGTCCACACAAGCCAAATCCTTCGTTTTTGAAACAGCGCGTTCAAGCTCCGCCCACTCGTATCTATCTTCAATCACCACCGACAAATCGCGCCAGATGGCCGGGAAAACAGACACCGGTTTTACCTGGGCCACTCTCTGCCAGAAATCCTGTTTTCTGGACCTGGCAAGCGTGGAGAGCTGTATTTCAAAATAATAAATTTTTACATCCTTCAAGCCGCTGTTTATGGCGGCCATAGGGTTTATCAGGCCGAGAAACCCTGCTGTACCCGCGCCCAGCTTCATTTCAAGAACAGCTCCCGGCTGAAAATATGCGGGAGCGGACACCGGTTTTTCAAAGCGGAATCCGCTATGGCCGGAAAATGCGTAATCCATAACGCCTTTGAGATGATAGAAATCCGCGGAGTCCGTGCCGCCTTTCCAGAACTGATCTGCGGGAAAAGCGCCGAATATCAGGCCCGAGCAGAAAACTTCCTCTTTGCCCTGCGCTTCCGACCTTGAATACGCCGTTCCGGTTTCAAAAATGGCTACGGAATTACGGCCCCTGTTGATATTAT
This sequence comes from Elusimicrobiota bacterium, assembly GCA_003450815.1. Taxonomy (GTDB): domain Bacteria; phylum Elusimicrobiota; class Elusimicrobia; order Elusimicrobiales; family UBA9959; genus UBA9634. The sequence goes on along the minus strand of DMES01000048.1, from coordinate 26,151 downwards.
AATCAAGGGCTTTCAAAAGCCCCGCCACCAGCGACGGCCGCAGGAACTGGAAATCGGAAGAAAGCGGATTTTTCAGCGAAATAGACACCTCTTCGTTAAGCAGACTGTTACGCAATTCCTTCAATGAAACGAAATCGTAATTATAAACTTCCGAAAATCCAAGCGCCGCCAGACGCGAGCGCAGTTCCGCCGCCGCTTCAAAGGCGGGCGTAACGGAGGCGCTCATCATTTTCATGCTGGAGCGCACGGGTATTACATCGTAGCCGCTGTAGCGTGCCACTTCCTCGGCTAGGTCCCACGCCGATTCAATGTCGCGCCTGTAACCCGGAGGATAGAAGGTCCAGGGCTTCTCATCCTTTAGTGAGGGTGAAATGGCTTTCAGGCAGGCGAAAATATTGTCTTCTGTGACTTCCGTGCCAAGAATGGCGTTTATTCTCTCGGGGTCTGCTTCCACCGCCGCCGGCGTATATTTTACCGGGTTCACATCGGAAATTCGCTCAAGTTTGGCTTCAGGCGCCGCTTCAAGTATTAACTGCGCCAGGCGGAGCGCCGCGTAAAGCTGGAGTTCTGGGTCAATGCCGCGCTCAAAACGATAGGAAGACTCGCTTTTGATACCGGTTTTTTTGGAAGCGCGCCGCACCGCCATGGCAGAAAACAAGGCAGACTCTATAAGCACGGAAGAGGTCGTATCCGAAACGGCGCTATGCAGCCCCCCCATAACTCCAGCGAGCGCGACCGGTTTTTCCCGGTCGGCTATAACAAGCATCTCCGTATCAAGTTTCAGGGTTTTGCCGTCAAGAGTTTCAAGGATTTCATCCGCGAGGGCGCGGCGCACTTTTATTTCGGAACCGGAAAGTTTGTCAAGGTCGAAGCAATGGGTGGGCTGGCCAAGCTCATACATCACATAATTTGAAACGTCTATGAGCAGATTGCCTTTCGGATTTGAGCCCATGGCTGAAAGGCGCGCGGCCATCCAGGCCGGTGTTTTTACAGGCGGGATATTCTTTATCACAATGCCCGCGTAGCGGCCGCACAACCCGGGCTCTTCTATGGTCACCGGCGCGGGAGCCGCGGCTTTAAATTCGGGAACGGCAGGTTTTTTAAGCGGCAGACCGTAAAAAATGCAAAGCTCGCGCGCCACTGCGAAATGGGAAAGGCAGTAGGCGAGATTAGGCAGCATCTCTATTTCCAGCAGAAGGTCCGGCTTTTCAAAAAGTGTCACGGCATCGGCGCCCACAGAGGAGTTTTCAGGCAGGACCATAATGCCTGAGCTGTCTCCAGCAAGCCCCAGTTCCGCGGCCGAGCAGATCATTCCTTCTGATTCCACGCCGCGTATTTTGGCCTTTTTAAGCTCGCCGCCCGGCAGTTTAGCCCCCACTTTGGCAAAAAGTATTTTCTGGCCTTCGGCGATATTTTTTGCGCCGCAGACCACGCGCGTTACGCCGGAGCCGGCGTCCACTTCGCAGAGCGAAAGCTTGTCCGCGTTCGGATGCTTCTCAATTTTCAGTATCCTGCCTACCGTCACGCCCTCAAAACCGGCGCCGGTTTTGGAAACCGATTCGGTTTTCAGGCCTATGCGGCTGAGTTTTGCCGTCAGGTCCAGCGACGCCGGAGGTGCCGCGATAAAATCAGAAAGCCAAGAGTATAAGATTTTCATTATATCTGCTTTAATATCCTCAAATCATTCTCGTAAAACACGCGCATGTCACTTATGCCGAAAAGAAGCATGGCAAAACGCTCTATGCCGGCGCCGAATGCGAACCCGCCCCACTGGCGCGGCTCGTAGCCGGTCGCGCGCATGACATTCGGGTGCAGTATGCCCGCGCCCAGAACCTCTATCCAGCCGGAACCCTTGCACACCGGGCATTTGCCATTGTGCCCCTTGCAGAACACACAGGACATTTCCACCTCGGCGCCGGGCTCCACGAACGGAAAATAGGAGGGCATGAACCGCACCTCAACCGAAGAACCAAAAAGGTCTTTTATAAAAGCGTCAACGGTCCAGCGCAGATCCGCCATACTGACATTTTTATCAACATAAAAGCCCTCTATCTGGTGGAACGCAAAAGAATGGCTGGCGTCCACAGCTTCAGAGCGGAACACCCGGCCCGGGTGGAAAACACGCAAAGGCGGCCTGCGGTCTTTTAAGGTATGTATTTCAACCGTAGAGGTGTGCGTGCGCAGCAGCAGATCCTTGCCGGAGCGGTCTTTTAAATCCAGATAAAAGGTATCCTGCATTTCCCGCGCCGGATGGTCCGGCGGAAAATTGAGAGCTTCAAAATTGTAATAATCCTCCTCCATCAGGGAGCCATCCGCCATAGAAAACCCAAGTTTTATAAAAGCTTCGGTAAGACGGTTTATAGTAACCGTGAGCGGATGCAAGCTGCCCTTTGGGAAAGGGTAACCCGCCATAGTAAGGTCAAAAGCGGAAGTTTTAAGGCTTACTTTTCCGACGCCGAGACCGGCTTTTTTTTCGGCGAGCTTAGCGGCCATGCCGCTTTTTATTTCGTTGCCCATGGCGCCGAGGGCCTTGCGCTCTTCAATGGGAAAATCTTTCAGATCGCGCAGCAGCAGGCTTAAATCGCCCTTCCTTCCGAAATAAAGCAGTTCAAGCGCCTCCAGGCCGTCAGCACCTGTTTCAGCCAAAGAAGCAAGAAAGCTGTCCCGTACAAGGGACAGCTTTTCTTTCCACTGCACAGAGGTCATGATGTTTTAGGGCTTTTAAGAGCGGCCTTGGCCAGTTCTGCTATCTGGGTGAAAGAGTGCGGGTCCCTGATGGCTATTTCGGAGAGCATCTTTCTGTTGATGGTAATATCGGCTTTTTTGAGGCCATTCATGAATTTGCTGTAGGACATGCCCTCTTCGCGCACGGCGGCGTTTATCCTGGTTATCCAAAGCTGGCGGGTGTCGCCTTTTTTATCTTTGCGGTGAACATAAGCGGTGGGAAGAGACTTTTTAACCTGCTGTATAGCCATCCGCAGACGGTTGCTCTTATTGCCGTAATAACCTTTGCTCAGCTTAAAGATGCGTTTCTTTCTTTTGTGCCTCGGGACGCTGTATGTTATTCTCATAAAGTTAAGGGCCTTTCCGCCGGTATCCGGCAGGGATATATTCCGCTTCGCTCAATCGTAAGGAAGATAACTCTTGAGTATTCTTCCCTCGCTTGAATTTTTCTCTTCCACTTTGGCGGTCCTAAGGTTGCGGCCTCTTTTTGCCGACATCCCTATAAGCAGATGGCGCAACCCGGCTTTCCTGTGCAGCCATTTTCCGGAAGCCGTCCGCTTAAATCTTTTTTTGGAACCGCTGTGACTTTTCATTTTAGGCATAATTTTGCTCTCTTATCCCGGAAACCGCAACGGATAAAAAAACCCGCGCAGTTTCCAGGCCACGTTACGGGAATATTATATAAATAATGAAGCCTGTTGGGAATAGGTTTCACTATCCCCGTAAAATTCAGCTGAATTTTACGGGAAGGGTATCACTTCGCTGCCGGCGGAACCTGCGGCGGCTGAGACCCCGGCGCTGGAGCGGGCTTAGGCTGAACAGGAACTGTTTTTGCAGCAGTAACGGAGGAGCCCTGGGCCGGCTTCATCCCCACACCCGTAGCGGATGCGGAGGCCGGTTTCACTGGCTTGGCGGTAACGGGAGAAAGCATTATGCTCATTCTGTTACCCATAAGCTGAGGCCGCCCTTCCGCCGCTCCCACCTGGGAAAGCGTCTCTTTTACAGCAGTCAGTATCTGTTCCCCAAGGTTGCGGTGCTGGTTTTCCCGGCCGCGGAATATCACGGTAATACGCACCTTGTTCTGCTCTTTAAGGAACGCCTCGGCGTGCCGTATTTTAGTGTTCAGATCGTTTGAAGCTATGCGTGGATTCAGGCGGATTTCCTTCAAGACCCCGGCTTTCTGTTTTTTCCGGTTTTCCCTTTCCTGTTTATCTTTCTCGTAAAGATATTTGGAAAAGTCCATTATCTTGCAGACAGGTGGATTGGCGGCCGGCGAGATTTCAACCAGGTCAAGGCCGGCGGCTCTAGCCATGGAGCCGGCCTCCTGGATAAGCTTAATGCCAACCATGGTCCCGTCGCTGGTGATAAGCCTTACCTGCGGGGCCGTTATATTTCTGTTTACTCTTACCTTTTTATCGTGATACAAACTTTTCCTCCTGTAACCCGAAAATTGAAGCAATTTTCGGGTGCGTTACTACGACGCGAATTTTTTTGCCGCCGATTTATCAATAAAGCGCGGTAAAACAGCGGACAACTGCTTATTGCCCTATAGTCATATTCTACCTTTTTTGCCGGCTAAAAATGATGTTTTTCTAAGAGCGGCAGCAATTCGGCAAACAGCCTGGCCAATGCCACACGTGTACAATCACCGCACACTCAAATACAGAAATTTTTCAATAATTTAACAGAATCACAGTGATACAGAGAATATCGACCTTTCGGCTTGTGGGTTGCTTAGCCAATGCGGCCCGATCCGCTTGAACCCAGCCTTTTCAAAGGCGGGAGTAAGACCAGGCCAAACGACCTCTCCACCATGTTTTTCAAGGGCGGAAGCGTCGAAAGGATAGCCTTCAAGAGTTGTCCAGCCGACTGCCTTTCCGTAAGTCTTCAGCGCATCAAGCAATTTTACCTGTAAACCTTGACGGCGGAATTTTTTCTCTATGGCCATGCACAGTATGCCGGCGGTAGCTTTTGCCGCATCGCCAAGCTGGGTGGTCCGGCGCCAGGTCCAGTAGAAGTCAGTCACAGGGCCTACCGATATCCAGGCGAGCAGCTCTTTATCCTCGTAGGCCAGAACGCCGGCGTGAAAGCCGGAACGCACTTTTTCAAACACGATATTTCGGTTATGCTCAGGGTGCTCCTTCTTACACTTCTCCCAATCCGCTATCGAGGCCCATTTCTGATGCCAGAACGAACAATAACATCCGCCGTGACTTTCCTGCGAAGTAAGCTTCTCAAAATCCGGAAAATTATATGTGTCCAGTTTTTTAATATCCATTTTATCGTATCCGCTGGCAACATTCATCGGATTAACCTTAATCCCTCAGTTGCAATATCATCAACTTCGGATCAATCCGGATTTTTTGTTCCGCCATTCCGGTGCAAACCGGAATCCAGAGTTCCGTCGGTATCTGGACACCGGCTTTCGCCGGTGTGACGAATCGACTGGGTTTTTCAGGTTAACCCGAAAACTCAGCTATGACTGAATTTTTCGGCCAAGCTTTCTTTTATCCTGCCCATGGCTGCGGCGATTGTTTCGACGGAAGTGGCGTAGGAAAACCGGAGATACCCCTCTCCGCTGGGACCGAAGGCGGAACCAGGAAGGCAGCAGACACCGGCCTTGTAAAGAAGATAATCCGCCATTTCCCGCGAGGTCTTGCCGGTCTTTTTTATATTAGGGAAGGCGTAGAACGCTCCCTTTGGCGCTAAGCAGGAAAAACCCGGGATTTCATTCAGCCCTTTAACCACGGCATCCCGCCGGCTACGGAATGAGGCCATCATTTTATGCAGGTCTTCCTGGCTGCCCTCCAGCGCGGCTATTCCCGCTTTCTGAACGAAAGAGGCCGTACAGGAGAGCGCGTTTATCATAAGTATTTCCATCTTCTTAATGAGGGCCGCCGGGCCGACCAGATATCCCAGGCGCCAACCGGTCATTGAATATGATTTTGAAAAGCCGTCCAGGATAATCACTCTTTCCCTGGCCCCGTCAAGCGCCGCCGGCGAATAAAAAGAAGCGTCATAAAGCATTTTGGAATAGATTTCGTCGGACAGTATATACACGCCGTGTTTTTGGGCAAGTTCCGCCGTTTCCATAAGCTCGTCTCTGGTCATAACCGAGCCGGTGGGATTTTGAGGGCTGTTTAAAATAATCAGTTTGGTGTGCGCGGTTATTCTTTTTTTGATGTCGGCGGGATCAAGCCTGAATTCATTTTCTTCTCTTACGGGAATGGCCCCGTCAACGGCTTTCAGGTATTTTACCAGCGAGCCATAGGTGGGAAAGGCGGGATCGGGATAAAGCACCTCGTCTCCCGCCTCAACCAGCGCCAGCATGGTGAAAAAAATGCCTGGCTTGGCCCCGGGCAGTATCAGTATCTGGTCCGCGCCGGGTTTAAAGCCCCGCGTCTGTTTAATTTCTTCCTGTATCGCGGCTTTCAGGTCCGGTATGCCGCCCGCCGCCACGTAACCGGTATAATTTTCATTGATAGCCCTGAACGCGGCTTCTTTTATGTGGCTCGGAGTAGGGAAATCAGGCTGGCCTATTTCAAAATGCAGAACTTTTCCGCCCTCACGCTCCACCGCCTGCGCCTTGGCAAGATATTCAAAGGCGCCTTCGCCGCAGATTCTGTCCATGCCTGAAGAGATGTTTTTCATTTTATCAGCCTTGAGTTACTACTCTGGAAGCCAGAATTCAGAAGTCAGAATCCAGAATAGTTGGTGCAAGCAAACCTCCGACAGCTTTTTGACTCCTCGCTTCGGACTTCCACCTTCTGACTACTGAATTCTGACTTCTGACTACCAGAGCTGTTACCGTCCCTCATGCAACCCCGGCGCCGCTATTACAGGGATGCCGTTTTTGGTAAGTGCGCTTGCCGTTAAATTGACGGCTTCATGCTTATCAAGATAATTCTGTTCCAGTTTCGGCATCAGGGCGCCGTGCATAACCTCGGTTTTGGGAATAAAATATTCAAGTATATTCGACGGATGGTCCCGCTTCTCTTCAACTTTAACGGGGCCGCCTTCATGCTTGGCGCTTATATTCCTGACTTTTTTACCTATTTCCAATAACTCCGCGGTTCTGTCGTACGGCTGACGCACTATGGATTTCCAGGTTTCCGTGATATGGTGCTCAAAGCGGACGCAGGCTTCAAGGCTGAGTTCGCTCCTTACCTGGGCTGAGAGCTCTATGGTGCGGTTGTTGACGGAATTAGAAAAGTTAAAACCGATCAGCGGCGTTGAGCCGTCATCCCTGGAGAACAGCTTGGCGGTCATCAGCGTCCAGAGGACGGAATACGGATTATCGTTTCCCATAAAAACGGAAATTTTAAACTCGTTATTGATCCCGAGTTTATGCAGCATGTAACCCAGAAGAATTGTCCCCGGGTTGACGTTTAACACCTGCTTGACGCCGTAGTTTGTATAGTAATATAAAAACTCATCCACCCACTTTAAAGCGTAATCGTTCGGCTGCCCTACGCCCCCAAAGTACCCGGTTATCGTGTCAGGTCCTCCCAGATGGACATTTGCGCCATCAGTGCCCTTTGTATCCAGAGTTTCGACATAAGTGGCACCGAGGATGTTCATGCCCGCCGCTATAGCGGTAAGTTCCCCGTCCTTCTGGGCTTCCTGCTCTTTCATGTACCGGACGCGGATAAATCTTGCGGGCATCAGCTCTTTCTTCTCAATGGCCCTTTTGGCTTCCGTTATAAACCACGGAAAATACTGCAGGGCGCTTATTTCCAGCGTAACGGCAAAATCGCTGTCAAAATGTGTTTTCTGGTAATTTGCCCCAAGCTCTCTCCTCCGGTATTCTTCCATGCCGATAAAAGCTTTTTCAGCTTTCGCTTTCATCAGCCATTCCAGGTCCTTCAAATACGGGGAATTTATTTTACTCAGGCCGGCAAGCTGATTATCCAGATTTTGCGCTTTTTCGGCCTTAGCGTTAATCTCTTCAATGCTTCCGTATTTCGCGATAACCTTCATAAGATCGCTGACAAGCGCGTTGGAAGGAGAGGTCAGGAAACTATTGATCTCCTGTAGTTTTTTTTCCGATATTTCCAGTTTTTCAAGCGTGTTAGAAGGCATTTTAGTCTCCTTGTTTTACAGGTTCACTGTCAGGGTTTAAGGTTCACGGTTCAGAGTTCACGGTTATTTTTTCCAAAATCTTCATGATTTTACAACCGCTGAACCGTGAACCTTTGAACCTAAATAGTCAAGCTCTTTTACCGAAGAAACTATTAAAGAAAGCCTTTTGATCCATCAAGCCAAGAGCGCCTTTTTTTGCTTCCTCTTCGTTATACTCCTGAACCGCGTCCGCCGGCACCCCGTTTCCCCACAAAATAACGGGGACAGGGTCCTTAACATGTATCCTGGATTCAACCGGAGTGGGGTGGTCCGGCAGCAGGGCGATCCTGATATCTGTGTTTTCTTCCTTGATCCCTTTCATTATAGGCGCCACCAGCCTGCTATCCAGATCTTCAATGACTTTAATCTTTAAATCCACATCCCCGTCATGGCCGGCTTCGTCAGCCGCTTCGACATGAAGATACACATAGTCGTATTTTTTAAGGGCCTCCAGGGCGGCCCTGGCTTTCCCCTCATAATTTGTTTTAGAATTCCCGGTTGCGCCCTCAACTTCTATAACCTTCATGCCGGCATAAATACCCAGCCCCTTTATCAGGTCAACGGCGGTTATCACCGCGCCGTCCAGACCGGTGAGCTCTTTTATCGTCTTCATGCGGGGCTTTTCGCCGGCGGCCCACGGCCAGATGAGATTCGGACGCTTTTCCTCCAGCGAGGCCTTCCCCCTGTTCTGCGCAATAGTCTCAAGGACCGCGGCTGAATCCGAAACAAGCCGGTTAAGCATTTCCGCTGTTTTCTCCCCCCGTTTTTCAATGGCGCTCACCTTCAGTTCAGCTATATTTTTTCCGATGTAATCGTGCGGGGGCCAGCATTTTACATGTGAATCACCGCCGTCTATAACCAGAAGATGGCGATAATGTATGCCCTGGTAAAAATGGATCCTGTCGCCGCCTAATTTATCATTTAAAAGCCTGATTATCCCGGCGCCCTCTTCATGGGAAAGATCACCGCCCGAATGGCTGGCTATCTTATTGTCCCTGACCCAGATCAGGTTGCATCTTAAAGCCAGTTGGGTGTCTGACAATTCCACTCCCAGACTGGCCGCTTCAAGCACCCCGCGCTGGCAGAAGTTTTCCCGCGGATCATAGCCCATAACCGAAAGGTTGGCCACTTCGGAACCGGCGGGAAGGTCGGAAGGGATAGTATTAAAAAGGCCGGAAGAACCTTCTCTGGCAAGCCGGTCCATGGCCGGCGTTTTGGCCGCCATCAGCGGCGTTTTCCCGCCCAAAGACCCGACCGGATAATCGGCCATACCATCACATAAGATGATCAGATGTTTCATATTGCTAGAGCTGAAGAACTGAAGTTCTGAAGCGCTGAAGGAAAAACTCATAACTTCGGACTTAAGAACTTCAGTGCTTCAGGTCTTCAGCGCTGGGTTAGATATTTGTAAAAGTCGCCGTAATGCGCTTCCATCTTCACATAGTCCTCTTTAAGCTTATCCAGTTTGGAAAGGCTTTCAGGGACTTCCGGTGAAATACCCAGAATTTTATTTATTTCTTCCGGGAACTTCGCCGGATTGGCGGTCTCAAGGCTTATGCAAAGAGTTTCGTTCTCCTCTTTATGCTCCTTAAGGAATTCCTCCAACGCGTACCAGGCCACTGCCCCGTGGGGCTCCAGCACTATTGACTCTTTTTTGTAAGTGTCCGCGATGCACTTGCGGGTATTTTCATCACTTACAGAAACTGCGTGGATGAGCCCGCGCATTTTTTCCATATCGGGAGTTTTGAGCAGGTTGCCTGTCTCGTCCATCCGTCCGCCGAAAACATCTATCAGGCGGGTAAGGTTGCTGGGGTGCCCGACATTCATCGCGTTAGAAATGCACATCCGGGAGGGCTCGATTTTGCCGTATTTTCCGGTTTTCATGAACGCGGGGAATTCATCGTTAGCATTCGTGGCGACAATAAGTTTTTTAATCGGGAGCCCCATTTTCCAGGCGAGTATCGCTCCCATCATATCGCCGAAATTTCCGGAAGGTATTGAGAAGATGACTTCTTCATCCATGCTTTTAGCAAGCTGAGCATAGGCCCAGATGAAATAAACGGACTGCGGAATAAGCCGCGCGATATTTATTGAGTTGGCCGAACTCAGCCGCATGTTTCCCAGGCGCTCATCGGAGAAGGCTTCTTTGACCATCGCCTGGCAGTGGTCAAATTTTCCGTTTACGGCGATCGTCTTCACATTCCCGCCCAGCGTGGTCATTTGTTTTCTCTGGTTAGGGGTAACCTCGTTGACCGGGAAGAGTATGATAATCTCTATGTTCGGGATATTATGAAAAGCGTTTGCGATCGCCGAGCCTGTGTCGCCTGAGGTCGCGGTAAGGATGAATAGTTTTTCATCCGGCGTCAGCTTATGCCCCATGAGCGGAGACATCATCTGGGCGGCGAAGTCCTTAAAGGAAGCGGTCGGGCCGGTGTCCAGCCAAAGGAGATGTTTTTTTCCGCTCGCTTTTTCCAGGCGGGGTACGAAGCTGTACGCCTTTTTGCATTTAGCCAGCAGCTCCGCATCGGAGATGCCGTTCAGGAATAGTCTTAAAACGAAGCGGGCTGTTTCAAAATACGGCGCTCCCGCAAATTTCTGGAAATCGGCTTTGTCGATCAGGGGAATCCGTTCCGGCATATAAAGGCCGCGGTCTGGCGCCTGCCCGGTTAAAACTGCTGTAAAGAAATCGGTTTTAGGCGCGCGATAATTGGTGCTATAGAAAGATATGCTTTCAGCCATGTGTGCCTCGCTGCAATTTATTTAAATGTGAGCTCGTAAATATACGGCATATTCTTTTTCTCAAGAGTAAAAAAGATCCTTTTACCGTCCTCAAGCGAGAACAAAGGCTGCTCCTTTGCGCCGGAGCAGTAATCTTCTTTGGAACAGGCCATTATTTTCACGGGGGCCCGCCACTGCCCCCAGGGATAGTCGGATCTCATCAATAAAACTTCCGCGTCTTCGATGTCCAGGTAAAGCGCCAGATAGCTTTTCAGGTATTCATTATACGAGACGGAAAACTCCTCAGGCATATTTTCCATAACCGGCGTAACTTCAGTCAAATCGGAAGTCCATACCCCGCTTGAAGCGTCCAGGCTGTAGTATTCGTACTTTTCCCTGCTCTCTATATCACCGGGCTTTACCCTTGAAAGCGCGGCGGTGTACTTGCCCGGCTCGGTCATAACCCGGCCATAAACATACAGCTGTCCGTCGCTGTCGGAAAAAGCGGCCGAACCGAAAGCGGGCTCCACATCGCTCCAAAAGGCAGACATCCCGCCGATTTCCATTTTTTTGTAGGGCCCTTCAGGATTGTCGGAAAAAGCGAGCCCCTGCCCGACGCGGAAATAATCGTAAGGACCATTACCGAAATTGTTCAGGATGGAGTAAAACACATAATACTTCTTTTCGGTTTTAAGGCCGGCGCGAGGCCAGAATTTACGCACCGGGATGTACTCCCTGAAATCCGAGGAAAGGAAGGATATCGGCCAGCGGTTTTCATCCTGCACATAATCCAAAGCGCCCTTTAACGAGTAGGGGGAGGTGGAAGCAGACAGTGCCACTCCGCCCTCTATTATGCCCCAGCGGGCCGGCTGTCCGGACGAGGGTAATTCGCCGATCCAGATATTATTCAGAAACCAAAGAATTTTCCCGGGGCCGGCCGCAACCGCATAGTTTCCGCCCTGGCCTATCACCTGCGTGGAAGCTCCCTTTACCTCAAAAAGAGGACCGACCTGCTTAACGGAGAATTCCAGTCTTTTGTGCTCCAACGCCTGCGCCGGCTGATCCAACGGACCCGCCGCCGGGCCAATAGTAGTCACAGGGCGCGGACCTATGGTGGGCTGCCGGCGCGGGACTTCTCTCGGCGCCGCCCCCGGACCGCCCTCCAGGCGTGGAGGCACAACGCGGTTCCCTCTATTATCCGCGGCCCACACGCCCCCTGAAAGACCGCATAAAACGACCAGCGCGAAAAAGAAGACTGTCTTTACTTTCATTTTGAAACTCCAGTTTACAGCTCCCAACCAGTTTACAGCTTCCAAAAGTATGGTTTAAATACTGATAGCGTATAGGGGATAGAGAATCGGGGTTAGGTAAGGAGTTCCTTATCCCTTGCCCCTATCCCCTAGCCCGAATCCTGCAGTTCCAAGTGATTCTCATTTGAAAATATAAGGAACAAAAATATGCAGGATTCCCCGCCTTGCGGGTCGCAAATCAAGCGCATTGCGCGCAGAATTTGCGAGGGCGTATGCCGCGCGAAGCGCACCTGAGCTCCGCGAAGGGAAAAATTCAACTGAATTTTTCAGGCTGGTCTCTAGCCCCTGCTCCTAATATGCCCTCACTTCCCGCAACTCTAGCCCTATAATATAATAGAAACCGCAGTCATTTCAACAAAAGGCCCTTCGGGCAGATCGAAGCCGCCCTTCTCTCGCTTACCGATCCGCGTGTCTGGCGGTAATCTTCAGTGAAAGAAAAGGCTTCATAATGGCCGGATGGGCAGGATATATTTTATTTGCGAATTAAGGAAAAATTCAACTGAATTTTTCAGGTTAGCGCCATTGGTCGAAAAAAATATTCTTAACCGTCTCCTCTTTTTCCAAATATGCCAGGTTCAGGATCACGAACACGGGCTCACTGGACGTCACCCGCTTGTCTCCCGCCTTCCGCGTAAAATAATAACTGCTGGTTTTGCTGTCTTTCAAAACGCCGGTGAAGAACAGCGGGGTCTTTCCAGACTCCTCGGAAACTTCCTCATGATGGCCTAATGCGCCGACTGCGGTTGTAACTCCGGCGCAGCTTTTCTCAAGCATGTGGTTTATCACCTTGCTCCGAATCACCCCGTGCGAGATTTTCTCAACCACCATCCCGCCTATCAGACAGACAGCTCCCGCGCGCGCCATGCCATTTTCATGCTGTGACAGGTCAAGGGTGATCTCCATACCCTCAGAGAACGTGCCTAGCGGTCCAGGAATGAATTTAGCTGCAGCATACAATCGCTGCATAGATTTTATATCCCGTTTCATAAGGTATTCAACTATGGCGGGACGGTGAACTTCTATACTTTTATAAGCATTGGTACACAGACTTTCATAGTCAGTAACTCCATTAAGTATGGCCGCGGAGTCATTCACAACTGTGTTTTTTGCCAGGAAAGAAGCTATCCCCTCAAACTTGACAGTTGTAATATCTTTAGAGGCCGGACCCTGTGTCCAGGTAACTATACCCAAATCTCCGCCTTTGTCGTTCCCGAACTGCATTTCCATGGAGACCCTGGAGCCAGAATTTTGGTCCTGGCTGGAAGACATCTCCTGCTTGAACGCTGAACACCTGTAGTAAACTTTAAATCTCCGGACACCGGAGTCGATGTTAAAAGTGCCCGGCAGGAAACCATAATCCTCGCGGCCTTGCAGCCATCCGATCCACTTGCCTTTTCCGCGCGTATCCGCATTGCCGGTCTTACTTACCAGCGGGGAGGGTATAGGGACGTCCGGGCCCTTGCCTTCGGAAGATGACAATTCACTGAACGCACCGGGATCGGGAGCGTCCCTTAAGTCTCCAGGAATGGCCGCGGGATGATCAGTGGCAATATAGCGGGTTACCCCGAAAGCCCCAACCGACAGGAATACTGCGATTATCAGCACCAATTTTTTTTTATTCATATAGAACCTACCGTTATGAAAACCTGACATGGCAACCGACAGTCACATATAATCTAGCAGGAGCGCAATTTATTGTCAAGTGACTGTAGAATATACGAATAATATGTTTTCCCTTGATTTTTAATATCCCTTTGCTAAACTATACTATTATGTCCGATTATGGTTCGCATCGGCGCGGATTTCTGCCGGCATTTATGGCAGTGGGGCTCTTTTTCCCGGGGGCGCTGCTGGCGGCGCCTACCGCTTTAAACCCGCAAAACAGCGATATCGGAGTCAGCAGCATATCTTTCACCTGGAACGACGGAGGAGCGCCTTTCACAGCCGCGCTTTCAACCGAAAGTGATTTCTCCGCCCTGACAGCGACAGGAACGGTGTTAACCAACAGCACCACCTATATCAGCCTTGACCCGAACGACATCTATTACTTCAGGGTAAAAAAACAAGGCGAAAGCGATACTTCCTACATAGTCAATACCAGCACTAACGGCACTTTTGCAGCCGCGCCGGCGAATCCGTATTTTATATCGGAAAATTTCACAGCCGATTCATCAATTACCGCGCAAATCAGCCTCAACTGGAACACCAGCGGCAATCCCGATTGGACCGATTACGAAATACTGTACGCCACTAATGCCGGTTTTTCAAATTCAACAACTTATGCGGAACCTCTTCCACCTGTCATACTGGGCGGACTAGACGCCAACACCACCTATTTTCTGAAAGTGCGCGCCGTGAACCTTTACGGAACTCAGACCGTGTATACCACCGCTATTTCAAGCGCTACAATGGCCCTCGAGCTGCCTTCGTTAAGCGACCTGGTGTACGAAACCAGCGCCACTATTTCCTGGACGACTATTTCAGGGCCCGGCCAGGCGCAAAACTCTGAGGGCTACCGCCTTATACTTGCAACTTCAGCTATTTTTGACAGCCTGACAACCGACTGGAGCACCACGGTCAACACCACCTCAAGCAAGACCCTGACCGGCCTGACCCGCAACACTATCTACTATTACCAGGCCGGAGCGCTTAACTGGAACGGAGCAGCTAATTTTGATTACGGCTCCTTTGCCACACTGCCTGCCGGCCTGCAGAATCTGCGGCTGCTTGACTTAAGCGACCAATCGGTGCAGCTTGGCTGGATGGCGCTCCCGGCAAGTCCTCCCGAAGCATCAGCGGCCGGCTACCGCCTTGAGGCCTCCACCGCGTCAGATCTCACCGGTGAAATTCTTTCTTCCTCAACTCCCAACTCTCAACTCTCAACTCTTACCGTTTCCGGCCTTGAACCAAATACCACCTGGTATTTCAGGGCGGCTTCGCTTAACGAGAATTCCGACGCCAACTATACAGTCACGCTTTCCACCATAACGCTTACCCTGCCTTTTTCCGCCAACACCACAGCCACGGTTCCAGGGCCGCAATCCATAAAGGTGGTTTTTACGCCGCTCCCCGCCTCACCGCAGGCGTTCTCCTGCGAGGGCTACCGCCTTGAAGGCTCCTCCGCGCCATTCGGAGCTGGCTCAGTAGTTTATTCCTCCGAAACAAACCTGAATCAGTTAAATTCACTGACGCTTTCGGAGCTGAGGCCCAATACCAGCTATTACCTGCGCCTTGGAACGCTTACCTGGAATAAAACGCCTAATTACACCAGCCTTAATACGGTAAAGACCTCTCTACCGATACCGTTTGATTCGGTAAGCCTCGACTTGGTCTGGGTGACAAGCGCGGCCGTGTCTTTTGCGGGAGCGGGGATGGGAATGGACGGTTATGTGGTTGAAGCGTCCACCCACCATAATTTCAATCGGATCTTTGCGAGCTCCGCCACAGTGAACGACAATACTTCCGGCCTTATAGTGGCGGGGCTGGAGGGAAACACAGTGTTTTATTTCAGGGCAGGCTCGTTATTTAACGGTACAACCGTTTACATCAACACCACTCCGTCGGAACAATCAACTCTTGCGCCGCCGCTTACCGGCCGGCAGATAAACGGCGTGTTCTATTCAAGCGTAACTGTAGGCTGGGCTTCGCCGGCCTCATGGCCGCCGGACTTCACGGGAGACAAATATCTTCTGGAAGCCTCCACCTCCGCCGGCTTTCAGGGGCTGATTTTTTCTTCGCGCTCCTACATAGCGCAGACCGCGGCTTTAAGCGTAGAAGCGCTGACTCCGAACACCAGCTATTATTTCAGGGCCGGCGCGCTTAACTGGGACGCAACCCCGAACTTTGTTAATACTCCGGCCACCTCAACTTTAGCCGGCGCCCCTGTGCAACAGACGTCCAACCTGACACCTTCATCCATAGAACTTAATTGGCTGCCCAACTCAAACCCGGACGACACGCGCTATTGGGTGGGACTTTATGCGGATTCCGGCTTTACATCCTTCGTGTCTTCCGCCACCACCATACTTTCCTCCGCCGCTTTCTACGGACTAATATCAAACACCACCTATTATCCGGTCGTTACGGTTTTTAACCGACTTAATGTTCCCACAGGACCGGTTTATTTTTACCCCACGGCCACAGGCGCCTATGATCCTGGTTTTGACAATTATTCGTACATTGGCGTATCTTCACTGACCGTCAACTGGTCCTCCGGCACTGCGGCCGGAGGATTCAATACCCAGGGCACAATGTATCTGGCGCAGATTTCTTCAGATACCGCGTTTTCCGGCGCGGTGCTGTCTTCCGCAACCACAAATCTAACAGCCTCATTTACCGGCCTGGTTTCAAATGCATCCTATTACCTGCAAGTTTCCGCCCTTAACCTGACCGGGGAGCTAACATATCCGCCGGTATCTCTTGGAACAGCGCTCACTCTGCCCGCGACGCCATACCTGCTACAGCCAGAGCAGGCTTTTTCAGACTTTTTAACCGACGGATTCGTAGTCCATTGGCAAGATAACGGCAACTCCTCCCACACGCTTTATTCGGTAGAGGCTTCAACCACCTCCAATTTCCTGATCATAAGCACCTCGGTCTTGCTGAACGCTACAACCTGCGCTTTATCAAACCTGCTGATAGACACCACCTATTGGGTGCGGATACAAGCTATTGGACAATCGGGACTGGCTTCGCCTTATGTGACAGCCGGTTCAACCAAAACTCTGCTTTATGCCCAGTTAAACGCCTTGGCTTCCCAGGATAATACCATAACACTTCAGGCGTCTTACGGCACTATCACGATATTTTTACCCAGCGGGTCACTAGGCAGCTCCACTAGAATGAGATTGCAGCCGAAAATAGCTTTCTCTCCGCCGGTTTCCGCCGCAGCAACGCTGAACGCATCTAATATAGGCTTTGAAATCACCTATTTCCCTCCCACTCTCCTGTTTAAGCCGGTCACAATTACTGTTTCTTACCGGTTGCCGGATCTGCTGTTGAACCTGCCGGGCGCTAACCGCGACAGACTGATACTTGCCCTTTATGATGAAACCAGCGGCTTGTGGTCGCCTCTGCCCTCTGTCTCAGATACAGCCGCAAACCGCGTTATCGCACAAAGCTGGCATCTTTCAACTTTCCAGATAATGGAATCCGCCTCAATAGCGGGACTGGCGGACGTTAAGATTTATCCTAACCCTTACAGGCCCTCAAGCGTTACGAATGTGATGCATTTCACTAAAATGCCGCCTTACACTAAAATAAAAATTTACACTTTTCTGGGAGAACTTGTGCGTGAAATAAAGGCCGATGCTAACGGCATGGCCACCTGGGCGGGAGATAACAATCACGGACAGAAAGCGGCCAGCGGAGTTTATATAGCGTATATACAGACCGAAAACAAAAAATCCGATAAGATTTTTAAAGTGGTTTTGGAAAGATGAGTACGGCAGGGAATAGGGATTAGGGTATGGGGCCAGGGAGACGGGAATGGGGCAGCGGGAGTGAAGTTATTATGAAAAAGCCGGTGTTAAAAAATATAGGCTGTATAGGGATATTGTGCGCCATATTTACAGCTCTATACGCTCTCCCCTATACGCTCTCCCCTGCCGTTCATGCCGCGGGGTTTGACGGCGGTTCCGCCGGCACTTCGGGCGCGCAGTTCTTAAAGGTGGCATCGGGCGCGCGCGGAGCGGCAATGGCCGAGGCCTACTCGGCCATTGCGGACGACGCCTTCGCGCTTGACTGGAACCCGGCGGGAATCCTGACAGTAAAAAAACATTCAATAGTATTTATGCACGCTCCATACCTAGCTGGAACTTTTGTGGATTATTTCGGCTATGTCGAAAATGCAGGCGAGGTGGGAGCCTGGGGGGTGGCTTTAAAATATATGAACTTCGGTTCAATCCATAAAACAGATTCGAACGGCTTTGACCTGGGCGGATTCACCCCATACGATATTTCAGCATCGGTGAGCTTTGCCACTTATATCTCCAGCTATAAACGCAAACCGGAAGAACGCACTATACTCGGAGCCACCGGTAAATTCGTCCGTTCAAAATTAGAATCTTCCGACTCCACCCTCTCAGCCGATATCGGCCTAATGTTCCCCTGGCTCTTTGACAAACGCTTCCGCCTGGCCATGTCGGCCCAGAACATAATGGGAGCGCTGCGCTACGACAAAGAAGAGGCCCCCCTGCCCCTGATATTTCGCGTTGGCAGCGTGACTAAACTTACCAAACGCTTCCTGATGACGATCGATGTGGTGGCGCCAAAAGACAACCTGTCATATATCGCTGCGGGCGGCGAAATGAAAATCCCGCTCTCAAAAACTCTTAACTCCGCCTTGCGCGCCGGCTTTAATACCCGCGCTATAAGCGAGGTTGGAGGCTTTCACAATATAACAATCGGCTTCGGGCTGCAACACGGCACCTACCACCTGGACTACGCCCTGTCCCCCTTCGGCAACCTGGGTTTGGCTCACCGCATCTCTGTCGGATGGGACTGGAGCACCCAAAAAAAATTGAGAAAGATTTACGGTAAATATAAGTAGTGTCTGCTGAAAAAGTCCAGCAGACC
>DMES01000048.1:0-7625 GCA_003450815.1 Elusimicrobiota bacterium | reverse complement strand
AAGTCCAGCAGACCCATGATTACCGATGTTTATCACTTATTGTTATTTTTCGCTGTCAGCGGGAACGCGAGGCCCAGCCAGGCGGCTGAAAAAACAAATCCCACGACTGCGTAAGCCGCAACCGGTATCGCGCTGAAAGATTTAATAATGGAAAGCACAATTGAAGTAAAGCCCTTTGAAAATCTGTAGGTAAACGCATCGGCCACCTGCTTGGCGCGATAACGCGTATCATAGGAGAAAGGTATATAGAGGGTTTCTTTTGAGGCGCGAAAAATAGAATAATCCATACCTTTAAACAGCAGAAAAGCCGCCGAGCCCAGCCACAGGCTGGGATAGATTAGCAGCATAGCGCAGGTAACTATATGGATCAGCGGGATGGCGGTCTGTATGCGGCGCACCGACAAATACCTCAACAAAAGCGGTGTAAGCATAAACTGCATTGAAAAAGAGAAGATGTTTACCTTCATCCAGAAACCGCCAAGGAAAGCCGTGCGCAGATCCTTATCCGGCAGGGCATCCTGCACCAGTAACGAGAACCGCAGGTCAAGGGCGGTGGCCACAACCTGCGCGGCAAAAATAATTAAAGCTATAAAAAGAACAGTGCGGTTCTCCCTGAGTATGCCAAGGTGTATGTGCCCCTTTTTACCGCCCTCCTCATCCGCCGACGGCCTGGGCTCCCCGGCGCTTGAATAAGCCTTCAAGATCAACACCATAGCAGGCAGAAAGCAGACGGCTGATAGCAGTATAAAAGACTCCGTGTGCAGCCGCACGGCATAATGGCCAAGCAGGAAACCGCCTATCAAAGAGCCAAGAGCGCCCAGGCCCGCCACCGGCCCGTTAAACACCTTTCCTTCCTCATCCCTGACCACGCTGTTTATAAAAGACCAGTACTGCTCTGAAATTATCACCACATAGGATTCCTTGAAAACATACAGGAAAAAAACCAGCGGCCGGCCCAGACTCTCCAAAGAAAAATAGGCGGCGGCAAACACCGCGCATGCAAAAAGCATGGACCCCGCCATGGACCGCGCTCCGCCGTAAGCCGACAAAGCCCTGCCGTATAGATATATGAGCAGCCCCATCATCACCGGCACGCAGCTCAGCGCGTAAGGTTTTGAGGCCGCTCCGAAATTATCTATAAATATGGACTCTATAGGTGAGCGTATGAATTCGTAGCCGCAGAAAAGGAAGGTGGCCGAAAGGCCTGCGAGCCCCGCAGCGACGGCCACATGCCGCCCCCGTTCAGTTTTCAAAGCCGCAAGAAGTGTGGGCATAATAGGAGCAGGGGTTAGAGACTAGGGGATAGGGGCGAGAGATAAGGAACTCCTTCCCTAGCCCCTCTTCTCTATCCCCTATACGCTTTAGTATTTAAACTGTCCTTTTTCGTAGATGGTGGCCTTTTTGCCGTTCTTAAGCGTTGCGGTCACTTTTTTATCCTCGGTATTTATCATATCCCAGTGCACGGCCGAGTTATTATAGCCCAGCGCCGCTTTTTTTTCTTTGGTGAGCTTTGAGATATCTCCGGCATAGGTGTCGGAATAGGAATCCCCTACGGCCACATGGCAGTTGCCGTGCCTGCCGCCGTGGTTTTCATCAAATAGTGTGTCGGCCATAAACTTGTCTATCCGCGAGAAGCGGCGGTCGGTAAGCGAGTATTCCCCAAGCTGGGCAGCGCCCCTGTCGGTGGCCATTATTTTTTTGACGTATTCCTCGCCTTTTTTTGCCGAGATCTTCACCGCGCGCCCGTCTTTAAACTCCAGTCGGATGTTTTCCACATAATTTCCGCCGCGAAATGCCGGGAGATTAGCAAAGTAGACGCCTTTGGTGCCACGCCAGTCCGGCGAGGTGAATATTTCAAAAGACGGTATGTTATGGCCGCTGACGCCAAGGAAACGCCGCATATCCCCCATTTTTACTTCAAAGTCCATGGATTTGGACTCTGTGCGGATGGTGTCTATATTTAGACTCGCAAGCCATTTCTTTATAGCCATGGAGTTTTTGTAAATCTCCGCCCATTTTTTAGCCGGGTTTTTTTCTCCAAGAAAACAAGCCTTGGCTATCTGGGCCGAATATTCCTTCAATGAAAGGCCGGCCTGGCGGGCCAGTTCTTCGGTGGGGTAGGTGCAAAGCGTCCAGCCGAATTTCCCCTTTTCCTCATTTTTGGTCATCAGATCACGGAGCGGCTTTCTTGCTATGGCCACCTGGGACTGCCGCCTGGTATCTATGCCTTTAAGATTTGTAAGCGACGCCGGCGCATGGATGTAAATGTTCCCGTTCAGGGCTGAGGAAAACTCTTTATCTCCGGCCGCCACGAAAGCTCGCTGCTTTTCGTCTGAAAATTCATAAAAGTCGCGTTCCAGACGCGGACTCATCATGAAGCGGAATGTAACATTGTATCCGGCCTGCACAAGCTTGCGGTGCACCACCTCTCCGAGTTCGCGGCCTTCAAGGTCGCAGCGGATAAGTATGGCATCATATTTTTTAAAACCGCGCCGCGCGGTTTTAAGCCCCCACACCATCACATCAGCGTATTTTTCAAGCTGTTCCCTGGAATATATAGCCATACCAGCCTCCTTTAAAATTTCAAATCATCTTCTTTTGCCTATTTTTGAAAACACTACTGTCTTTTGCCCTTTATGATTGTTGACTACTGGTCGTTGTCATCGCCCCATGGGGGTGCTTTGCTTATTACTTTTTTTATCCAAGACATCCCGACAAAATGTTCCGGCGGATGACCGGTTTCAAGATAAATAGTTTCAAAACCCCGGGCGTAAATGATTTTGGCTATATCTTCACCTTTTATCCCCTCGCCAAGTTCGGAATCCACATAGATGGGCGTGTTTTTTGGGAAAGTCTCCAGACTTGCCAGAAACTCAGCAGGGGCTTTAAAGGCTTTCAGTGTTATGCCATTGGCTCTGGCAGACATTTTCCAAGTCATCTGTACCAAAGCGTCATCATCAATTAAAACTTCCACGCCTGAAGCAGGCGTGGGATCAACAGCTTTTTTTACCGTTTCTTCCCTATCCACTATACGCTCGCCACTATCCACAGCTGTTATCGGCACCAATCCTGCCAGACCCTTGGGAATCATCCGTATTTTCAGGCGTTCGCACTCCTGCATTATCCGCTTCTCTTCATAGCGGCTGGTAACTAAAATGACCTTACCGCCGAGACCAAGCTCTTCGGCCAGGCTTAACCCCGTTTCTTTATGGCCCAATAATTCATAGTCAAAAAGGTAAACGGCGTCTTCAGCTTTTGCGGTATTACCTTTAAACCAACCGCGCAATTTACCAGGTTCGGAATAATGATAAACCTCTATGCCTTGTTCCTTAACCCTCGCGGATTCAAAACGTCCGCGCCAGACCTGATGGATGCTTTCATCATCATCCATAACCACAATAGTTTTGCCGGAAGGCAGTTCAAGTCTTGAAACAAACCATGCGGGAGGCTCGACCGTGGGCAATTTTACAGTTACAGTCGTTCCTTTGCCCAATTCCGAAGTAATTCCCAGACTGCCGCCCCAATTTTCAGCAGTGGTTCTGGCATGAAACAGCCCAAGGCCGGACCCGCGGGCTTTGCCGTGCGTTTCGCCCCTCTGCCCAAGCTTCGCCAGTATTTCCGGCGGTATACCTTTGCCTTTATCGGCCACTGTTAAAATGATATTTTCGTCTTCATGGGCCAAACCCACATTAACCGCGCCTTTATCACCCAGAACTTCAACAGCGTTATTGACTAAATTGGACACTAGCCGCTTAAATTCCACCGGCTGAATCTTGGCAAACAGACCGTAGGAAGCGGCGGTTAACTCAAAATCAATGTTAATGCCGGGTTTTGACTCAGATTGCAGGCGCTTTTCCGTAATCACCGGGTCGACAAGACTGGAAAGCAGGCAGACTTCCAGCGGTTCGCAGGCAGGGACTCCGGGACAGGCGGCGGGGGCGGTTTTAGACTGCCGCCAATTTTTTTCAAGCAGATTATTGGCTATGTCGCGTATGCGGTTAACCGCGTGCCGCACGATAATGCGCTGTTCCTCCGGCAGCTGCGCCACATTCTTAAGCGCCGCATCCAGCGCGGTCAAAGGCGACCGGATATCATGCGCCACCTGTGCGGATATATTTGCACGTGATTCATTTATTTCCGCCTTCACGGAAAGAGCATATTCGTACACAATTTTTTTCTTTTCACGAAGCCAGACAGGAATTGAAACAACAAATAATAACGACCATACTATTAGCGCCCACATTATTGGTGTCCAGCGATAATAGTAAAAAACCAGTTCTCCGCACTTTCCAATCCTCTTTTCATCAAAATATATTGGCACGACACTTTGACTATAAACTAATGACACGGAAAAATAGATGTTTTCCGGAATACTAAATGCCTGTGATGGACCAGAAGGAATCCATTTTACCCCCGTAAAATCCCCGCGTATTGCCCCGGGCAGCTCCAACATTGCTGTGCGCGTATCTCCCATAAGCAGGTCATTTCTAAAGGCTGCCATTAATTGATTCCCAAGCCGATATTTGAAATGGGCGGTAAATGCGATTGAAAAAAAGATGGCAGAACCAAGGAACACCAATTGAAACAGCAGAATTTTCAAAAAAAGCCTTTTTATAAGTTTGTCGGTCATAATTTAATCGTAAAAATGCGGAACAACCATTTCAGGCGTCATGCTGGCACCTGCAAATATTTCCAAGCGCCGCAAGGCAGGCTCATCCATTAAAATTTCACCGAATTGAGGACGTAGGAGTTTTGGAGATGATGCCTGCGCTATTCTTACCGGCAAATCAGGAATAGCCGGTTTAAGGGAATCAATCTCACTTATAACAGCATCATTCATAGATATATTCTCGAGGTTTTGTAAGCCACCATTCTCATTATTGCCAGGCAGAAGATTGGAAACAAGAAAATTCCTGGCACCCTGTTTTTGCGCCTGCCAGAAATGCCAGCGGGGATTTCCGGGAGTGCGAATAATCTCCCATGGCTCCGGAGTTATGTCTCCGAAAAAAACCGGGATAGCCGTTCTTAAACATTCGATAATAGCCTGGACAGCGGCATCTTTTAGTCGTTTTTCACATCCAAAGCCGCTGGCGATTCCTTTAACGCGATGCTCTTTAGCACTCCATATAAACGCGGCAGATACAGAGGCGTCAAGAACAGGCCTCAGCTCGCAAAGTTCTAAATGCAACTCATGTTTACGCAGAACTTTTTTCAACCTGGCTATGGAAATATTCCAGTCCAGAGTTTCAATATTAATCACGCTAAACTTAACTCTGCAAAAATGATGACATAAAACCCTGTCTATACAGACAAGTTCCCTATAAGCCCTCTCGGCGGCCCCGGCATAGTCAGGATACGCAGCTGTGGCCCAAGGATAAGACAAATTGCTTGCTGCGGCGCGTTCAAGCGCTTCAGCCACAGCTTTATCACATGCAGTATTTTCTTGTGCGTCTATTCCACGACCGATATGAATAGTTTTTCCAATTTTCAGCTTCACCCTGTAATCAAAGAGTCCTGGGAGCCATTCGTTTATCCAGGATTGCTTGGTTACGGAAATATTTAAAGCGGCGGCGTTTTTTACCGCCCAGTCTGTTATTCTTGAGAAATCCGCCATACAGGATCATTCGCGTGGAATTTGGACATATGGAATGTCCAGGGCTTTCTAACCAGGGCAGTATATGGAGTTTTTGCCAGTGGAATAACTGTGGCATGGAGTAGTGTCTGGAAGTGCAGTTCCCGAAGCAACCGCAACCGTTCCTGCTTATCCTGCGTAGAAACATATTTGCGAAGCCATGGTTTTTGCCCGCCTTTTGGCAGATAGAAAAAATCCATCCCAAAATAATATGAAAGCAGATTTATATCCTCTTGAAATCCCATATCCGACCGCGCAAGATAAAAATCGGGCTCGGATAATTTTTCAGCGGCATAGTCCACACGGCCAGGGATTTTTCCGGTTTTTTTAAATTTAATAGCAGAAAACACTTTCTTGTAGTCTGCCTCTGTTGCTTCAAAGTTGTTGGTAAAATTCATATTCCACACAGTTATCACTTTTTTCTTAACGTCACTAGATTCAATAGTTGACATTTTTGATTTAATAGTAAACAGCTGTTCTTGGCTTAACCCGCCGCCACCAAAAGCGGGGAATAGCTGATCCGTCGCCTCATAACCAGGCTTATTCAAGTAATCTTCCTGAAATATCCTCTTAAATTCCCTGCCAATCGTAAACCGCTCATTTTCCGAGAACCTGTGCAGTCCTTTTTTAGTGAAAATAAGCATAAAGGTGTCTATGGCATGGGTTGAATGCAGTTCCGCATCCTTCTTGTGTTTATTCGCAAAACTTATCATGATGTCGGGGGGGATAGAATCTGTTGTAGTGATAAAATCCGCCTTATTTTCCGAGAATAAACTCAATGAATCTAAGGAATTGTGATTGTCTGATGGAACAAAAACGACTTTCTGGGGAATTTTGGGGGAGTAATGAAAGTGCACGGGATTGGGAGCAAGTTCAATTTGCCCAGAAGGAGAATCTTTTGAAACAAAATATGGCCCCGATGTGTTCCGATAACCTTTAATTTTGAAAGTGTATTTGTCCACAGAATCCCTGGGGATAATAGCGAAATCAATAGCAGCCAACATCGGAAAAAGAAATACTTTTTTCTCTTTTAACTTAAAAACAAATGTCTGTCCGCCGTCACGCACCTGCATTTCCGGGCATTTGTCTGAAAAACTTTTAAGCTTTATATTCGGGCAGACAATTTCCTTCAAATCCCCATGCGTATTTCCACCCAGTATAAACAACCTCTTAAACGACATTTCCACATCATTAGCGTCTATATGCTTCCCATCAATAGTGCGTAGGCCCTGACGTATCTTAAATCGTGCTTCGGTACCTGCCCACTCAAAACTTTCTGCAACCGCCCCCACTAGTTCCCCTCCTGGCGAATACTCTACAAGAGTGCTGTATATATTTTCCAAAAAATCATACTCGGTGGCAAAACTAATGTTTACTGGATCATAATACTCTGCCGGTTTATTATATCTAAAAGCGACCCTGAGTTTTTCTGTTTCCATATCGGAATCCTTTAGTCTGCAACCACAAAACAGAGAAAGAAAAAGAAACAGGGAAAGAACAGCGCCTTCCCTGTTTATATGCCACCATGAAAAACTTACCTGATTGTATGCCGTACGCGACCCTTACATCATCCTATTATCCTTCCAGCTGGCGGCATGCACTTCGAATCATCAGCAAACAGCATATGCTCTACCTTTATGCTTTTGCCAAGTTTTTCCTGAAAGCCCGTAACCCCTCTACTTTTAGCGGCAAATCCAAACAATAGAGCCGCTATTCCGGCAAGTATCACGACTATTTTTGTGTTTTTCATTTTATTCCCCCCTTCCACTTTTACATTCTATCATTTCACTGCCGCTTTTCAAACAAAAAGGGAAAGCGTTTTTCGCTTTCCCTGGATACATCGGATTAAGGTCCGATCGTGGATACTCCCTGGCCAATTCCAGGAATTACAAGGTGAATTACAATTATAGTATAGCCGGACGCACCTGCATTCTCCAGGGTATTTGGACCTATGCGCTCATGAGTCCTTTGTCCCATCCCCGCTAAGATAATT
>DMES01000049.1 GCA_003450815.1 Elusimicrobiota bacterium | reverse complement strand
TGCGGTGGTCGGGAGAGTCTAGACCAGTCTCAGGCTCTTCCTAAGGTGGACTGCATCAATCTGTTCCTGCCGTCGGCGGCATCCCAAACCATCCCTGCCTTGTAGGTTTCCCATGGCGTCTTATATTCCAGCGCTTGGTGCCGCCGCTCCGTGTTGTAAAACCCGAAATACTTCTCCAAACCGCTCTTGCACTCCGGTATGTCCCGGTAGCCGTGCAGGTAGATGTCCTCGTACTTCACGGCCCACCACAACCGCTCTACAAAGATGTTGTCGTAGGCCCGGCCCCGGCTGTCCATGCTTATTTTAACAGTTTCTTCGGCTTTCAGCCTGTTTATAAAGTCCTCGCTCGTAAACTGGCTGCCTTGGTCACTGTTGAATATCTCGGGCTTGCCATACCGCCGCAAGCCTCACGTCCCATATACCATTAGCCCCCTTAGCCCGGGACAGTCACTTTCACCTTATTGTTCAATGCCTTTTCAAAACTATCAGCGTAAATATCTAAATCCCTCGTATAATAAACTAGAGTTATCTTGAAAGATTCTGATTCTAGCGAGATTACCCCTCTCTCGATCGAAATAATTCGCCATTGCCGCGATTGCCGAAGTTTTTTAACAATAGCCTCTTCTTTCGAACCTATATAAATGAATCCCGGCGTACTATAATAATCTGATTCTTTGACATCCGCTGCTGTAAGATTAGGGTTTACAGTCACTATTTCTCCCGAAGCAAGTGGAAATGAACTTATTTTAAATATTTTTTTAAAATTACGAAATATAGTATTAAGATAATTGCATCGCCCGTTCTGTGCTGTGTAATCGTTTTCGATTTCATTTTTGTCAGAAATCAGCATAGTGATACCGGCCATTTCTGTCGCTTGGCATTCGCTATCCGTCCCTCCGGTTGTTAGACCACGAGCCTGTGCGAAGTGAACTCTTTCGTGCAACAGGGTGTTTATCAATCCTGATGTGTCCTCAACCGCTCCGTCAACTGTTTGATTACATAAAACTATTTTCCCTTCACAATACACTGCGGCATGCCGCTTACAATCTGCTTGAAGGTCGGCGTCCGCTTCCGATTGCAATAAGACTTGCAAACCAGGGTTCCAGAAACTATCCTGCAACTTTTCATATTTACTCCAGGAATCCGAAATCCCAGTTTCAGATTGGCCATGTTGTTTCAAATATTCGACAGCTTTATTGAGGTATTCGCCGGCATACATTTCAGCATCCAGCAGCATATTTTTTCGTTTCGCATCATCAAGCGCAAAACCCGGCACGACATGAAGCAATATTAGAAAACCTAATAAAAGAGTACGCATGCGCCCTCCATAGTTTTCAATCCGATCCAGATACCATAAAAAAATTATAGAAGCTTATCCGGCCGATTAGCAAGGGCATTAGGCCCATCAGGACCAAGCAAAGGACCTATTTCAACAAAGCGATCCGAACGGCGGAAATGGCTCAAATGGGGGGTCACTTAAAGGTTCCCGCGTCAAGAGGCAAAGCATTCCCGCCCACAGGTTGTGGTTGTTCTTTTTTTAAAGGGGATACCCCTGAGAAACGTAATGTGTGACGGTTTTTTGGAGGGGAGAAAAGTGTCAGGCTACTTTTCTTTTCAAAAAGTAGCCTGACACTATTTTCTTAAGACTGGCCACGACCACCGGGTGGGGAATTCGGATGTATCGTAATTCGGGTGGGGGAAATAACCTAAATTTTTAAATTGGTACGCCAAAGGGTCGCCGGCAAGTTTCCCGCGCGCTCCTTTTAGGGTTTTAAGCACGGGGTCTGGAGCAAATCCCTACCATTAGGGACGGCGAGGACCGTTCAAGCCGGCCCGCTATGCGGGCTGGCGCGTTCCGGAGCCGGCGGAAGACCCCGTGCTTATCCGCCAAAACCCGGTCTTGGAGCGCGCGGGGAACTTACCGGCGACACTCAGTGGAAAACTAATCAGCAGTTAAACTTGTACTTGTGTGACTTTACTTGAGAAGAACCGGCGGGCGTTGACGATATCCTCTTGTATATGGTGGATGAGAGACTCGCGAGAATGAAACTTTCGCTCCGGGCGGAGGTGCTTCAGGAAAACCACTTCCAGCTTCCTGCCGTAGATCATTTTTGAAAAATCTAGAATGTGCGCTTCAAGGATCATCCGGCTGCCCAACGTATCCAGCGTAGGCCGCCTCCCCACATTAAGCACCGCCTCAAAAGTATCAGCCCCCAGTTTCACATGCGCCGCAAATATCCCCGGCGGCAGGATCTTCGCCGGGTGCGCGGCAATATTTGCCGTAGGAAACCCCAGCTTCCGCCCCATCCCCGCGCCTTTAACCACACAGCCTGAAACGCTGTAATTCCACCCAAGACAGACATTAGCTTCCTCCACATTGCCACAGTGCAGAAAAGCCCGTATAAGGCTTGAGGAGATCTTATGACTGCCATGCCGCACAAACGACATGGCGCGGAAGAAAAGACCGGAATCTGCGCACGCCTTCCTTAAGAAGTCCACATTGCCCCTGCGCTCGCGCCCAAGAGCAAAATCGCGCCCCACACAAAGCCCGCCGGCCCCAAGGGAACCTGTCAGTATACCTGAGAAGAACCTCTCAGCCGCCATCCTTGAAAGCTCCGCGGTAAACGGCAGCGCCCGCACGCAAACCGCGCCGGTTTGTTGTATCAACCGTTCCCGCTCCTCCGGTAAAGTTATAAGGCAATTTTCAGCCTGCTTTGAAAAAAAGAATTTTGGGGGGGCGGGGAAGTAAACCACAGAAGGCTTTAACGCCAGCTTCCGGCTGTCACGAAGAACTGCAGAAATTATTTTGCGGTGCCCCCTATGCACACCGTCATAAGTGCCGATGGTGAGTAATTTCAACATTGTCTTTAAATGTGCTCCTGTGCGCTTGTGTTCCTGGGCACTTGCTCAAGCCGCGCCGTAATTTCCGGCACGCTTAAAGCCAGCATTGCCTCACGTGTAACGGCATCAGAAACTTTAAACCGCCCTATGGATTCGCGCCTTAAAGCGGCCAGATGTCCAAAAACTCCAAGCGCGTTGCCTAGTTCATGCGCGATGGAACGGATGTATGTTCCTCCGGAGCATTCTATCGCAAATTCAAGTTCCGGACCTTTGAGCGACCAGGAAAGCCACTTTATTTCAACCTGACGTTTTATTTCCGGCATGACCACATTAGCGCGGGCCATGGCATAAAGGCGTTTTCCCTCAAAGCGTACGGCTGAAAAAGGCGGGACCTGCTGCGTTATTTTCCCGTTTATAACGGCCACGGCCGCTTTAACAGCCTCTTCATTTAAAGCGGCGACGGAAGTTTCAGCCGTAACCCTGCCTTCAGCATCCCAGGTATCAGTTTGCAAACCGAATTTTATAACACCGCTGTAAATCTTTGAAGAACCCTGCAGGGTCGCCTGTATTTTAGTGGCAGGCCCGACCAATAGCAATAAAAGCCCCGTGGCCATGGGGTCAAGCGTTCCGCCGTGTCCTATTTTTTTAAAATCCAGCTTGCGCCGCAGCAGGTCCACAGCGTCATGAGAGGTAATGCCTTTTGGTTTATCAAACAGAAGCAGGCCAGAAAACCCGGCGGGGGGAATAGCTTGCATATTTTATATTTCCCCGTATGTTATCAGTTGTAGACAGTTAGCTTATAGGGGCTAGGGGCCGGCGTATAGAGTATAGGGAAAGAATTCCGCCACTATCCCCTCGCCTCTATACGCTAACCTCTGTCGTTCTCAGCCTTCAGCCTTTTCAACAGCAGCCGCAGCACTTTTGAGCGCACGGCTGCAAACGGTTCTTGCAGCCGGCAACCGGCCGCATGCATGTGGCCGCCGCCTCCGAAAGCCTTAGCCACCGCGCTCACGTCAATATGGCCGCGCGAACGAAAAGTCGCATTTATTTTATCGGGGTCCTCGCGAAACAGGACAGCCGCCTTAACGCCCGGCACCATCATACCGTGGTTAATAACGCTTTCGGCGTGCTGGGGGGAAGCGCCGAAGGCTGTAAAATCCGAATTTCTGAGAGCCATCACCGCAAGCTTGCCCGCGCCGGTTATTTCCATGCTTTCAAGCGCACGGCCCAGAATCTTAAGGGAAATACAGCTGCGTGTGGCGTAAAGGAGATCGTTTATTCGTGAAAAATTAAAACCAGTTTCGAGGAGCCGCGAAGCGGCTTCCAAAGTGCGCGGGCTGGTGGCGGGGAAATAGAACCGCCCGGTGTCGGTAACAATCCCGGTATACAGGCAGATGGCCTCACGCCTGGTGATGTGAACCCCCATATTGTAGAAAAGCCGGTAAACTATTTCAGCCGTTGCGGAGGCTGTGGGTTCCACAATATTCACATCACCGTAAAACTCCGCGGTGCGGTGATGGTCAATATTCACCACGGTGCCGCAGCGTTTCAGAACGCCCATAATATCGCCGCCTCGCCCCGGGCTTGAACATTCAAGCAGAATAGCCGCGTCAAATTTCTTTTTGG
Organism: Elusimicrobiota bacterium; assembly: GCA_003450815.1. Lineage (GTDB taxonomy): Bacteria > Elusimicrobiota > Elusimicrobia > Elusimicrobiales > UBA9959 > UBA9634. Next base: position 37,741 of record DMES01000049.1, on the reverse strand, counting down.
GGAGGCGCGCTATTTTAACGTTTTTGATATGCGGAAGGAAAGCCAGATTTGCGGGCACCGGGTCCTGCGAGAAGAGATAAACCTTCTTGTCCAGGCGCTTTAAGACAGAGGCAAGCGCAAGCATACTGCCGATGGTGTCGCCATCGGGATTCAGATGCCCGGCCATAAAAAAACTTTCCGAGCGCTCTATCACCGTTTCAAGCGCCTTCAGCTGTGCTTCAAGGTCGGGGGTTGTCATCAGGTTTTTCTTCAGACTTGATCTTCTTGAACAGGTCTTCAATGTGGGCCGCATACTCAGGCGTGCCGTCGAATTTGAAAACCAGATTGGGTATTATGCGCAGCCGCAGCCTTTTTTTCAGGATCTGCCGTATGTCCCATATTGCAGCCGTAAGTATGCGCGCGCAACGCTCCTTCTGCTCCGGAGTGCCTATTACGGAATAATACACCGCAAGGTCTTTCGCCTCATTGGTCAGGTCCACGCCGGTTATGGTCAGAATCCCCGCTGTGGAATTAAGGCCGTTTACGCAGCGCAAGGCGGCAGTGACCTCGTGCAGAAAAAGCTCTTTAAGCCGTTCTTCCCGTTTAAACATAATAATAGCTGGTACGTCTCAGGTAGACAGGATCTAGAAGTCAGAATATAGAATATCGGAAATTTTATCGTTACGAAAATCCTCATTCTGACTTCTGAATTCTGGCTCCTGTCTTCTCGCCGTCAATTATTCACTATCCTTCTTGTCCTCTCTTCTTTTGTAACAGACTCAACGATATCACCGGCCCTGAAGTCTTTGAAACCTTCAATCAAAATGCCGCATTCCAAACCTTTTTCCACTTCTCGGGCATCTTCTTTAAAGCGCTTGAGCCCGGAGATTTTTCCGGTGCCTGCTACTTCCTTGCCGCGTATGATGCGCACGCTTTGATTGCGCACAAGTTTGCCTTCGCGCACCAGCGACCCAGCCACCTTGCCGGAACTAAGGTCGAATATCTGCTGTATCTCGGCGCGGCCCGTTACTGTTTCAACAATTTCAGGCGCGAGCATACCGCTCATGGCCGCTTTTACATCCTCTATCAGGTCATAGATTATCTGGTAGGTCCTTATTTCCACACCGGCCGCTCTCGCCTCTTCCTTAACCGCCGAGTCGGCTTCCACATGAAAACCGAATATGACCGCGTCCGAAGCCTTGGCAAGAAGCACATCTGATTCCGTAATGTTGCCCATATTGGAATGCAATATATGGATGGCCACTTCAGCCGTGCTCAATTTTTCAAGCGAGTCCTTTATGGCCTGCATTGAACCGAACACATCCGTTTTAAGTATTACATTCAGCATTTTAAGCGTCTTGTTTTCCACATCCGCCTTCAACGAGAGCAAACTGACATGTTTCTGGTGTATAAGCGCGTCTTCGCGATAGTGCAATTTACGCTTTTCCGCCATATGTCTGGCTTCTTTTTCGGAATCCATAACCTTCAGCACATCCCCCGCGTGCGGCACACCGCCGCTGATACCCAGCAGTTCCGCCGGCATGCTCGGGGAGATGGAGTTAAGGCGCCCGCCTCTGTCGTCCAAGAGAGCGCGCACCTTGCCGTACATGGTTCCCACCACAAAGGCATCTCCCACTTTTATGGTGCCGCCCACATTTATTATAGTGGCAAGCACGCCTTTTTTTGAGTCCAGTTCGGATTCTATAACTATGCCATGGCCGGGTTTATCGGGGTTGGCTTTAAGTTCCATCAGCTCAGCCTGTATGGAAACCATATCAAGCAGTTTTTCCAGGTTAAGGCGCTTCTTTGCCGAGATCTCAACCATGGCTGTCTGCCCGCCCCATTCTTCGGGGTTAAGCCCGTGGCTCGCCAACTGCTGTTTTATCTGTTGAGAATTGGCGTTCGGCAGATCAGTTTTGTTTATGGCCACTATTATGGGCACATTGCCCGCCTTTGCGTGATTTATGGCTTCAAGCGTCTGCGGCTGAACGCCGTCCACGGCTGAAACCACCAGAACCACAATATCAGTGATCTTGGCACCGTGGGCGCGCATGGCCGTAAAAGCCTCGTGGCCCGGGGTATCAAGCACGGTTATAAGCCCCTTTGAGGTCTTTACCGTATAGGCGCCTATGTGCTGGGTTATCTGCCCGGCTTCGGAATCAACGATATTAGACTCGCGTAGTGCGTCCAAAAGGGTGGTTTTACCGTGATCCACATGGCCCATTATAGTGATTATGGGAGCTCTGGGTTTAAGATTTTCAGGTTTTTCCTTTTCTTCCTGTTCCTCCACCTGCTCATCGCCAAACATAGGAACTATTTCCAGATCATAGCCATAATCGGAGGCTATCAGCGCGGCCGCATCGGGGTCAAGGCGCTGGTTGATAGTGGCAAATACGCCCATGCCCATGAGTTTTTTAATCAGGTCGGTGGTCTTCACGTTCAGCTTTTCAGCAAGTTCGCGCACTATAAGCTGGGTGGACACTTTTAATTTAAGCAGAGGCGCCGGAGGAGGAGGCACAACTACGGCGGGCGGAGGCGCGACGGGAGCTGGCTTTGGCGGAGTTGGCGCCGTATGAACCGGAGCCGCCTGCGCTTTCATCGGCTGAGCGGGCGCTGCCGGCGGTACCGCCGGAGAAACAGTGACGGCCGGTTTTACAGGCGATGGCACTGCCGGGGCAGCGGGCTTAACTGGGGCTGGAACCGGGGCCTTAATAGCCGGAGCCGCCGTAACAGCGGCGCTGGGGACTGGAGGAATGGGCGCAGCAGGCTTGGGCGCCGGATGAACAACGGGGGGAACCGGTATTTTAACTATGGCCGGCGGAACCCGTACATCCGGTTTATGCGCCGGGGGGACGGGAGCGACCGGTTTTACGACTTTTTCCACGGGTATAACTGGAGCCGAAACTTTTAGTTTCCGTGTTTTTTTTATCTTTGGGACCGCGCCGGACGCACCCTCAACACCCGCGGCTTTCGTTTTGGGGGTACGCGAAGGGCTTTTTTTCGCGGCAGGTTTTTTTTCTTCGGCTTTTGCGACCGCCGTTTTTTTATTCTTTTTAGGCGCGCCGCTTTCAGGCGCGGGCGTTGCCCCGGCCTTGTCGTCTGCATTTAAATTTTCATCATTCTTTGCTTTCTTTGGACTCATTTTGCACCTCTTTTTTCTCTAAATCTTCTTCAGGCTGATTTTGGCCCGCTTCAGGAACGGCAGCTTCAACAGCATCCCGGGAGGGGGCGGCCTGCGGATTGCCGTAATCCGGATGTTCTGCAATAAATTTCTGCGCTCCACTTATTATTTTCTGTGCTGTTTTTTCGCCGATCCCTTCAAAGGATGTCAGATTTTCAACCGTTAAAGCGGCTAGTTTCCGTATGTCGTTCATGCCCACTTTTACCAGCGTATCAGCCGCTTTAGGGCCTATACCCTCGATCTGCAGAAGATCCTGGGTAGACGCCTCGGTGGTTTTTTTCACTTCCTCTATCTTCTGGCCTTCGGACTTAACTTCCAGCTGCCAGCCGGTCAGACGCGACACCAGACGGATATTCTGCCCGTCGCGGCCTATGGCTATGGCAAGTTGGTCGTCCGGCACTATAACAAGGGCTTTCTTGTGTTCCTTATCCAGCACATTCACCGAGCTTACGGTGGCGGGCGCGAAAGCCTTGGCAAGCAGCATCATGGAATCCTCAATGTAAGGGATAAGATCGATCTTTTCATTGCTCAGTTCATTCATTATCACGCGTATACGGGAGCCTCTTATTCCCACACAGGCGCCTACGGGGTCAACCTTGGTGGAATTGCTTTTTACCAGCACCTTGGCCCTGAAACCCGGATCGCGCACAATATCAACTATCTCTATAACCTTCTCAGCTATCTCAGGGATTTCCGCTTCAAAAAGGCCTTTAAGGAACGGGTTGGAAGCGCGGGAAAGCACTATCTGAAGCCCTTTGTTTTCTTTGTCCACACGGTGTATTATGGCGCGCACACGCTGGCCCATTGTGTAGTGTTCCCTGCGGATCTGCTCTCCGTACGGCAATATGGCCTCGGTTTTACCCAGGTCCACAAAAATATCGCGCCCCGCCAGATGGTGAACGAGCCCGGTCACTATTTCGCCTTCGCGCGGCTTGAATTCGTCATAAATCTTCACTTTTTCAATTTCCCGTATTTTTTGCACAAGCACCTGCTTGGCGGTCTGGGCCGCTATGCGGGAAAAATCCTGTATGCCCACCTGCATATTCAGGTCGTCGCCGAGTTTAGCCTTGGGGTCTTTGGTCAGCGCTTCCGCCAAAGTTATCTCAAGCTCCGGCGTAAACACCTCCTCTACCACTTTTTTAACCAAAAAGCCTTTCATCTCGGCGGTTTCGGGGTCTATAGTGGCGGTAATCTGGGCGGTTTTGCCGAAATATTTTCTGAGCGCTGAAACCAGGGCGTCCGTAATTGTTTTAAAAACATCCTCGCGCTGGATATTTTTTTCCCTTTCCAGCTGTTCTAAAGCCACTATCAGTTCGCTTTTACCTTTAAACGCTTTTTCCTTGTTCATTTTAATGTTCCCCTATTTTTTGCCTGGCGTCTTAAGAATATCGTCGTCGTCAGGGTTAAGCCTGACCTCATCAATATCCTCAAGGCTGAATTTAAGATCACCGGACAACAGAACCTGTCCGTTTTCAAAGCCTGTGATAGCGCCATAATAAACCCTGGCGCCGTCCAAAGGCTTTTTGAGTTTGACTTTCACCTTGCTGCCTTTAAATTTTTTATAATCCTTCTCGTACCGCAGCACGCGGTCCATGCCGGGAGAGGAAACTTCAATTATATAGCCGTCTTCAATAATGTTATTTGTGTCCAGATACGTTCCGATCTTTTCCGTAAGGCTGCCGCAATCGTCAAGTGTAACCCCGCCGCCGGCTTTCCCCGTAGAGCAAGGGGGCGGTGGAATTATATCGTCTGTTTCGGCCGCAGATGAAGATATGGGCTCACGGCAGTCCGGCGTAACCCTGTCTACAAAAAATTGCAGCAAAGGCTTGCCGTTCATGCGCAATAACTTGAAATCTGTTATCTCAAAGCCGCTTTCGGCCATTATCGGAGCGACGGCTGCTTCAATTTGTTCTTTTTCCATAGTGGTTATCAACAGAAAAAAAAGCGGCTGAACTTCAGCCACCTTCATTGTTATATTAGCAATTTAACTAGGAAAAAACAATAGAAAAGGCAGGAAAAACGGGTGCTAACTCTCGTACAGTAAACGGAATATATATTATGGCCCAGTTATTTTTTGCAAAAATTCATCATCCCGTGCGCAACGCGCTAATTTTTGAAGTGAAGTTTTTTTTGTACAGAATATCCCTTTTATACTCATTTAAAGCTTGCAGCGAACCATTCAAAGGCTTTGACAAAAGGTTCCGGCGGGGCACTTAATACGCCCGCGCCCACCTGCCCCACACCCGCCTTCTTGTGGGCAACGCCGGTGTCTATAAAGGGCAGTATGCCCGAACGCGCAACTTTTACCACATCAATACCGGTTGGGGTACCGCGGAAATCCAGGTATGGTATTTTGTAAACATTGTTTTCACCGGCTGTTATTTCGTACATGGCTAAAGTATAACTCACAGCGTCAGCGGCTTTTCCTCCCACAAACTGTACAATAGCCGGCGCCGCCGCTATTGCAAAACCGCCTAAGCCGTTGGTTTCAGTAATAGCCGAATCGCCTATATCCGGGTTGGCGTCCGCCTTGGTGTAACCGGGGAAATATAGCGCGTCCGGCACCGGCGCTGGGCCCGTAAACCAGCGCCCGGAGCCCGCAAGCTGCACACCGAAGTCCGTTCCGTTTCTTGCCATCACCACTATCAGGCTTGAGTTTTTCACTCCGCGTCCCGCGTCAAGCGACGCCTTGCTCAAGGCCATGGAAAGATTCAGGAAGAAATGGTCGTTTCCGTTTATAAATTCAAGCGCTTTTGCGGCCGCTTCCGGGGAAGAGGTTTTTATCACCGCCGGAGCGATGGCGCGGTAGAACAGCGAGGTGGCTGCGCGGTTGCGGTTATGCACCTCGTCACCCATATGCAGAGCCTGGGCTATTATGGTTTTAAGGTCAATGCGGCCCAACAGTCCTATTGCCGCCTTAAGGGCGGGGTAAAGCCCGGTTTCCATCCATTTAAGGCGCTCAATAACTTCCGGCGAATAAGCGCCGTAACGCAGGACTTTGCCCAGCCCTTCGTTCATGGTGGCATAGGAGTAATTGCCGTCTGTCTCATTTTTAACTATAAAAACCGGCATGGAAGCGGAAATTATCCCGGCCATCGGCCCGACGGAGGAATGTTCGTGGCAGGGAGCGTATTTAATTTTCCCGGAAGCGGCAAGTTTTTCCGCCTCTTTGGGGTTTTTTGCAAGGCCTTCATACATCAGCGCCGCCAATATGCCTCCGCGCATGGGCCCGCACATCCGCTCCCAGGTTATGGGGGGACCGGCGTGAAGTATAAGGTCCCTCCTCATACCGGGTATCACCTTAAGAGCGATATCCATTCCCACAAGGGCCGGTTTCGCCGCCAGAATTTTTTCCAGCGCAATATGGTTGGCCTTTGCCACGGCTGAGGCGCGCTTTTCCACTTTCTCAAAAAGTTTCCTGTCGTTCACCAGCGGCGGCTTAAACTGAACCTGCACACTTTTAACGCCGGAGTCCGAAAGCCCTTTCCGGAAAGATTCCAGGCCGAAGTTTACAACTTTCAATTCCGATTCGAATATTTTTGGAACAGCCATAAATTCTCCTTTTATTTCAGCGTATAGCGTCTAGGGAATAGGGGCTAGGGTAATCAAGGAACTCATTCCCTATACGCTCGCCCCTATACGCTAACCCCTTGTCCCCAATTTGACTATCCTTCCCGCCAGCCTGCAGGCGGCCGCATTTGAGGACATTACAAGCACACCCTCCGCCTCCAAGCCTTTCACCACGCGGGAACGAACCTGCGGGTCCGTCTCGGTGCCGGTTACCGAGGCCACTATTGAAAGGCCCTTATTGGCCTGAAAAGCTTTTTGTATCGGCGGAAGGATATCAGCTAAGGGCCGCATGTTTGAGCCATAGCCTAACACAATATCAAGCAGCAGCACGGAAACCTCAGGTTTCTCGGCCTCGGAAACCATCATTTTATTGCGCAGGGAATAGTCTATCATCGGGTGGGGGCGGCCCATAGTAAATTCATCTTCGCCCAGATCCACAACCGCGTTCTCCGTAAGACGCATGGCATCTTTCATTTTCCATTTTTTATCTAACGGCGCATTGGACCAAAGCGAGCCTATAATATCAGGCAGTATTACCTGCGCCTCGCTTACAAAAGTGCCGCCGGAAAACAGCCCGCGCAGGTATTTCTGAGCGGGTTTTTTGCGGACCGTTTCTTTGCGGGCCATGGCCTCCACTTTCAGATTAGCGTCATATATAATTTCTTTGGCCCTGGCCATTTGCCAGCCCTTGCTCAGGCAGACCGCCTTTAATGCCGCTTCTTCAAGAGTTTTGGCCTGGTAAAAATTGTCTTTAATTTGTTCCTTTATTTCTCCACTCAGAAAAACCGCCGCCACAGGTTTTTTTATTTTTTTGATTTCCGAGAATATCTTTTTAAGTATTTCGGGATGGGGAGGCTTTGAGACTATTAGTATCACTTCGGTGGCCGGATCAGCGGACAGCATTTTCAGGCCCTGCAGCAGCGTCAGAGCGCCCACCTCAAGTTTAACATCGCGCGAACCTGTACCTATGGCCTGCGAAATACCGGCCCCTTCATTTGAAATAAGCGTTGAGACTTCCTGTAAACCCGTGCCGGAGGCCGCCACTATGCCTATATTGCCCCGCCGCACGGAATTAGCGAAAGCCAGCGGCGCCCCGTTTATAATGGCGGTTCCGCAGTCGGGCCCCATCACCAGCAGGCCGCGCCTAAGCGCCAGTTTTTTAAGTTCCACCTCCGTCTCAAGCGGGATATTATCGGAAAAAAGCATCACATTAAGATTTTTTTCAAGACAATCCATAGCCAATGTGCCTGCAAAACGACCCGCCACGGAAATAATGGCCAAGTTTGCCCCATCAAGCATTTTAACGGCATCGTTAAGGCCCGCCGCTTTTCTGTCCACCCCGTTTTCAGCCGTGGCAGGTTTTCTGTCAAGCAATTCTTCCGCGGCCTTCAGAGCTTCTGCCGCCGCCTGAGGGGTTTTGGTTTTAACGGCAATGGCCAGATCGCTGTCGCCGGCCTTCAGAGCTTGAGGGGTCAACAGGCCGGAAGCTTTTATAATACCCTTATTCTCTTTGGTTGCCATTACCACAGCTGAATCAATAACACCGGGCAGGGAGTTAAGCGCTTTCGCCACCTGCATAAGTGAAACAGAGTCAAAATAAGCGCCTTTTTTTATAATGGTCTTTATCATATTATCTCCATAACTTCAGTCACAGGACACAAGTCACAGGTCACAAGTGTTAAATCTTTTTGCGTTACTTGTGACTTGAGACTTGAAACATGCGGCTTAAGACGCCTTTAAGGCGTCTTGAATCGCAAACGCCAGGCCGGCGCAGAAATCCGCGCCGGAAGTATGTCCGCTTGTCAGGGCGTCGCGGGCGGAGGCTTCAATTTCCGGTTTACTGGCGTCGGACAAAGCACGCATAAGCCGCAAAATTTTTGCGTTAACCTTGCCCTCATAGGAAGCGCGCAGTGAAACGTTTGAAATAATATTATTTCCGGCGGCGTGCCGGTAGATTTTCTCTATACGCTCCTCCATATTTAAACGAAGGCTGCGCAGTGCGTAGTTAAACCCGGCAAGCGCACCGCTTAAAAAATCATCGCCGGACGGTGTGAGCCCGAAACCCAATCCCCGCATGGTTTTAGCGCCGCGCGTGTAGTTGCCCGCCCGGAAGAATGCCAAAGCTTTTTTCATGCGCGCTAGCAGATGTTTTTCAAAAACGCGCTTAAAATCCTTTTCGCGTTTCGGCGCGAAAATGAAACACAGGCTTTTCTCCGGCGCTGTCTCGGCAAGCACAGCGACCAGCTCCGCCAGATTCGCGCTTACAATCTCCGGTTCCACTTCCAGCTCCGGCACGGCCGAGTCGTAAAGCGTTTCCGGGGCTTTTCGCAGGCGGTTTTCATCTATGTAGAAAAAAAACCGTGAAGCCCTGAAACGCCTTGCGCCGGCGGGCAGCTGTTTAAGCACCACGTTCATGGGACCTGAGCCCGTGCGGGGGGGAACAAGAGAAACTATAATGCGGCCTTTCCGGAAATTTATGGCGTGTTCAAACGCAGAATGCAGTCTGTAATAGCCCTCAGGAATGCTGTCGCCGTATGAGATTAAATCCATAGTTGGTTCCTGGTCTCAAGTCACATGTCACAAGTAAAATTATGAGGTTTCTATCCGCGCATAACTTGTGACCTGTGTCTTGTGACTTGTGACTATCTTCATTCTTGCTTGTGATCTTCGACTTATGACTTGTGACGATTTTCCTGCCAGGGGAAATTCTTTCTTTCACCTATAAACGGAAACCGCTTGCGGGTTTTTGCCACCAACTCTCTGTCCAGCACAGCCTCCGATATAAAAATTCCTTCCGCCGAGCCAGCGTCTATGGCCGTCTTACCTAGCGGGTCGTAGCACATGGAATTGCCGGAATACTCCAGCATGCTTTCTAGGCCGATACGGTTCACGCCGGCGCAATAAGCCTGATTTTCCACGGCCCGCGCCCGAAGCAGCGTCATCCAGTGTTCCGCCCGGCGCATAGGCCAGGCGGCGATCACTATGTAAATATCCGCCTTTTCCGCCATATTCCAGAACAAATAGGGGAAACGCAGGTCGAAGCAGACAGCTGGCATTACCCTGAACCCCTCAAGCTCAAAAAGTTCCTGCTTTGAACCCGCTTTATAACATTTATCTTCGCCGCCGAAAGCGTAGAGGTGGATTTTTGAATAAGTATTTATGCGGTCGCCATGCCTGTTAAGCGTTATAAGATTGTTAAAACCATTTTCAACTCCGCCGTAAGAGATATTGATGTTGTATTTTTGGGCCAGATCACGGAAGAAATTTTGGTCCGCGTCGCTTAACTCGGCGATGGCCGTTTTCATGGTAAAACCGGACAGCGCCATTTCTGAAAAAATAAGCCAGTCAATTTCGCTCTTTCGAGGGCATTTTTCAATAAGTTCTTCTATTCTTTTCTTGTTGGCTTCCTTGTCTTCCCACTTGATGTTGTATTGGAACAGGGCTAATTTCATGATGGTAAAGCCTCCTTAAAAAAAGCGTATAGCGTATAGGGGAGAGCGTATAGGGTAAAGATAAGCATAAAGTCTACCTGACTTGGCACCTAACTGACAGGGATTTATCCATAGCATACAGAATTTTTTGAACTTCATGGATACAGCCCATTACAGACTCATACTCATCCATAACGCGCACATAACCTAATTCTTTAGAAATCTCCAAAAATGTTTCCAGCTCGGCTAATGAGCCTATAGCTATATGAAGAAATTGGACATACTCTTTAGTGTGTTTTCTGCTCCAGCCTTCAGCTATATTCGCAGGAACCGATACGACAGCACGCCGCATTTGGCTGATTATTCCAAATTTCTCTTCCTGTGGAAACTGAGCCGTCAAAAGATAGATTTGTTTAGACAACAGCAATCCTTTTTGCCAGACAATCAGGTCTTTAAAGCTGTGCACCGGTTCAATCATACGACTCTTTTCCTATCCCTATACGCTTCGCCTTAACCGCCAGAGCCACTTTCTCTTTTGTCACCGGCATTGACTTTATGCGCACTCCCAGCGCATCCTCAACGGCGTTGGCTATAAGCGGGGCGGCCGGTATCATGGTGTGCTCTCCCACGCCGCGCGCGCCGTAGGGGCCGTCGGGTTGGGCCACTTCAATTATTATCGGCACAACGACATCGGGCATATCCTTGGAGGTCGGTATTTTATAATCCGAGAAGTTGGGGTTCAGCAGGCGGCCCTTTTCGCTGAAGCGCATGTCCTCGTATAAGACGGTGGCAAAGCCCTGCAAAAGCCCGCCCACTATCTGGCCTCTTACCAGGCCGGGGTTTATGGCTTTGCCGCAGTCCACGGCAAGCACCGCTTTTTTTATTTTCATCTTGCCGGTCTCTTTGTCCACTTCAAGTATTATGCCGGCCGAACCAGTTGTGTAATGCACATTGGGGTGCCCACCCTGTCCGGTTTCAGGGTCGCCAATAGCGGAAGCAAATTCCGGCATGAACATGCCGGAACCCATTATAGGGCCGCCCTTGAAGGTGTGATCTTCTGCCTGTATACCGTCAATAACAAAACTCCGCAGGCGCAGTTCAAAATCCGGCTTGGTGCGGCAGCGCACCGTTTCGCTTTTCAGGTACAGCGTGGACTTGTCCAGGCAGTGCACGCGCTGCACAAGGTCAAAGATCTTTTCACGGGCGTCCAGCGCGGCGCGCTTTACGGCATTACCGCAGCCCCAGGTTACATGGGAACCCACGGTCTGCCACTCGTAAGGGTTGCGGTCGGTATCCGGGGTTTCCACTCGTATTTTTGAAACCGGCACGCTCAAAACCTCGGATGCTATCTGCGCCATTACGGTCATCAGGCCCTGACCTATTTCCATGCCGGAAATAAGAAGATTGATGCTACCATCCTCATTAAACTTCAAAAAAGCGCTTGAAGCGGCGTTCGGCGGCATAGCCGGAGCTTTCCAAAAACATACCAAAGCCTTGCCGATGGCCTTTTTAGGATCTTTGGATTTTTCCTTCACACCCCACTTTATTTCTTTTTCAACTTTTTCTATGGCTTCTTTAATGCCGGTGGGATTCATGTGGGCGCCATAGGGCAGGGTGTCGCCCTCCTTGATGGCATTCTTCTTACGGAAAGCCACCGGGTCCATGCCTATTTTGTTGGCCATACGGGTAATGTGCGATTCCAGGCCGAACAGGAATTCGGAATAACCGAAGCCGCGGTAAGGCCCGCCCGGGGGGAGATTGGTATAAATGCACATGGAGTCAATTTTAAGGTTATCCACTTTGTACGGGCCGCTCGCCGAAAGACCGGCGGCGTTCACCACATTGGCCCCATATTCAACATAAGCTCCTGCGTCCCAGTACATCTCGTAATCCAAAGCTGTAATGCGGCCGTCTTTTTTTACGCCCATTTTAATTTTGGCGGTCACGCCCTGGCGCTGGTAGGTGTTGTAAAATTCCTGCGCACGGTTCCAAAGCACTTTCACCGGCCTGCCCTGCACAGACATGGCCAGCGCCGCGCCCAATATTTCCATGCTGACGCCCGCCTTGCCGCCGAAGCCTCCACCAATATAGGTGCTGATAACGCGGACATCCTTATGACTGATGCCCAAGGGCTCAAGAGCCTGGGCGAAAACGTTTCGCTGGGTGAAGGGGGACTGGGAAGAGGTCCACATGGTGAGGCGGCCAGATTCATCGTAGAGACCTATCACAGAATGTGGTTCGATGGCGCAATGTGCGTATCTGGGGACATAATACGTATCTTCCATCACCAAATCCGCATCTTTGAAGCCTTTGGCCAGGTCGCCTTTACGGGTTTTGCGCCAGTGGGCGATATTGGTTTTTGGTTTGGGGAAGAACCACGGCACATGACGGTAATTTTCCAGGTCGGGGTGAACAAGCGGGGAAGTTTTCCCCAGTGCTTTCACCGGATCAAGGACGGGGGCAAGCTCCTCATATTTAACTTCAACCAGCGCCGCGCCGCGCAACGCTGCCTTGGGATCTGTCGCCACAACGGCAGCCACTTGTTCTCCGACGAAGCGCACTGTGTCGGTGGCGAATACATAGCGGTCAGTCATATAGAGGCCAAACTTGTGTTTAAAATTCTTCCCAGTTACCACTTTTACCACACCATTAAGTTTTTCGGCTTTGGAAGCATTAATGGATTTTATGCGCGCATAGGCAAACGGACTTTCCACAACAGCCGCGTAAAGCAGCCCCGGCCCGAATTCCAGATCGTCGGTATACCTGGCCGCGCCTTTGATCTTCTCCCAGCCGTCCACTCTCAAAACGCTCTGTCCGACAACGGCCAAAGTGTCCTGAGACCCCGGAACTTTTACGCCTTTCTTAGGTTTCGTTAGAAGTTTGTTGATATCCATATTTACCTCGTCTATTTTAAGTCACAAGTCACAGGTCACAAGTAAAAATTATTTAATCTGGCTGACTTATTACGCCTTTGTCGTTTGATTCTCAGTACTCATCGGGCCAACTCTGCCCAAATCCAACCCGATAGATGTATTGGCAACTACTGAAACAACTCACTTTCAATCTCTTTCATAAATTTGTTCACATACCACATATCAGGCTCATGCTTTATTGCTCTCACCCTTATCTCAAAGGCAGGCTCACTGATTCGACTTTATTATTTCTATAGCCCTAGGTATTATTTCATCTTTTCTGGACATTTTTCCCTCACTTATACATATGAGTCAGATCCGTAAAAAGCTCCTGCTGCCTTTTTACTATATTTTAGTCACTTGTGACTTGTGACTTGTGACTTTAAAAAGGTGGCAGCAGCTACCTTTTTAAAGTCACTTCCCAGTATCCGCCCCTGTCAGCTCCGACCCTTTTTATAACTTTACTCTTTTTTAAAGAATTTAGTGTATATTTGATGCCATCTTCCGTCAAACCGATTTTGCCAGCCAATTTAGCCCTTGAAATGTGTGGATACTTGATTAAAAGCTCTAAAATCTTCTGGGTAGTTTCTGGGTAGTTTCTGGGTAGTTTCTGGGTAGTTTTGGGGGTAGTTTTCTCCGAACTTTTGGAGTAAAAGGGACGAATAAATGATATTGTCAGAAACCCGGCGGATTCAAACTTGGGGCGTTTCAGGCCGGCGGCTTTCATCAGGCGGCGCATTTTGTTTACACCGGTGCCCATCTTTTCTATATAGTCGGCTCGGTTAAGCAAATCGGCGATAAGCGGGTTACGCAATACACTCTTTTTGCCGAGGTCCGCTATGGTCATGCCTTTGGGCAAGCCACCGGGGTTTGAGATATCTATCCTGTCGTCAAATATCTCCACCATCACATTGGCGCCTTTTTCAAAGTAATCGCGGTGAACAGCGGCGTTTATAACAGCCTCTCGAAGGGCGTCAAGCGGCACCTCGTAAACTTCCCGGCGGCGCGCTTCCCCTGTCATTTCATATCGCACCGGGATATGCTTTTTAAGGAAAATCATTGCGTCTTCTATATTTGAGAGCAGATCATTATTGAAATCCTTACGGTCAAGAACATCAACTTTTTCAACACCTTTATACAGCGCACAGGTGAAAGCGGCCTGTCTGTATACCCGCGAAAGGTCTTTTGAAAAAAGCAGTATACCCGCGTTATTTAGCAGCGTTTTTCCTTCCTGCTGTTCCGCCACGCCCAGATTTGACAAAGTTGCATGGGTTGGGAGAATGTTTGAAATACCGGATAATTTTAGAAAACGCCCAAGCTTCTCTTTGGAGAATTGCTTTTTAAAATCAAACTTAGGATTGAACAATTCGTCAAAGCGTATCTTGCCCTCAGTCTTAAAGAAGTCAATTATATCGTCCCGATGAAGTTTTTGTGAATTAGGACCAAGACGGTTAAAAAACCCGGACGAGCATTTGTAAGGCTTGTCACTGCCCTCCCGGACTTCGAGTATAAGAATATTTTCAAAAGTCTCAAAAAGAATCTTTACCGGCGGCTGGCAGTGGTTGGCTATATCCTGTATCTGGGATTTCAGGGAATTAGTTATATTTATGCCCTTTACTGTTTTGTCGTCCCTCACACCTATGAAAATGCGTCCGCCACCGGAGTTGGCAAAAGCGACCATTTCCCTGTCCAGGTTGGACAGAGCTTCTTTGAACTCTATTTTATAGCCCTCGCCTTCCTGCAAAAGTTGTTTTAATTCCAGTTTGTTCATTTTATTGACACTAACAGTAAAAAGGCTCCTGCTGCCTTTTTACTATATTTTAGTCACTTGTGACCTGTGACTTGTGACTTTAAAACGGCGCCAGACGCCTCTTTGGGTTGTATCTCTTTATAATATTCCGTTCCGGAGAATAAGCTTGAGTGTTACCGTTTGATGCGGCATAAACCGTATCGGGCACATAGTCTTTAGCCAGAGAGACAAAAGCCGGTGTCTCGAAACGGTCTGGAAGAGCGACAGAAACCGCCCGGGGGCTGACCAACCGGCCTGCCTCTTTCGGTTTCACCTCAACTCTCGCATGGCGCACAATATTCAATATTTGCAGCATAATTTACCTCTTCACTATTCCGGACTTGCCACTTGCATAAAAGGTGCCCTGGCACCTTTTCACATTCAAAGGCTCCTGCTGCCTTTTTACCCACCGTTACTTGTGACCTGTGACTTGTGTCTTGTGACTGGAACGGCCCTTGGCCGCTTCTGCTATGGCTTCCACTATCGGCTCGTACCCGGTGCAGCGGCAGAGGTTTCCGGCTATGGCTTCTTTGATTTCGTGGTTGCTGGGCCTGGAATTTTTCTCAAGCAATTCAGTGGCGGAAAGTATAACTCCGGGGGCGCAAAACCCACACTGGAAGGCGTTTTTTTCATGGAATTTACTTTGCAGCTTCCGGGTCCACTTGCGGGTGTTGGCGCCTTCAAGGGTGACAACTTCTGTGCCATCGGCTTCCACCGCCAATGCCAGGCAGGAGCGGATAGTTTTGCCGTTCAGCAAAACGGTACAAGTACCGCAGTCACCCCGGTCGCAGCCCACCTTGGGGCTCTTTATGCCCAGCTTATTCCTGAGCACGTCAAGCAGTACATCATTCGGTTCCACATCCAATGAAACCTTCTCGTCATTTAATTTAAAACGAATTGTATGCTTTTTCATATTTATCTCCACCAAGTTTATTCACCAGTCACAAGACACATGTCACAAGTTTTATTAAATTCATCATTTTTATTCTACCTGTGACTACAATATGTTCCCTGTCCCGTACTTCGGCCCTTTGCCGGACAGCCGGGCGACAGCAGTTTCAAGCGCACGGCCAAGCATGATTCCGGTCATATGCAGACGATATTCCTTTGAGGAACGGATATCGGCGATTGGTGAAACCTCACCCGATATCACTTCCTGCGCTTTAATGAGCAGTTTTTCATTCAGCTTATTGCCGTTCAGAACCGCTTCCGTTTTAGGACACCGCGAGGGCTTTGGCCCCAGTGCGCAGAACGCTACACGATAAGTATTGTCTGAAAGAGCAAGAACCGCTATGCCGCCCTGTGCCAGGTCTTCTCCCTCATAACGGGAAAGCTTCATATAACAGCCGGCGTGTTTTTTTGCCGGTATCTTTAACTCTACAGCGGTAAGCAATTCCTCAGGCAGGAGAGCGGTTTTCTTGGGCCCTGTGAACCATCCGGCTATCGGGATGCGGCGCTCGCCTTTAACACTCTGGGCGAGGACCTCCGCATCATAAACAGCCAAAATAGGGGCGGAATCGGCGGACGGCACAGCCGAGCAGATATTTCCCGCCAGCGTGGCGCGGTTCCGAACGCCGGTAGAGGCAACAGTAAGGGAGGCCTCCCACAGCAGCGGAAATTTGTTCTTTATAAGAGGGGACTCTATAAGTTCTGAAAAAGTTATTCGTGCCCCTATCCGCAAAGTATCACCTTTCAGAGACAGGCCCGCAAGTTCCCCAAGGTCTTTGATATCAACCACAACTTCGGGGTGGGCGATATTTTCTTTCAGGTGGACAACCAGGTCGGTGCCGCCGGCAAGTGCCCGGGCTTTCGCCCCGTAAAGCGAAAAGAGATGAAGGGCTTTATCCATGTCTTTAGGCTTCACATATTCGAATTCGGTTGTTATCGGCATAAAAAAACTCCTTGTTTAGCGTCTAGCGCATAGAGACTAGGGGCTAGGGTAAATTGAAATGTTTTTCGCATTTTACCCTATACGCTTACCGCTATACGCTATCCCCTGTCTATTACGCCGTCCAGGCTACCACGCGGCCCATGGCGGATTCCAGTTCCATGCCCTTCAGTGGGAAGAAACCGAGCCAGCAGCGTTTATTGGAAAGCTTGTCTATCTCACCGCCAATGTTTTCGGCGTGAACAAGGCGTTTTGGGAATAGTTTCAAGTGCATTACCTGGTAATATTCTTCAAATGGGAACATCTCATCCCATGCTTTGCCATAATTAGCCTTCAGCTTATTTTCCGCTTCCACGAACAGTTTGGGGTGCCAGTTGCGGATTATGGTGTTCATGGGATGGTCAGCCGAACCGCAGTCCACGCCTATCCATTTAAACTTCATGGCCAGCGCCCATTTGTGAAATTTCGGGCCGGGCCCGGGATGTTTGCAGAAATAACGCACTTCGTCGCAGACATTCTTTTCATACCAGGCATATTTGTGATAACCGGTATTGATGATTAAAATGTCACCCTTGCGGATATCGGCGCGCTTCATCAGCATTTCAGGCTCATAAAGGTCATAATCACCTACATCTTTGGAAATATCCACAACAACCGCATTGCCTACCCACTCATTCAGCGGGACTTCGCCTATGGTGCGGCCTGCGCTGTAGAAATGTATTTCCCCGTCCATATGCGTGCCGACATGGTTGGAGGTCTTCATTATCTGGCCGTTGGCGCCCTGTCCCATGTGCGCACCGGCGATGCGCTTGAAATACTGCAGCTGCAGCGGCATATAGCTGGGCCAAGGGGGGGTGTGGATGCTCAATGGCTGGGTAAGGTCGTACATTTTGGCATGTTCCATTACTTTTATAAAGTCGTTGGGTTTCATTATTATCTCCTTTGAATGATTACACGGATTAAACTCAGATTACATTGATTGGATGGTTTTGGGATCTGTGTAATCCGGCGTGCAGGAAATCTGTGTAATCCCTATTGAAATTCTAACAAAAACAGGGGGGGGGTTCAATGGAAGAAAAAGTAAGAACTCCCGGAAATTGCGGCAATTTTCGGGCTATTCGTAGAAATTAAAACGCCACCCTACGCCTAAACCCAGGCGCAGGTTTTCAAGTTCTTTTCTAAGAGGGCTGGAGAGCTTTTTGCCGCCGTCGGCAAGCCAGATTTTGTCATATATCAGATAGAGCGAAGCCGTAAAACCGCGCTTTATCACAGAGGGCGCGCTGAAGCTGAGTTGAAGCCCGGGGGAAAAAAGAAGGCCGTAGGAAGAGGCCCGTTCGCGAAAAACGGAATTATCCGCCAGAAAGCAGTCCGCTGAATAAAACCGGTAAATGCCGCCAATGCCCGCCAGTAAAGAAAGGCTTACGGATTCGCTCTGGTAGAGTTCGCGGCCTAAATAAAGCGTAAGTGAGCGCGTTCGTGTTCTGAAGCTGTTTATGGCGTCGGAGGAATAGGTAGCCGTGCTTTGGCCGATTATAACGGAAGTAAGATCTTCTCTGACATTCACACCATTATCGCGCAAAAAGGGACCTGCATCAGTTATTCTTGGCAGGGCGGAGTCGCTATATAAAAGCCTCAGCGTTTTTCTACTTTTCCCAAAACCCAGTTCGAAAGCAGGCATCCCATTCAGGCTGTCACCGAAAAATATTAACTGCGCGGTCCAGTCGCGTTTAAATAAGCCTCTGGGGGCAATTACCCCCCGCAAAGCCCCCGGAGCGTTTAAGGTCAAAGGCTGGAGAACTTTTTCCGGCGCCTGCGCCGGGACAGATGATGGGGAAACAGAATAGCCGGCACAAGAGGGGGAGGGAACAAAAAGATACGCTAATGCCAGAAAAATAAAAATAAATAAAAGATGATGGGGGTGGAAATGCGACATACAAAGCGATTGTATCAGCCTTCAGTCCGGAGTGAGCATCATCGTATCTACCCGGCTCCTAGTAAGATTTCGCCATCAGGACTCTCTGTTTTGAGGGTTTGCCGGTGAGAATGCAAAGCCCCTCGCCCCGGGCTTCATTTGGGATCTGGTCTTCAAGCGGAACACACCTGATACTGGTCTCAAAACGGCTGGCCATTTCCTCTTCCTGCTCCGGACTTCCGGCCCAATGCACCCAGGCAAACCCTCCTCCATCTTCTTTAAAGAACTTTTCAAAATCTTCCATCTTATCCAATACCCGGGTGCGGCCGCCCCTGATGCTCCGGGCCCGCTCAAGCAGTTCTTTCTGCATGGCTTCAAGCGTGGGGACGATAGACGCTATCGCCTCCGCTCTTGGCAGGAAACATTTGCGGCGCCGCCGCTGAGCTTCGGCGGTTTCACCTTTTATCTCTGAAACAAAACGGCGCGCCACGCAGAGCGATCCTTTTTCCATATCTTTCGGTCCAACTTCGATCCGCAAAGGAACGCCTTTACCTTCCCATTCATAATATTTAGCGCCCGGCATAATACCATCCCTGTCATCGACACGGACGGCAACGCCAAGGCCTTTAAGTTCCGCGGCTACTTTTTTAGCTTCGTCCACGATCTTAACGCGCTCTTCATCGTTTTTGAAAATAGGGACGACAATAACCTGCACCGGCGCTAGTTTCGGAGGAAGCACTAATCCCGAGTCATCGGAATGGGTCATAATAAGAGCGCCTATAAGCCGGGTGCTGACTCCCCAGCTTGTAGCGTAAACAAACTCAAGCTGGCCGTCTTTATTCTGGAATTTAACGTCGGCACTTTTGGAAAAATTCTGCCCCAGATAATGGCTGGTTCCCATTTGCAAGGCCTTGCCGTCCTGCATCATCCCCTCTATGGAAAGAGTTTCCAGTGCCCCGGCAAAGCGCTCTCCCTCGGTTTTGCGCCCTTTCACTACCGGCACCGCCATAACATTCTCTGCAAAATCGGCATAAACATCCAGCATGCGCCAGGTTTCTTCAAGCGCCTCTTTCTCGGTGGCGTGCGCGGTATGCCCTTCCTGCCAGAGGAACTCAGTGGTACGCAAAAACAGCCTAGTGCGCATTTCCCAGCGCACCACATTGGCCCATTGGTTTATAAGCAGCGGCAGATCGCGGTAACTCTGTATCCAGCTTTTATACTGCTCCCAGATGATAGTTTCACTGGTCGGACGCACGACCAAAGGCTCCTCAAGTTTTGATTCGGGATCGGGAACGATCTCGCCGTTCACGGATTTAAGCCGGTGATGCGTGACCACGGCGCACTCTTTTGCGAAACCGGAAGCGTGCTTCTCTTCGCGCGCAAGCAGCGACAACGGGATAAAAAGCGGGAAATAGGCATTTTCATGCCCGGTAGCCTTGAAGCGGTCGTCAAGTTCGCGCTGCATCTTTTCCCAGATCGCGTAACCATGCGGCCTGATAACCATGCAGCCGCGCACCGCAGAATGCTCAGCTAGGCAGGCTTTCTTTATCACGTCCAGATACCACTGCGAATAATCCTGCGCGCGTGGAGTCACCACGGCTGACTCTGTCTTTGACTGATTATCGGGTTTGTTCATAATTGCAGCCTTTTCCTCGTATCGCGTCCAAAAAAATACAGTGCCCGGATCCGCTGACCGCGGTCACTTCACGCTTCTGATCTTACGTATGATCTCGTTCACCCACTCGCTTTCATTTACCACCTTGATCTGCTTGCCTTTCTCAATCCAGACACCTTTGCCCTTGCCGCCAGCTATTCCGAAGTCCGCCGAGCGGGCCTCGCCCGGACCGTTTACCACGCAGCCCATAACGGCAATTTTCCGTCCCTGCGAGCGTTTTAGAAGGGTCTTGTCGGAGTAAATTCTGTCTTCAAGTTCATGTATAACTTTGCCCACTCCCACCTGGCAGCGCCCGCAGGTAGGACAGCTTATAAGGTCCGGGCCATAAACGCGAAGTCCCAAAGCCTTTAAAATTTCATAAGCGGCGCGAACCTGCATAACAGGGTCCTCGGTAAGTGACACCCGCACGGTATCTCCGACGCCCTGGGAAAGCAGCAAGCCTATGCCAAGCGAAGATTTTACTGTGCCGGACAGAAAACTGCCGGCCTCTGTCACGCCGAGGTGCAGCGGTATATCCGATTTTTCGGAGAACAGCAGATTGGCCATTACCGTACGCTCCAGATCATCGGCTTTCAGCGAAACAACAATGTCGCTGAAATTCATGTTTTCAAGAACGCGGGCCTGGTCCAGGGCCTCCTTTACCATCATCTTCGCCCAATCATAGGGCTTCCACTTCGGGTTTGGCTCGGTTTGAAGAGCCTTAAGCGACCCGGCATTTACGCCTATCCTGATGGGCACACCTGCCGGCTTACAGGCCCTGACAACTTCCTTAACTTTCTCCCGGTCGCCGATATTTCCAGGGTTGATGCGTATTTTATCCACACCCTGCCTGACGGCTTCAAGAGCCAACCTGTGGTCAAAATGGATATCTGCAACAAGTGGTATCCCTATTGCGCTTTTTATGCGGCCCAGATTCAGGGCCGCTTCCATATCGGGCACGGCCACCCTTATAATTTCGCAACCGGCGTCTTCAAGCCGCCGTATCTGGTCTATAGTGGCTTTAAGATCGCGCGTGTCGGTGTTACACATGGACTGCACCGAAATGGGGTTTGAACCGCCTATGGCGTACCGCCCTACTTTTACCTTTCTTGTTTTTTTATGGTTGGTATGACAGTATGTCATGGCTGTAAAGGCGCGGCGGCCGCGGCCGCCTTTCTCGCCTGGCGGGAAGTTATTATCCGGCTGACGTCATTATAGGTGGCAAACACCAGAATTCCCAGAAGCATAGCTATACCAACGGAATTCACCGCCTGCATTATTTTAGGAGTGATCTTTTTTCTGGTCAGCCCCTCAAGCAGATAAAGAACCGCGTGCCCGCCGTCCAGAAGCGGGATGGGCAAAAGATTAAAAAATCCCACGGCAACTGAAATCACGCCGATAAGGAATATCAGGTCCGCAAATCCGCTGTGAGCCGCCTTACTTACAATGTTCACTATCCCTATTGGCCCGGATATATCGGGCTTTTCCTTGTGACGGATATTTGATGCGAGTGTTTTTACCGTTAACGCGCTCCAGAACCAGCACTGATAAGCGGCCATTCTGGCGGATTTAAACGGACTGATCCTTATGTAGTCTATGCCGGGAGAAATACCTATAATACCGACACGTTCGGGCCCTCTGGCAGTCTTTAGCGTCACTGTCTTTTTTTCAGTTCCGCGCTGATATTCAATAACAACTTCCTTCTCAATTTTGGCGTGAATAAGCCCTGCCATCCGGTCCCAGCCGGTCACCTGCGTTCCATCCACGGAAAGTATTCGGTCACCGGCGGTTAAGCCGGCGGTTTCAGCCGGATACCCCTTCCCTATCTCACCGATAACGGTCTCATTTGACGGCACAGGTTCTCCCACGGTAATTATAACCCCGGCGAAAAGCGCGAAAGCGAGTATATAATTCATAGCAGGGCCGGCAAAAACCACTGCAAGACGGAGGTACCATGGCTTTGAGAAGTATTCGTCCGGAGCCCCGGTGGTCTCTTCAATATTCTCGCCCGCGGGTTTTACATAGCCGCCAAGAGGTATGGCGCGCAGGCTGTAGCGGGTACCGCCTGAAGTGCGGCCAAGAAGCTCCGGCCCGAAACCGAAAGAGAAAGCCTCCACTTTTATTTTCACTAGTTTGCAGACTATAAAGTGGCCAAACTCGTGCAGGCAAATAACCAGCCAGAAGGTGAAAAGCACAGCCAGTATTGATCCCCCGGTAAAAAGCGCGCCTGAAGGGATATTTAAACCGACCGAAGCCAAATTTAAGGATGTAAGCATTTTTTACCTCTTTTTATATTCGCCGCTATATCGGCCGCTTTCTGCCGGGCCCAGCCGTCTATTTCAACTGCCTCCGCAAGCGTTATCGCGTCCGGCTTGTTTTCGTGGTGCAGAGAAAGCGTTTTTCCCACTATTTCGGCTATGTCAGTGAAACGGACCATGCCTTTTAAAAATTTTTCAACAGCCGTTTCGTTGGCGGCGTTCAGCACCGCCGGATAGCCCCCGCCCTTTTTAGCCGCGTGAAACGCGAGTTCAAGGCAGGGGAATTTTTTAAAATCCGGCTTTGCAAAATCAAGCCTGGAGAGCTTAAAAAAATCAAGCGGGGGCACAAGCGAACAACGCCTTTCCGGCCAGGTAAGCGCATACTGAATTGGAAGGCGCATATCGGGCCATGACAATTGAGCCAGAACCGAACCGTCGCAAAATTCCACGCCTGAATGCATTACCGACTGCGGATGTATAAGCACCTGTATTTTATCAAGCGGCACGGCAAACAGGCTGGATATCTCTATAGCCTCAAGCCCCTTGTTCATGAGAGTGGCGGAATCCACAGTGATCTTGGGGCCCATGTTCCAACGAGGGTGGTTAAGAGCCTCTTTGACAGTAACATTTGAAAGCCCGGATTTGCGCGCGTAAAAAGGCCCGCCCGAAGCGGTCAGGAATATTTTTGAGACAGCGGCATTATAATTTCCGTCTTTAACTCCGGCAAGGCATTGAAAAATGGCCGAAGGTTCCGAATCCACTGGAATGAGTTTAGCCTGCCAGCGCGCGGCCTCTTTCATCAAGGCTGGACCGGCCATCACCATCGGCTCCTTGTTGGCAAGCGCTATATGCTTTGAAGCTCTTATGGCCGCGACAAGCGGCGCAAAGCCCACAGCGCCTGTCACCGCGTTAAGAACTATATCAGCGTCTTTCAAAGACGCCATCTCACTCAGGCCTTCAACACCCGCGTCGAGCAATTTCACGCCGCGCGGGAGAAGGCCCTTAACTCGCACTGAAGCCGTGTAATCAAAAACCGAAACATAGCGGGGATGGAAACGCCTTGCCTGGGCCAGCAATCCTTCCAAATTTGAGTTGGCGGCAAGCCCCAGCACTTGGTAACCGGGACCGAGTTTTTTAACAGCGCTCAGCGCATTTCTGCCTATGGAGCCGGTAGAACCCAGGATAACTATTTTTTTCATCTTGTAAACACGGCCAGATAGTAAATTATAGGCGCGAGGAAAATGTACGAATCAAACCTGTCAAGCACACCGCCGTGCCCCGGCAAAAGGTTGGAAGAATCTTTCACTCCCACGGCCCGCTTCAGCATAGACTCCGCGATATCAGAGATCTGGCCAAAAATGCCTATCAAAACTCCGGCCGCAACCGCAAAGGCGGGGGAAACTATTTCTTTTGAGAGCAGTCTCAAAGCAAAAACCGTTCCGATCGCGAAAATAAAACCGGCCACCGCGCCCTCCCAGGTTTTTTTGGGGCTTATGGTGGACAGCTGGCGCCTGCCGAAACGCTTTCCCACATAATAGGCCGCAGTATCCATGACCCAGACCGTCACTATCAGCATAAAAGTAAGCCATTCTCCGTCGGGCCTTAAGTCCCGCAGGGCTATAAGATGAAAAAGGCACCAGCTCACCATAAAAATTCCAAGCAAGGTCAGACCTATGCGCTCCAGGTATTTTTTGGCTGAAAAAAGTTCATAGAGCATGGTGAAAATGACGGTAAGAGATATAAAAAATCCGGCAAAGTTATCGCCTCCCGCCTGGGCCGTATAGCTGTGGTCAAAATAAAGCGCCGCCGGCAGCAGCAGCCCCATTGTAAAAAGCGTGCCCCCCTGTATCGGCTTGCCGCCCAGCTTCATTAGGGAATAATATTCGTACAGGGAAAGCAGGATGATGGTAAACATTAAACACGCGTACGGCAGGCCGCCGGCGTGAATAAGCAGGATTACCAGGGGGATGCCCGCAATTGCGGTTAAAAATCTTGGTAGTGGCATAATTTTATTCAGGACTGGGTGATTACTCAGATTTCAGAAATGAGATTAAACAGATTGCATATTAAACGCGTAATTTAAATCACCGCGGTTTAATCTGTGTAATCGTAGTAAATAATCCGTGTAATCATGGGGCTGTTCCGACAGCCCCAATCACTGTCCTCTCCTTCTTTCTCGGCTCTGATAATCTAACAGTGCCTGGGTAAATTCTTTCGCCCCGAAATCGGGCCAAAGTGTGTCGGTAACATAGAATTCAGAATATGCGGTCTGCCACAGCAGAAAATTTGAAATACGCCGCTCGCCGGAAGTTCTTATCAGCAGATCCGGATCCGGCAGGGCGGGAGTATAGAGCAGCGACGAAAATGTCTGTTCGTCAATTTTTTTAAGACCGGCCGATAGCGCGGCATTAACGGCGTCAAGTATCTCCTGGCGGCCGCCGTAATTAAGGGCTATATTAAGCGTCATGCCGGTATTAGTTGAGAGCTTTTTAGTGGCAATATCGATTTTTTTCCTCGCGCTGAGTGGCAGCGCCTCCAGCCTGCCGCTTATAACCAGGCGCACCCTTTCGCGGTTAAGCTCTTCGGCATAGCTGGTAATAGCCTGCTCAAGCAAAAACATCAAAGCTTTAACTTCCAGTTTTGAACGGCTCCAGTTTTCAGTTGAAAAAGCGTAAAGAGTAAGGGCTTTAATGCCGGCATCACTGGCGGCTTTTACTACGGTATGCACTGCCTCCACGCCTTTTTTGTGGCCCACCACCGCTGGCAGGCCCCGGCTTCGTGCCCAGCGGCGGTTGCCATCCATAATGATAGCCACATGGTCCGGCAGGCAGGCAAGATTAAGAGTTGTAAGATTGTTTTCCATTTATGGCATTATTTTTTACACTGTAAGCAGTTCTTTTTCCTTTCCGGCTACCACATCATCCACGCTTTGTATATAGCCGTCCGTTGTTTTTTGCACGCTGCTTTCGTGGCGCTCCAAATCATCCTCGGTAATTTCACCGGCTTTCTTGGATTTCTTTATTTTTTCAAGTATATCGCGCCTTACATTCCTTATTGCAACCCTGGACTCCTCTCCCATACTATGTACAACCTTCACCATTTTTTTACGCTGCTCCTCGGTCATAGCGGGCAGGTTTATGCGTATAACATCGCCGGTCCGGGCGGGTGAAGTGCCAAGGTCGGCTTTTCTGAGCTCCAGTTCTACCGCCTCTACGGCGGTTTTATCCCAGGGGCGGACCTCAAGGGTTCTGGGTTCAGGAATGGAGATGGCAGCTATCTGCTTAAGCGGAACACGGGCGCCGTAATACTCAACATACACATTGTCAAGCAGCTGCGGATTGGCGCGGCCGGTACGCAATGATGTAAGTTCCCTCTTGAATTTTTCCACCTTTTCCATCATATCCAGCTCAAGCTGTTCAAGTATATCGCTTATCTGTGGTCCTGACATAAACGCTTCTCCTTGGCCTGGAACTTTCAACAACAATTTCCTGGCGCATTACTGCAACTCTAAAGCAGCGCAAAGATGTAAGTTACAATCCAATTATATAACTTTCAGGGGTAGCGGGGGAAACTAAGGGAAACCTGTAGTAACCATAAAGCCTGTTGCAGTGTTTTTCCCTGCACAGAAGCTTTCAAACACCCGGCATTACGCGCTTGTTTGCGGCATGGTCAATTTGACATTTTATTTCTATTTGTCAATAATATGGGCATATTTGCGAAAAAGGATGGGAGCGATGAAAAGGATAATTATTTATTTCCTGCTGGTGATGCCGCCATGTTCTGTTTTTGCCGAAGTGACTTTAAAACTTTCACGCTCTCCTAACGGGAAGGAGAATGTGGAGACCTTTTATAAGGATGGACGGGAGCTGGCTAAAAGGGTATATAACGAGTCCGGCAATATTTCAAGTCAAACAGGCGCAATCCCCGACGGCGCTGTAAAACTCTACGAGAAGGGAAAACTCCGCACCGTCCTGATTTATAAAAATGGAAAGGCAAACGGCATGGCCAAAGAATATTATCCGGCCGGAAAAATTAAAGCCGAGCAAAACTGGCTGGATGATAAACTTGACGGAAGCTACAGGGCATATAATGAAGATGGGAAAATAAATACAGAGGCTTATTTCAAGAACGGAAAACGCAATGGGATCGCGAAGCTTTATTATCCAAATGGAACCTTGTTAAGCGAGATAAATTATAAAGACGGGAAGATGGAAGGAACATACAAAGACTATTCCAAAAAGGGAGTTATACAATCCGAAAAAGTATATACAAACGGGATGCTGAACGGACCCCTGAAAATCTACTATCCTAATGGGAAAGTAAAGTTTGAAGTTAACTATCGCAACAACGAACGTGAAGGTAAAGCGACGTTTTATCATAAAAACGGCAAAATAAAGATGGAGTCTAATTTTAAAGCCGACAAAGAGAACGGAATAACACAAATGTACTATGATGACGGCCGGCTGGAAGGTGAAGGTGAGTATAAAAACGGAATTCTGGGTGAGGTGCACCTTTACTATAAGGATGGGCGCCTAAAACCAAAAAAACCATAACGGCTGCCTACAGATAAGTTAGGGCAGGCAAGTCAGTGGATGCAGGCTTCAGGAGACGGAAGAATCTTCTATCAGTTCGCAGATTATATGAGCGCAAAGCAGGTGCATTTCCTGAATGCGGGGGGTGTCGGTTTCATCAATTACAAGCGCCATATCGCAGGCCAGCTTTATGGCGCCGCCGCCACGGCCCAGCAAACCCACTGTCACCATGCCCAGCGCCCGGGCTTTTTTGGCGGCATTAAGGACATTAACGCTCCCGCCTGAGGTGGAAATAGCTATAAGGGCGTCGCCGCGGCGGCCAAGCGCTTCCACCTGCCGCTCAAAAACATGTTCAAAACCGTAGTCGTTGGAAAGGCAGGTAAGTATAGAAGTGTCGGTGCTTAACGCCACAGCCGCTATGGCGCGGCGCTCTTTTTTGAAGCGGCCCACAAGTTCTCCGGCCATGTGCTGACTGTCGGCGGCGGAGCCGCCGTTGCCGCAAACCAGTATCTTGCCCCCGGAGGCTATAACTCTTGAAAGCGCGGAGGCGGCGCGCTCGATTTCCGGCTCCAGCGCCGCCATTTTTTCCGCCGCAGCCAGATGGCATTTAATGGCCGAAGATATTTTAGAGTTCATTTTATGAGCGTTCCGATTTTTTCGCCGTGCAAAGCTTTTTTTATATTGCCGGGAGTGTGCAGATTAAAAACAAGAATGGGAATATGGTTTTCCATACAAAGAGTGAGAGCGCTGGTGTCCATGAACCGCAGACCTTTCTTAACCGCTTCCATGTAGGAAATACCTTTTATCAGCTTCGCTTTTTTATCAGTTTTAGGATCGCCGGTATATACGCCGTCCACCTGGGTGGCTTTAAAAATAACATCGGCCCCTATTTCCGCCGCCCTTAGCGCCGCCGCGGTATCTGTCGTAAAATACGGATTACCGGTGCCGCCGGCAAAAATAACCACGCGCCCCTTCTCCAGGTGGCGTATGGCGCGCCTTCTTATGAACGGCTCAGCCAGGCTTGAAATTTCTATCGCGGTCTGCACCCGGGTGGAAACGCCCTCGTGCTCAAGGGCCGACTGCAAAGCCATAGCGTTTATGACGGTGGCAAGCATCCCCATACTATCGGAGGTAACACGGCCTATCATGCCTTTGCCGTCGCGAGCCCCGCGCCATATATTGCCGCCGCCGATTACAACGGCAAGCTGCATTTCTTTTTTAATGGCCTGTCGTATCTCGCCGGAAATGTAGGTAAGTGCGTCCGAGCCGATGGATCGCCCGCCCAGGGGACTTGCCAGCGCCTCGCCTGAAAGTTTAAGAAGTACTCGTTTGTACATAGGATAATTTCAGGAAATTAAGGAACTCCTTCCCTATTCGCTAATCGCTATTCTCTATTCGCTATCCCTTACTCCACTCCTACAATGTAGCAATCAAAGCGCTTGACGGTTATATTGCCGCCTAGCTTTGTCGCCAAGTTTTTCACCGTCTGCGACACATTAAGTTTGGCGTCCCGTATTGAGGCCTGTTCAAGCAGGCAGGACTCCTGGTAAAATTTGCTTACCCGGCCTTCCAGCATCTTGGCGATGCCTTCAGGCGACTTGGCCTTGTAAGGTTTACCTGCCTCGGCGGCCAGGGCTTTGGCATCCGTTTCGTCTTTCTCCATCTTGGCGCGGTATATCTCCCGCTCCTTCTCCACCACATCGGCCGGCACATCGTCCTTCTTTAGCCACTTCGGGTTCATAGCCACGCTCTGCATGGAAATTTCTTTGGCAAGATTCAAGAGTTCGGCTTTGGCCGCGGAAAGCTCTCCGTCAAATTCCACTTCCACCATGGCGGCTTTTCTGGTGTCTGAATGAAGGTAAAAATTCACCTCTGATTTGGGCCCGGCGTGATAAGCCACACCGCGACGGATCTGCATATTTTCTCCCATCTTAATGGCAACAGCCTGCAGTTTCTCTTTGGCGGAAGCGTTTCCGGCCGGGTCGGACAGTGAGGCATCGCCAAGCATAGCGGAAACAAGTCCCTTCGCCAGGTTGCCGACTTCCGGGTTTTTTGCCACAAAATCCGTTTCGCAGTTTATTTCTATCATGGCGCATGTTTTACCGTCGGTAGAAGTCGCAAGCGCCACCACGCCTTCCTTCATAAGGCGGCCGGCGCGTTTGGCAAGGCCGGCAAGGCCTTTTTTCCTTAAAAGATCTACGGCCTTTACAAGGTCGCCGGCGGATTCTTTAAGGGCGCTTTTGCAGTCCATTATGCCGGCTCCAGTCTGGCTGCGTAAAGTCATTACCTGTTCGCTGGTTATTGTTGCGGTCATGATATTCTCCTTAGGAGGGATTATGAAATTGAATTAACCTGTAATCTCAACTGAAACCGTTTTATATTGGGCAGCCTTCGGTTAAAACTCCCCGCTGCCTGGCGGGGAGTCTGGGTGCACATTTAAGAGGGCGGTTTATTCCTCGGTATTTACGGACTCAACCGGCATTCCCAGTGGAGCCTCAACGGCAGGCTGTTCATCCTGGACCGGCTGTTCTTCGATAACGGGCTGCCCGGTGGCCGTGAAATCAGGGGGCTGAAGTTCCGCCTGCTGCTCCACGGGAAGCTCCGCAGGCTGAACAGCGGGGGCTTTAGCAGCTTCCGCTTCGGCGCGTCCGTCTATCACGGCGTCTGCCATAGTGGCGCAGAAAAGCCGTATGGAGCGCGCGGCGTCGTCATTGCCTGGAATGGGCCAGTCAAGCATATCTGGATCACAATTTGTGTCGCAGACACCAACCAGCGTTATGCCAAGTTTTTTAGCCTCTCTAAGGGCGTTGTTTTCTTCAATTGGATCGATGATAAAAACAACTTCAGGCAGATTTTTCATGTGGCGTATGCCAGTGAGCAATTTCAACATCCGGTTTTTTTCTTTAGTCAGGCGGGAAACTTCTTTTTTTGACATGACGCGGAAAAGACCGTCGTTCTCCATCTTTTCCAGTTCTTCCAGCCTTTTAACGGACTTTTTAATGGTCTCAAAATTGGTAAGCGTGCCTCCGAGCCATTTTTCATAAACGCAGGGAACATTAGCCCTCTCGGCCTCTTCTTTGAGTATATCCCTGGCCTGTTTCTTGGTGCCCACAAAAAGAAAGCGTTTGCCTTCCTTGGCGCAATCTTTAACAAAATTATAAGTTTTCTTTATTTCCTTCACAGTTTTCTGCAAATCCAGAATGTGTATCCCGTTTCTCTCCCCGAATATATAGCGGGACATTTTTGGATTCCATCTATAGGTCTGATGACCGAAATGCACTCCTGCTTCCAGCATACTTTTCATTGATATGTTTAACATTTAGTTTATCTCCCTCCGCACCACAGCGTTTCTTTTCCCGCCCTCTTGTGCAAGTCTCAGGTCACAAGTAAAAACCAACCTGCTTCTTATTTCCTCGTGCCCTTTGACTTGCAGCTTGCGGCGCAACAGGCCGCTCGGAGCAGGATTTCAGTGTATTTATAATATCATATTCTGTGAATCCTGTTCAATGGCCCGCCATGACTGCTTTTTTACATGGTTGCCTTATATTTCCTATACTTTAATGCCGACAGAAGTCAGAATATAGGAGTCAGAAACCGGAATGCGGACAACAGCTAAGAAAAAATATGAAAATAGCCGTAGCACAGATAAATCCGAAAGTGGGTGACATTGAGGGCAACCTGGCCCGCATAAAGAAATTCGCCCTGGCGGCGGCCTCGGCCGGCGCGGAAATTTCTGTTTTCCCCGAACTGACGCTGACCGGTTATCCGCCGCTGGACCTGCTGGAGCGCGAAGACTTCATAAAAGCGAATCTGACAGCCCTTAAAAAACTTGCCGCTTTCAGAATTAAAACCGCTATCGTAGTAGGCTGCGTGGATTTCAACCCTTCCCCAAAAGGCAAGGCGCTGTTGAACTGCGCCGCGCTTGTGGCCGGAGGGAAGGTCATCGCGCTCAGGGCCAAGTCGCTTCTGCCCACCTATGATATTTTTGACGAAGCGCGCTATTTTGAGCCGGCCGGAGAAAATAGGCCGGTTATATTTAACGGCCAAAAGCTGGGGTTGACCATCTGCGAAGACATCTGGGCAGGCACTGAGCTTCTGCCCAAACGATTGCTTTACAGGAACAACCCCGCTGAAACACTGAGCGCGGGAAAAGCGGATATCATCATAAATATTTCCGCCTCTCCTTATTATTACGGCAAAACAGCGAAGCGCTTCAATATCCTTTCAAACCTGGCGAAAAAAACAGGAAAAATCATTGTTTACGCCAACCAGACCGGCGCCAACGACGAACTTATCTTTGACGGCAACAGTTTTATTCTGGACGCCAAAGGCTTCCTTGCGGCCAAAGCGCTTTCTTTCAGGGAAGACCTTATACTGGCTGATACTGCGCGGGGGCACGGACGACTTGAATTTATCCTGCCCCCGAAAGGCGAGGAACTGGGGTTGGCTCTTACGCTAGGCATCAGAGATTATTTCCTTAAGTCAGGCCATTCAAAAGCAGTGCTGGGACTAAGCGGCGGCATAGATTCGGCTGTTGTGGCGGCGCTGGCCGCGCGCGCGCTTGGACCCGGCAATGTCACAGCCCTTCTCATGCCGTCGCCTTTTACTTCCGCTCAAAGCGTTTCAGACGCTCTGGAACTGGTAAAGAATCTGGGCATAAACTCGGAAATACTGCCGATAAAGAACATCTATTCGGCGTTCTGTAAGACATTGGGAGGCGCGCGGAATAAAGGAGTGCCGCTTTATATGCAAAACCTCCAGTCGCGCGCACGCGGCACACTTTTAATGGCCCGCGCGAACATTGACGGGGCGCTGGCGCTTGTAACCGGCAACAAGTCTGAAATTGCCATGGGATATTGCACCCTTTACGGCGATACCGCCGGAGCATTAGCCCCGCTGGCCGATCTTGTGAAAGAAGATGTTTACGCCGTGTCAGACTGGCTGAATTCAACAGGGAGATTAATACCGCGCTCCATAATCCTCAGGCCGCCTACCGCGGAATTAAAGCCGGGCCAGAAGGACTCGGACGACCTGCCGCAATACAAGCTCCTTGACCGCCTGATACGGCTATATATTGAACGGAACAAAACACCGTCGGAGATAGCCGGCATTCTGGGCCTTGGCAAGGAAACAGTGATTGCGCTGTTAAAGCGGCTTGAAGCCAACGAATACAAGCGCAAGCAGCTGCCGACCGGGCTTAAGGTCTCGGAAAAATCCTTCGGCTCCGGCAGAAAAATGCCGTTGGCAAAAGCCATGGATTTCATTTCGTGACACACATGAACCCGCGTAAGGGTATAGGGCATAGGGTAGAGGGTAGAGGGTGCGGGAATGAGGAACTCTTTTTGCATTTTGCGCTCCCCATCCTGCTCACCCTGTGTCTTTTCCATACCTCCTCCGCCCGCGCCCAAACCATTGGAATAATCAAGCCGCTGGAACCGCCGGCCACAGCTTACCGGGAGAACCTGTTTGGCCGGCTGATAAGCAAGATTTCCATTGAAACCGCCAATGGACCTCTGATAATTCTGCCGGTAATAGAGTCCAGCAAAGACATGGGGGCCGCCTACGGCGTAATGCCCATAATGGCCATAAGAAACAAAAAGAACCAGACCGTGAAAGCGGTATTTATGCCGTCACTGAACTATAACCGCAACCTGGGCGCCACGCTTACCTGGCGCTATTACATCTTTCCAAACGAAAAACGTCTTGTTGTTTTACGCGCGTCCTTGTCACAGCATGTTGAAAAAGACTTCATTTTTATATATTCCGCGCCGGATTTTTGGGGCAACCGCCTGCGCCTGCACGCGGAAGCCCGCGACTGGATAACAGGCAAACCCTCTTTTTACGGTTATGGCCCCTCTTCTTCAAAAAGTTCCAAGGCGAACTATGCGCTGCGCCAGCGGGGGGAGGAAATAGGTCTTGAGTCGCCTTTGCTTAACAACCTGTATATAAACTTTACCCATTCTTATTACGCTCAAAGCATTTCAAGGGGCCCTGTGGCGGGCGTGCCGCAGCTGGCCGACAGTTTTCCCGCAGCCTTTATACCAGCGGCGCAGGACAATGACTTTGTCGTCCACCGTCTGGCCCTGCTTTACGACAGCACGGACCATCCCTCACTGCCGAAAATAGGCACCTACGCCTCGCTTTCCGGAGCCTTTTCGTCAAAAGCATTCCTGTCCGATTATTCTTACAGCCTCTACACCGCGGAGATCAAGCAGTACTACAACTATAAGGAAGAGGGACGTTTTGTGACCGCCATGCACTGCCTGCTCCAGGAACAAAAAGGCGAAACGCTGCCTTTCTACGCTATGCCGCAGTTGGGAGAATCCACCGGCCTTCGTATGGCGGGAGAAGGCCGCTTCACCGACCGAGGGCGTTTTGTTGTAAATATAGAAGAGCGCATAACGCTTTCGCGCTCGCCGTTCATGAAATTTATCAGCGAAGTGGAAATATCGCCTTTTCTGGATGTCGGCACGGTATTTCCGGAACTTTCAAAATTAAGTTCCCGCAACCTCAAATGGAGCCCCGGCATGGCGCTGCGTCTGCTGATACGGCCGCAGGTGGTGGCCACGCTTGACTTCGCATTCGGCTCCGAAGGAACCAACACGATTATAAAGGTGGGCTATCCTTTCTAACCCATGACTACAGCTAATAAAGATGAGACCGTAAAGGCCGGGGCGGATTTATTCACTCTTGAAGGATGGAGGCCGTACCAGCTAATATTTGCACTGGGATTTCTGCTGTACGCCCACACACTCTCCTTCGACATTTCTGGGTTTGACGATGACATGCTCCTCCTGGGGAACCGGCAGCTACTTTCAACCGCGTTGAATATAGGAAAAATCTTTTCATCAGATGTTTTTATGTCCGGCGCGGGTCTCTTTTACCGGCCGCTGCTGAATGTTTCCTTTATGGTTGATACCCTGCTGGGAGGGCCATTGTTCTTTTTTTTTCACCTCACCAACATACTATTGTTCTCGGCAGCGGCTGCACTGATTTTCCTTCTGCTGGTCAGGCTAGGGAGAAGCAGGATACTGGCTTTTATGCTTTCCATGCTGTTCCTGTACCACCCAACCCTTACACAAGCTGTGGCATGGATTCCAGGCCGTAACGATTCTTTACTTCTCATTTTCGTGCTTGTATCTTTCATTAATTTTCTGAAATTTCTTGAAAGTTCCTCCAAACCCGCGTTCGCCGGATATTTATTTTTTTTTATGGCCGCAATTTTCACAAAGGAAACAGCCGTCGCATTTCCCCTCTTGACCGGGTTTTATATGACACGAGTTTTCCCTGGAAAAGTCTCCCGGCGCGTCTCCCTGGCTGTCACGGCAGGTTCCGCGCTCGTCCTTCTGATCTGGTTCCTGGCTCGCACCGCAAGCCTCACTCACGCGCCGACATTGGGATTGGCGATAATACGCAACCTTTTTTTAAATATGCCGGCCCTGCTTGTGATGCTCGGCAAAACTATTTTTCCGTTTAAGCCGGAGGTTTGGCCGGCGCTGCCGGAAGCGAATTTCGGGTACGGACTTGCCGCCGCCGCATTGTTAGCAGCGGTTCTCGCTCCTTCAATCAGAACACATAAAAACATTCTCTGGTTCGGCCTGCTCTGGTATACGCTTTTTATACTGCCGGCCATCCTGGTAACCAAGGGATCTCCAGGTATTGCGTATGTGTGGGAACATCGCCTATGCCTTCCGCTTGCCGGTTTTTTGATATTTCTATCTGAATTAAAATGGGTTAAAGACCTGGATTTCCTGCAGCCAAAAACCAGGATCGCCTCGATCCTCATACTTATGTCTTTCGCCTGTATTTCATTCCTGCACAGCTATAATTTTTCCAACCGGATTTTTTTTTGGGAGCGTGCAGTGGAAGAAGCGCCTTCCGCCTCCGCCGCCCGCCTAAACCTGGGTTTGTCTTACTATCTGGGAAATTCACCTTCAGCGGCTGAAAGGCAGTACCGCATAGCCTTTGAAATAAATCCGTACGAGCCTATTGTTCATAACAACCTTGGGATTATTTACGCCGATAGGGAGGAAACGGCCCTGGCTGAGCAGGAATTTGAAAAGGAACTGAAAATAAATCCAGGAGATCCTAAGGCTTTACGCAATTTAGCGACGCTTCGCTCCGGACACTGGTTTTCCGGCAGAAAGCATTGCTTCCCTAACAACAAAAAAAAGCGTCTAAAACACCAGCAGGAAAAACCAGTAGCGCCGATTTCGTGACTGAATAACAGCTGAAATTCCCGCGTAAAGTTGCTGTGCGCCAAAAAAGCACCCCCCTTGATTGTCAGGGTCTCAGAGGTTTAGGAAGTCCGCCGGACAGTATGGTCTGGACACTTGCAGGCGCCGCTGAACTGAGATCGACCGGATGAGGGAAAACCAGCAGGCTGCCGGGATGGGCGCCGGCCTCGGGCGCCATTCCATTGTCTATCTTTATAAGGCGCCGGTCCTGGGAAATGGCATTCCTGCCTTCAGCGTTGAGCGCCTTGCTCCTGTGGCCGAAAACTACTCCAAACAGGTCGTTGTCGGAGAGCCGGCTTTCAAGTATCCCTCTGCCGGTAGAATCCATCCACCAATTGCCGTTTTCCAGAATGGAATCAGCTCCTGAAAGGAACTTCGCGCCGTAGTTTCCGCTCTGAACCACCTCGGCCGCCTTCGCAGTGAAATGGCGCCAGCTCTTATCCGGCAGCAGGCCGGAGTGGCAGAACAACCATTTTCCGACCCGCACCGCAACCGGCATGGAAAACAAAAAATCCGCCCGGGGGTAGCCGTGAACGGTTAATTCTTTCAGCCGCACTCCTTTAGCCTTAAGTTCTTCCCGGAAGTCCGCCGTCTTATTGGACCTTTTAGGGTCTGATAGAAACTCGGCCTCGTGATTACCCAACGAGTGTATGAGGCGTCCGCCGTATAAGGGGGCCTGTTGCTGCAGACGCATCCAGAGGTCGATTGTATCCAGACTGTCCGGACCTTTGTCTATGGAATCCCCGACTACTATCAGCAGGGTTTTCCCGGCGGTCCAGTTGTTTGCGGTGTCTATCAGACGGGCGCTTCTTAACATGACCTGTAGGGAAGCGTACATCCCGTGAATATCGCTCACGGCTATTATCCTTACATATTCTCCGGGATAATCAATCTCCACCACTCCGGGGTTGACGCTGGCCGCCGTTGCGGGCACTACAGATAAGGCGCAAAAACATACCGGGATCAGGGCCAGCCTGCTGCA
Organism: Elusimicrobiota bacterium; assembly: GCA_003450815.1. GTDB lineage: Bacteria > Elusimicrobiota > Elusimicrobia > Elusimicrobiales > UBA9959 > UBA9634. The sequence continues at coordinate 1,416 of DMES01000049.1, read as the reverse complement.
GGTGTTTTTCAGGATTTTAAGCATAAGGTTGCCATATTCAACTTGTTAGTGCAATTTTATTTTCTTCCAGTGTTGGTGGGTTGCCCATACTTATCAACCTCCCACAATCGTGTTACCTTTATAGTTTAGAGAAAACCGTGAGCCCCACCAAGGGCCAAAAGGACAAGTCCTAACCAGGCCTTGGACCTATGTTTTTATAGGCCCATTGGTCATTTATCGCCCGCAAGCATAGGCCTTTTGGGTAATAAAAGGAGTCCAAAGGCTATCGCTGCCCGGGACTTTGGGCTCAGGCGTATTACAAGTTTTCTCAGTTATACTGTATGTAAGCCGGTAGGTTAAACGGCTTTAATGATAAAAAAAAGGGGAAATTACCTATGAAGAATTTTTTTTATGCGCTGGTTGCGACAGTTCTGACCGCCGGCCCCGCTTTGGCCGCCGGTAACGCCCTGCTCAGCCTGACCTCGTCGGTTTCGCCCTCAGTCCTTGAAAATTCCGTCCTACCCGTACCTGTACCCGTGCCAACGGCTGCAACACCCACCACTCCCCTGACCGCGGAAACCATCAAGGGAAAATATGCGGTCACCCCGTACAAATTCGCTGAACTTGGGATGGTCCTTGCTGATGATGTGACCATTACCCGCCAGGACCCGGCGGGAGACGTGGTTTGCAAAGGGGTTTATAAACTTGACGAAGGAATGTCGGTCCTTGCAGCTTCTTTCGTCAATTGCGGCGGAAACAATTTCTCTCTGAAAATAAATCTGGCGGGACAAACCGTGGAAACTCTGTCAGCCGGCGTGAATGTGATGAGTTCAGGTAAACTTGCCGAAGACACTATCCCCGTACTGCCCATTAAGATCAAAAAGCTAAGCTAAAGAAAGCCTCCCGCTCCCTAAATCGCCACGGCCCCGGAATAGAAGCCGGGGCTGTTTTTTTATGAGACATAGTGGAATGGCGCTAACTTAAGCCCCTGCCGGCAATTCTCAAGGTTTTCATCTTTCTTAGCCTTTGCAGTCATCGGCATACCAGCAGAACTTATGCCCGCGACTCTCCAATTCCTTGTCGAGCTCGTCAAGCATTATATTTCTACAGCCGCACTTTACGAGGCGATATTCGGTAAATCCTTTGGTCTCTCACATGTCTGCGTAGTAGCAGAGCTTGCTCTGCGTAAAAGGGCAAAGCAAGCTTTGCTACTACAAAAAAAGTGCGGCTGTAGAAATATTCGCAAGTAAGGGGCTTAAAGGGCCGCCCTGCGGCGTTCCTTTCTCATTCTTTACCTTGATCCCATTCACTAACACCCCGGATTCCAGATATTTCCTGATGAGCCTTAACACCCGCTTGTCTTTGACTTTTCGCGCCACCAGCGACATCAGCTTATCATGGTCCACGCGGGTAAGTAGGGGGCACTGAAAAAGTCAT
>DMES01000051.1 GCA_003450815.1 Elusimicrobiota bacterium | reverse complement strand
AATCATGGGTCTGCTGGACTTTTTCAGCAGCCCCTATTTTATGAAATCCTGCTCTGGCCAGTCACCCGGGGAGCCGTCCACTGAAAGCAGACGCTTATCCTCCGTGTTGACTGCGTTCATTTGTTGGAAAGATGATTTTAATTCCGCCAGTGAAATATCAAATTTTTTAATTTTTAAAAGCAACAGGTAGAAAACCCCCCCCATAATAAGCGACACAGGCGCTATATATAAACATGAAGCCGAATTCAGTCGGAACAGGAAAACAGCGCACAGGAATTCCCAGAAAGCCAGCACAAAACTGGCCCCCAAAAGTACATAGGAAATGATGATATTGTATTCATCGTTTTTAGGCAGCGAGATAATAAGCATTATAAGGGCTACATCAATTAAAAGCAGGTAGGTGGAGCGTAATACCCAGTTTTTCCATCTATGTTTTGAAACCACCACTACCCCGTAGAACGGGTCATCGATTATTTCAGCGTTTTCATACTCATCTGTTACAGCAGGCTGCGCGATGGAGGGCGTGGTCTGGTTATCTTCCGGGAAATAGTCAAAACTTTGTGCGTTCTTGTCGTTATAGTCAATAGCCAAAACCGGAAAGGCGCAAATAACGGCGAGCAGTAGGCCGGCGGACAAATTGCGAATAAGACGAATCACATTGAATGACAGCGAATGGCCGCAGTCTTCATAAGATCCACTTGTGCAATTAGCGTCATTCGTAATTATTCGTGTCATAGTGCTTGTCAAATTCGCGTAATTCGGGGGCACTGAAAAAGTCATTTTTATTTAAAGTCTCGTCGTGAAAATATGCGACAAAAGCGGTAATAGCGTTTAAAAACTGCACGGAATTTGCAGGCATATACCAAAAAAGCGTGCAGTTTTGCGTTAAACATATCATATTTCAGTGCCCCTGATTCCACGGATTTTTATCGGAATTTACCAATGGAATCGGTTCTGTCTGTAATCCGTGTAATCCTACTTAATCTGTGTAATCATGGGTCTGCTGGACTTTTTCAGCAGGCCCTAATTCGCTATTATTCTTCTCCGAGCTTCGGAATGACTGGTCTGGTTTCGGAATCAAGCTTGTAATAGCTGGTGTTGCCTATCTTCAATTTTTGCGCGGAAAACTGCACTTCTTTCAGCCTTTTCATCGTTTCCTTCTCTTCTTTTGGCGTGCTGATCTTTGTTTTAATATTTCGCCGTACCTGGATGCGGTCGGAGAAATGCCAATAAGAGGAGACGAAACCGGCTATTACACAGGTTATTATCACTCCGCTGAGCAGGTATTGCTCTCGGTCTTTGCGTATCCAGAATTTGCGTAGGTTCATGTAAAAAATGACTTTTTCAGTGCACCCTATCTAGGTGGATAGGCTGTGGGCTATTAGGCTGTTAGTCAAATCGGATTCTTACCTAACTGTCTAATAGACTACGGCCTAAACAACCTGTGTGTTTAGAATCTTCAATCACTAAGTTCCTCCAGGATAGCTGTAAGCCTTGAAATCTTGCCGGCGGCGTCCGAGGACCTGGCTTTTATTGTTTCCACAACGGCCGCTGTAGCGTGCGCCGAGAATAAAGGGTCGTTCAGCCGTACAAGGCATTGCGCGCTTTCCAGCCGGACGCGCTCCAGTTCTTTGGCCAGACGGCCTTTTTCTTTTTCCAGATCCACCGACCCGTCCATAGGCACATAAATATTAAAAGGCCCTGAAATGGCGCTTACCGACCTTGGCGGTTTGGCAAGTCCTGTTCCCAGAGTTAATTCCTCAACCTTGGCCAGCAGTTTAACATAGCCCGCGCCGGCCTTAAGACGTTCAAGCGCGGCCGTATCGGAAGAAACCGCCAGGGCTTTTATGGTTTTTCCCGGCGGTATTTCAAACTGTGCGCGGGCTGTGCGTATCTGGGTTATCACATCCATAAGTTCTTTCATTAATTCCGACGCGCCTGTGCCGGTTCCCAGTGCCTCCGGCCACCTTTCCTGCAGCAGGTAGCCCTCATGGCTTTGCTCTCCGCCTTCTGGTTTTACCTGTGACTTGGCCGTTTGTGGGCCAGAGGCCATTTGAGACGGCACCTCCAGAGGATTGTGACTTGTGACTTGTGACTTCTTGAGGTAAGGCTTCAGGCTTGAATAAAGTTCTTCTGTTATAAAGGGCATGAAAGGATGAAGGGCTTTCAGGGAGCCGGTAAAAAGCTCAAGCATTAGCCCCAGCACTTTTTCCTTGTCATGTCCGGCAAGACGTGGTTTTGCCAACTCCAGATACCAGTCGCAAAGTTCGTCCCACACAAAGGAGTAAAGCGCGTCCTGGGCTTTGGGTAGATCGTATTCCGCCATTGCCGCTTTAGAGCGTTCAAGGGCGGCCGTGTAACGTTCCAGTATCCAGCGGTCGGCAAGTTCGTCCGGCCGCGCGGCAGCAAGCGGGGCCTGGTTTTCAGGCAGATACATCTGTATAAAGCGGGCCGCATTGTAGAGCTTGTTTACGAAGTTCCTGCCGCCTATAATGTTTTCTTCCGCGAAGGGGATATCCTTGCCGCCGAGGGTCTGCGCCATAAGCGAGAAACGCATGGCGTCGGTGCCGTATTTCTCTATCATGGCCAGCGGGTCTATCACATTCCCCAGTGACTTGGACATTTTTTTGCCGTGCTTGTCACGCACTATGCCGTGCACGTAAATCTGGCTGAAAGGGACCCTTCCCATGTGCTCAAGGCCGCTCATTACCATGCGGGCCACCCACAAATAGATTATTTCGTAGCCGGTTACCATTACGGAAGTGGGGTAGTAATATTCCAGTTCCGCCGTTTTTTCCGGCCAGCCGAAAACCGAGAAAGGCCATAATGCCGAAGAGAACCAGGTGTCCAGCACGTCAGGGTCCTGCAGAAGATCCGTGCCGCCGCAATCAGGGCAGGCCGCAGGTTTTTCGAAAGATACCACGGGTTTAGCGCCCTGTGTGAAAGAGACGCGGGAGAGTTCTCCCTTGCCGGAAAATTTGAGCCCCTCGCCTGAACATTTGCGGCAGTACCAGACCGGGATCCGGTGGCCCCACCAGATCTGGCGGGAGATACACCAGTCCTGTATATTTTTCAGCCACTCGATAAAAGGCTTTTTCCAGGAGGGGGGGTAAAATTTAATTTCTTCCCGCTCAGCCGCCAGTATGGCCGGTGCGGCCAGATTTTTCATTTTAACAAACCACTGTTCGGATACCAGCGGTTCTATGTGCTGGGCGCAGCGGTAACACTTGTTCACCGTGTGTTTGTAATGTTCCTCTTTTTCAAGCAGCCCCTCGGTTTTAAGGTCTTCCAGCACCATTTTTCGCGCCGCCTGAACGCTTAAGCCTGCGTATCTGGCCGGGCAGTTCGTCATGTGCCCTTCGTAGGAAATTATGCGGATAATTTCCAGATTGTGGCGTTGTCCTATTTCAAAGTCCAGCGGATCGTGGGCGGGGGTTACTTTCACCGCGCCCGTGCCGAAATCTTTTTCCACACCCGTGTCAGCCACAAGCGGGATAAGCCGGTCCGTGAGAGGGAGACGCAGTTTTTTTCCGGCCATGCCCTTATATCTTGCGTCTTCAGGGTTTATGGCCACCGCCGTGTCGCCCAGCATGGTTTCGGGGCGTGTGGTGGCCACTGTAACTGAACCGGAGCCGTCTTCAAACGCATAGCGTATGTGCCAGAGCTTTGACTTTTCGTCCTCGTGTTCAACTTCAATGTCCGAGAGCGCGGTTCCGCAGCGCGTGCACCAGTTTATCATTCGTTCCCCGCGATATATCAGGCCCTTTTCAAAGAGCGAACGGAACGCCTCGTAGACGGAGGAGGCCCGTTTCGTGTCCATGGTGAAACGGACATTGTCGGGGGCCAGGTCGAGTGCGCAGCCGAGTTTTCGCAGCTGGTGTAAAATTTTGCCGCCGCATTCCCCGTACCAGTCCCACATGCGCTTCAGAAATTCCTCGCGGCCAAGATCTCCGCGCGTTTTGCCTTCGGCTTTCAGCGCTTTTTCCAGCACATTCTGTGTGGCTATGCCTCCGTGGTCGGTGCCTGGCACCCAGCAGGCTTCATGTCCCAGCATCCGCTGATAGCGTACCAGCACATCCTGCAGAGTGTCGTTAAGTGCGTGGCCCATATGCAGCACACCGGTTATATTTGGCGGGGGGATTACCACCACAAAAGGTTTTCGGTCAGGGCTGGGGCGCGAGATGAAAAGCCTGTCTTTTTGCCAGGCGTCGGCCCACTTGGCTTCTACCGGCTTGGGATCATAAGTCTTGCTTAACATAAGTTCCTTTTGGGGAAGATTACACAGATTAAGTCGGGATTACACGGATTAAAGAATTCGTATCGTTTTGATAGTAACCACTTTAAATCTGTGTAATCCTGCAGCAAATCGGTGTAATCATCCTTAAACAAATTCACGAAAAACCGCGTTTGAAAGATAAAGCTTGTCGCTTTTTATTTTTATAACCGGGCCTTTTTTCTCTATGAGGCCAAGGCTCAGCAGGCGGCCTATCTCCTCACTGAATTCTACAATTATATCATCTTCAAGCTCAATTCCCTCTGTTTTGCGAAGACCAAGCATTATGCGCTCCGCCTTTTTTGCGCGGCCCGTAAGGGTTTCGCCGCAGCCGGCGCGCGGGTGCCCGTCCGCCAACGCGGAACTTATGTATGTTTCCAGATCCGCGGTGTTCGTCCGGCGTTCCCCGGCCAGATAGGAGGAGGCGGAGGCTCCCAGTCCCAGGTAGCTCCCCTGTTCCCAATAATTCAGATTGTGCAGAGACCGGCGGTTTTCTCGCGCGAAATTTGAAATTTCATAGCGCTTTAACCCCGCCCTCTCAAGCGCTTTCGCGGCCATCTCATACATATCAGCGGAGGCGTCGGGGGCCTCCGTTATGCCTTCGCGGTGAAAGGGTGTGCCCTCATGCACTTCAAGCGCGTAGAGAGAAATATGTTCCGGCCGCATTGCCAGCAGCCAGGAAAGTGACTCCATGAAATCCGCAACCTTCTGGTCAGGCAGACCGCACATAAGGTCTGCGTTTATATTGTCAAAACCCGCCGCGCGAAGCGTTTTGTACGCCCGCTCGAAATCCTCCGCCATGGCTATTCGCCCCAGGCGCCGCAACAGGCGGTTCTGGGCGGCCTGCAGGCCGAGGCTGACACGGCTTATCCCCGCGCTTTTAAGCAGGCCTGCCTTTTCCGTGTCCAGGCTTTCAGGGTTGGCCTCAAAAGTAGCTTCCCGCAGCTTTGATATCGGACCGGTAAGGTCCGATGTCAGAACCAGAAGATTTTTCAGTTGGGTGGAAGAAAGCAGGCTGGGTGTGCCGCCGCCGATGTAGAGCGTATCAAATCCATCTGGCGGAACCGTGTAAGCGCCGGCTTCTTTCGCCAGCGCTTCCAGATAAGCGTCAACACGGCCTTCTCCGGCGACGGAGGCGAAGTCACAATAACCGCATTTTTTCCGGCAGAAGGGAATGTGGATGTAGAGGCCAGGCATAACAACAGGGTGTAGGGGCTAGGGGATAGGGGAGAGGCATAAGGAGTTCTTTTCCCTAAACCCTAGACCCTATTCCCTCTACCCTGTCCTTATGGCTTCTTGTCTTTATTGAAGAACATCTCTATAAGATCCATGGGCACAGGGAAGATTATAGTGGAGTTCTTTTCCGTGGATATTTCGGTCAGCGTCTGCAAATAGCGCAGCTGTATGGCCGCGGGCGAAGTGCTCATGATCTTTGCGGCATCGGCCAGCTTCTGGGAAGCCTGGAATTCGCCTTCCGCGTGAATTACTTTGGCGCGGCGTTCGCGTTCGGCTTCCGCCTGCCGGGCTATGGCGCGCTGCATATCCTGCGGCAGGTCCACATTCTTTACCTCTACGCTGGAGATCTTTATGCCCCAGGGCTCTGTGTGCAGGTCCAGTATCTGCTGGAGATTCTGGTTTATCTTGTCGCGCTGGGCTAGCAGGTCGTCAAGCTCCTGCTGGCCTAAAACGCTGCGCAGCGTGGTCTGAGCCAGTTGGCTGGTGGCGTACATAAAGTTGTCAACATTCAGTATGGCGGACTGCGGATTGACCACCCTGAAATATATCACGGCGTTTACCTTTACCGAGATATTGTCGCGTGTTATCACATCCTGCGGGGGCACGTCCATAACCACCACGCGGGTGTTTACGCGGAACATCTGCTGCAGTCCGGGAATAAGTATTATTAAGCCCGGCCCTTTTACTCCCGTAAAACGGCCAAGGGTAAGTACTACGCCGCGCTCGTACTCGTTGAGTACTTTGATGCTGGTGAACAGTATCACCGCGATTATTATGATAATCGGCATTAATCCTGCGCTGATCATAAGATCCCTCCCTAAAGTCCCAATACAGCCGCGCCGCAATACACTCGGGCGGCTTCCTAGAGTCTACCAAAGAAAGCAATGTATAGCAACAGAAAGGCGGGGCCAATTAGGGTGGCAAGAGCTATTGGCTTTCCGGTTTGTAATGTGGTAGTTTGTATATGCACGGTTTCGTGCCTCCGTTCTCGATAAACAGATGATACGAAATCGTGCCGTATTTTTGGTGAAGGCGGCAACTGAGGAATTCAGGTTGGAACCGGAGCTAATTTAATTCTGGACAAACCCGGCGACTAATCTATATGATGTGGGTTAAAGAAAGGGGCGGATATTTTCAATTATGAAGAAGCCGGCCTTATTGCTGGTATTTATAACGTCAACAGGCTGCCTGCTGTGCGCCGGCAGTTTTAATCTTGGCATGACAGGAGCCGCAAAAAAGAAAATAAAAGAACTGGATGCAAAAGTAGCGGCACGCCAGTCAGCCAGCGCGCGCGCACCGGCACAAGACACAACCCCGCCTGTTATTTCCGGCATTCAGGCGACAAACATATTTTTGACAAGCGCGACAATACTGTGGCAGACCAATGAGCCGGCACGGGGATACCTTGATTATGGAACAAGTCCGGGCTACGGCAGTTCCGCCACGTTGACTACGGCCTTTATGACAAGTCATTCAGTCATACTGAATTCGCTTATGACTGATACAACTTATCATTACCGCATAACCAGCGTTGACAGTTCATCCAATTCAGCAATAAGCTCCGACCGCACCTTTGCCACCATGACTGGCGATATTACCCCGCCGGTTATTTCAAACATTGCCATAAGCGTCTTTCTTACAAGCGCAACCGTTTCCTGGCATACGAACGAGCTCGCCACCGGGCTGGTTGAATATGGAACATCCACGGTTTACGGCAGCTCCACTACCTACGTTCCTGCCGTAAACTCAAGCCACCAGAGATTGTTGAGTATTCTACCGAACAGGACTTTTCATTATCGCATCAAGAGCGCGGATCAGTGGTCAAATCTCTCAATAAGCTCCGACAGCTCCTTTACCGTAGCGGTCAGCTCGATCATATTCACCCATTCCATTGTGGAGCTTTCAACAATAACCTATATAGAACCGCTCGGCCACATGGAACCCCCCGGCCACACACTTCCGACTGAGCACATCTATTTCTACATAAACACCTCCAGCCCACCGGCTTATGCGCCAGCAGCAGGCGTCATCAGGCGGTTAGGCATTGTTGCGCAAGAACAAACATATAACATCGTGCTGTACTTTACTGACACTTTCTATGTGAACATAGGCCATATCTCCGCGCTTGACCCAGCTATAGCAGCACAGGTGGGTTATATTATAGATCCCAATGTATACAACGAGGTCAATATTCCGGTAACGGGGGGCCAGGTGTTAGGGCAGCAATGGGACATGACCGGGGTTGAGATAGGGCTGGTAAATTATGGAGTGTCAACAAACTATATCAATCCCTCTAGATACGCGGACAAATTCTCGTTTTGCGATTCCATATTCAAATATTATGCGGAACCGTTAAGGTCCCAGCTTTACGCGCTTGTCCCCCGCACAGGCACGGACAAGGACGGCAGGGTGGACTATGACATTCCCGGACGGCTTATCGGGAACTGGTTCCTGGAGGGCTCAGGCAACCCTGCCGATGACGATGCCAAATTAGCCATTGTCTACGATAACTTTATTTCGACCAAAATATTTGTGTCCGTAGGAGGGACGTTAAGCATAGGAGCCGGCAAATACGCAGTAACGGGCAATTCACCCGATCCGGCGACTGTTTCCCAGGACAGCAATAAGGTTTCATATGAGCTTACCGATTACGGCCTTCCATACACCCCGCGGGGCATACTTTTAGTCCAACTGGTGGAAACCCATAAAATAAAAATTGAAACATTTCCCGGAAGCACGGGGCCGGAAGAATTTACGTCAAATGCCAAATACTATATCAGATGACCGGCGGAACCGCCACGCTGTTCCGATCCCATGGCTTTTTTTAAACGGCACGGGTCATGCCAAGGTTAACGTTCAGCAGTAAGTGTAATTAAGTGTTCAAAGGCTAAGGACCGCCAATAAGAGGGCTTTTTTCGGAAGATTGCGCAGAAATATATGCAGATCGACTGGTTTCAAAAATAGTAGTTCAGGCCGAAATTAACCACGTATTCCAGGCCGCTGACAGATTCCGGCCCATTTTTGTCGCTGAGCGCAATATAGGCGGGTCCGAAATCGGCCTGCAAGGATAAACTTTTGGCAAGAAAATATTCCAGGCCGGCAAAAACCCCTGCGGCAAACCCTGCCCCGCTGCTCTGCCTGCCGCTGAATGATATATAATCGCCCTCCAGGCCAGTAAACAGGAAACAGTTATGCGACCGGGAAAAATAATAATAGCCGCGCAAGCCTGCCGCCAGTATATCCGTTTCAGACTGTCCTTTCAGCTCAAGCGAGAACCTGTCACTGAATAAATACCTGATACCAAGCCCGGGATAATTAAGACTGATTCCGGCCTGGCCTTCGGAAGCTCCACTGTATAGAGGCATAGAAAAGACGACAATAAGACAGACCGGGAATAGCAAGCGTAGTGTTTTCATTTTCCAAACTCACGGCGGGAGCCGGACTCATTTACTTGGGTGAAAAATATTACAGCCATATATCCTGAACCAGCCTGAATTCCCCCGCTATCTTATTATACGAAACTCTCCAACGGCATGTTTGCTTTTACCGCTTTCCTGATATCGTTCTCCATGTCCGCAGCTATGCCGGCCCGGCTTTTTGCCGGGGCAACCATTGACGGGCTTGGTTTCCTGGCCCCTTTTTCAGGGCTTCTGTGCCTGCCCGCAGAAGTTCCTCCGGCCGCCCAGTCGGAGAAAATGTACCCGGCCGGCATCTTTGACACGCCGTCGGACAAGGTATACTACCTGTACCCCTGGCAGGTGGATGTCTCCCAGGTGCCGCCGGCCCCAACCGCCAGTTCCGCGGTGGATAATGAAGACCTGTCTGTGGTCAGGCGCTGGCAGGTGGAGCGCACCGAAGCACAGTGTGTGGCCGCGAGGGCCCAGGCAAACGCTACTTACGATGAATTTTTTAGTGAGGTGAGTCCGTTCGGGAACCCGGCACCAGTAGAAGTTGAAAATATCTTTCAGAAAGTAAGAATTGACGCCGGCTCCATAGTAGGCCTCCAAAAGGAACGTTACAAGCGCCCCCGGCCTTTCCTTCGCGATTCCCACATTACTCCCTGCCTTGACAGGGAGAGCGGCTACGCCTATCCAAGCGGCCACTCCACTACCGCCCGCGTCTTCGGGCGTATTCTTTCTGAACTGGTCCCGGCCGGCTCCGGCAAGTTCATGTCCTATGCAGACCAGGCCGCGCTGAACCGCGTTATTGGCGGCGTACACCTCCCTTTGGATATAGAAGCCGGGAAAAAGCTGGGCGATGCCATCTATAAGGCGCTGAAGCTGAACAGCGCCTTCAGCGCGGACATGGACACTCTGCGCAGGAACCTGAAACCCTGATTCCCCCGCCCTGCCTCTTTCGTAAATTTAGTATCATATATCTGTAAGGTCTTTGACTTATTATGAGCAAACGAAGGCTTGCCAGAGAAAACTGTCTGCAGTCCCTGTATGTCTCCGACATTGGCGCTTACAGCCCCGATAGCGTACTGGCCGGTTTTCAGATGACCGATTTTGCTCTCGAGGGAAAAACCTTTGATTTTTATAAAGAGCTTTTTTCCGCCACTATTGCCAACCTTGAAAAAATAGATTCCATCATCCGTTCCACCAGCACCAACTGGGACCTGGCCAGGATGTCTTCCACGGACCGTTCCATACTGCGCATGGCGGTTTGCGAAATGATGGTGCTTGCCGACGCGCCCGCGCCTGTGGTGATAGACGAGGCCATAGAGCTGGCAAAAAAATACTCCACCGAAAACTCAGGAAAATTCGTTAACGGCGTGCTGGATAGCGTGGCCAAGAACAATAATCTGCTTAACAAGAATCCCGTAAAATGAAAAGCCAGCGGTCCGTGCCGGAAGAAATAGAGGCCTTGAAAAAAGAAATCAGGCGCCACGAATACCTTTATTATGTTCTTGATAATCCCGAAATTTCGGACGGTGAATATGACGTTTTGTTGAACCGCCTGAAGGCGTTTGAAACCGCGCATCCCAGCCTGGTTACACGGGATTCTCCTACCCAGCGTGTGGGCGGCAGGCCTTCCCTCGCTTTTGCCCCAGTGGCCCATAAGATCCCGATGCTTTCCCTGGACAACTGCTATAGCGAAGCTGAGTTTCTGGAATGGGACAAACGCATCCGCAACGGTCTCAAGGGGGAACCGTACGAACTTGTGGTGGAACCCAAAATAGACGGGCTTTCCTGCTCCATAGAATACGAACGCGGCGTGCTTGTGCGCGCTTCCACCCGGGGCGACGGTGAGACGGGCGAGGATATTTCTTTGAATGTGCGTACCATACGCGCCGTGCCTCTTAAACTTAACGTCGAAGCCCCTCCGGCTTTTTTTGAGGCCCGCGGCGAGGTTTATATAAGCAAAAAGGATTTTGAGGCTATACGGAAAGAACAGTTGAGCTCCGGAGAGGAACCGTTCGCAAATCCCAGGAACGCCGCCGCGGGGTCTTTACGCCAGAAGGACCCTTCAGTGACCGCCGGAAGAAAGTTGAATTTTTTCGCGCACTCTTACGGCTATCTGGAAGGCATGGCCGCGCCCGTGACTCATTGGGAATATCTGGAGTATTGTAAAAAAGCCGGTTTCCCCGTGCCGTTTATCTCTAAAAAACCCTGCAAGGATGTCTCTGAGGTGCTGGGATTTTACAAAGAATACGCTTCCAGAAGATTTACTCTTCCCTACGAAATAGACGGGCTGGTGGTAAAGGTCAACTCGCACAGTTCCCAGAAATTGCTGGGCTTTACCTCCAAAAGCCCGCGCTGGGCCATAGCTTTCAAATATCCGGCCCAGCAGGCCACCACCACTGTGAAAAAAATCGCCTTTTCGGTGGGGCGTACCGGCGTTATTACCCCGGTGGCGGAACTTGAGCCGGTTAAATGTGCCGGGGTGATGATTTCAAGCTCTACGCTGCATAATTTCGACGAGATAGAAAGACTTGGCCTTAAAACAGGCGACACGGTAATAATAGAAAGAGCCGGGGAAGTCATCCCAAAAGTGGTGAAAGTTGTTGTTGGGGCGCGGACCGGGAGGGAAACAGAGATTCTGCCCCCGTCTAAATGCCCTTCATGCGCCGCGGATGTTTTTAAAGACGAAGAGGAAGTGGCCTACCGCTGCATCAACCCCTCCTGCCCCTGCCAGATAAAAAGAGCGCTGCTCCATTTCGGCGCGAGGGATGCCATGGATATTGAGGGGTTGGGTGAGGAAACGGTGGAGAAGCTCGTGGATAAAAAGCTTGTAGCAAAATTTTCCGATATTTACCTTCTCAAAGACAAAAAGAAAAGTCTTATTAGTATCATGAGCCCCAAACTTTTGAATGACAAAGGAACTGAAAATCTTCTGGCACAGATTGAGGCGAGCAAAAAACAGCCTCTTTCCCGCCTGATTTATGCTCTAGGAATACCTCACGTTGGTGAAAAGAATGCCAGGGTTCTGGCGGAGCATTTCAATAACATAAATGCTCTTATGCGCACGGGTTTCGATGACCTGAATCGCGTAAGCGATATAGGACCCACAATAGCCAAGTCTGTGACGGTTTTTTTCAGCGAAAAACATGTACAGGAACTTCTGCAAGAACTGAAAACTCTCTGCGTTAATATGGTCGAGCCTGAGAAAGCTAAAGGTTCCAAATTGGAAGGCAAAACTTTTGTTTTCACCGGCGAGCTTAAGTCTATGACGCGGGAAGCGGCGGGGGCGCGGGTGCGGGAACTGGGCGGTAAAGAAACCTCCAGCGTCTCCGCCAAGACTTCCTATGTGGTGGCCGGCGCAGATCCCGGTAGCAAATACTCCAAAGCCCAAAAACTGGGCGTGACGATACTTTCTGAAGAAGAATTTATTAAACTTGTAGCAGAATAACCGGAGTTGATTAAAAATTTTTGCAGCAAAAATTTTTATGGACAAAACAGCCTACTTAAGCGTTTACGACAAAACAGGCCTTGATGAATTTGCCGCCGGCCTTGAAGCGCTTGGCTTTGATATTTACGCTTCAGGCTCAACCCATAAATTTTTGAAGCAGGCGGATATTGACGCCGAAGAGGCGCGCTTCTCCCCTCCGCTTCCTGTCGCCGTGCTTAAGGCGCTGTTTTCAGGCGCCTGCGCCCTGGCGGAGAATGGCGTGGAAGTACCGCCGCCCTCGCTTGTAGTCTGCGACCTCTATCCCCTTGCCCGCTTGACCGAGCAGGAAGACCTTTGCGCGGAAGAAATGTCGCTCTACCTTGACACGGCCAATTCCGCCGTTTTGAGAGCCGCGGCCAGGGAATTTGAAACTGTAAGCGTGCTTTGCGACCCGGGCGATTACGCTTCCGTCCTTGAAAATTTAAAGCGTGAGGGCGAACTTTCTCCAGAGTTGAAAAAAGAACTGGCGGCCAAGGCCTACGCCTATTGCGCCTATTACGACGGGACGCTTGCGCGCTATCTCTCCGGAAAAACAGATTTTCTGCGCGGAGAAACCGTGTTGAGCCTTAAAAAAGTTAAAGATCTCTCCTACGGAGAGAACCGTCACCAGAAGGCGGCTTTCTACTCTTTAAGCGGTGCAAGGCCTACCGGGATAAATTCCGCTAAAATACTTCAGGGCGGAGATTTCAACCTTAATCATTATCTTGACATGGAAACCGCGTTCGAAATGGTTTCCTATTTTGAAGAGCCGGCCTGCGTGGTGGCCAAGCATTCCAACCCCTGCGGGGCCGCCGCCGGCCTTAAGCTGCAGGAGTGCTTTAAAGCAGCTCTAAACGCGGACCGGCTTGGAGCTTTCGGCGGCACGGCGGCTTTTAACAGGGAGGTTGACTCCGAGACGGCCGCGTTGCTGTCGGAAAGCTTCATAGAAACTATTATCGCCACCGGTTATTCGGGAGAGGCGCTTAAAATTTTGCGCGCGAAAAAAAGCCTGAAGGCCGTAAAACTAGCCATGCCGCTTGCGGCGCCGGGTGAGATGGAGATCTTTTCCCTTTCCGGCGGGCTCCTGATAGAGGAAAAGGACAATTTCGCCCCGTCCACGGAATTCAGAATAGTTTCAAAGCGCGTTCCCTCTCCGGGGCAGGCTCGCGCTTTGCGCCTGGCATGGCGCGCGGCCATTTTCGCCAAAAGCTACGCTATTGTGCTGGCCACGGATTCGGTCACGGTCGCCATAGGCGCGGGGCAAAGCTCCACCTACGACTGCGCCCGCCTTGCGGCCATGAAAGCGGGACAAAGGCACCCCATACTTAAGGCTGAAGCTCCCCTCGCCGCCGCCTCCGACGCCTCTCTGCCGCTTAAAACGCTTGAGGAGATATTTGCCTGCGGAGTGAGCGCGGTAATAGAGCCGGGCGGCTGGGCGGAAGATGCGGCCTGTATCGAACTCTGCGACCACAGGAATGCGGTTCTTGCTTTTACCGGCGTAAGGCATCTGAAACATTAAGGACAGGGTACAGGGGATAGGGGATAGGGGATAGGGGATAGGGGATAGGGGATAGGGTAAGGAGTTTCTTGAACGTAATGAGGTGAGAGCGGGGAGCGAGGTGAATTATATATAATAGGTTATCTCTCATGACGAGGACTTTTACAGGATTTTTAATCTCAGTCTTTACCGCGGCGGCGCTTATGCCGGCGGTTTATGCGCAGGAGGTAAAACCTCGGCTGGCTCCTTTGAATCCTAAATTCGTCAAATATCTTGAAGCCAGGAAATCTTATGGCGCCCAAACCGCGCTCAAAACCCCGTCCGGACACTGGCTGGGCAGAATTCCGTCCCCAAGAATCGCGCTCACCGGTTCCCCCTCAGCGGCTGGATTGAAAAGCGGTGTAAAAAGTTCGTATCCGGTTTCCTATGACTTGCGTGATCACAGTAAAGTAACATCGGTGAAAGATCAGGGCTCCTGCGGCGATTGCTGGGCGTTTGGCGCGCTAAGTTCGCTTGAGTCATATTTCAGTCCCGGTGAGACGCTGGATCTGTCTGAGGCGGACCTGAACGCCAACAGCGGTTTTGATTACGGCTCCTGCAACGGCGGGAACGACTATATGTCCGCCGCCTACATGACGCGCTGGAGCGGCCCGCTTTTTGAAATCAGTTCTGATGTGGCCAAACATGTGCAGGATATAGTGTTTCTCACCGCTCGCGCCAGCGCCACCGATAACGACCGCATTAAGGACGCCCTCAGAACTTACGGCGCTCTGGCGGTCGCGTTCTATTATTCCGACGCCTATTATAACCCGACCACACATTCCTATTACGCCAACATTTCCGCCACTAATTATAGCAGCAACCATGAGGTTTCCATAATAGGCTGGGATGATAATTATGCCAAAGAAAATTTTTTCACCACACCGGCTGGAAACGGAGCCTTTCTTTGCAAGAACTCGTGGGGCACAAGCTGGGGCGATAGCGGGTATTTTTATGTTTCCTACTATGACGGCGTGTTCGGGCGCGATGATTATGTCACCGCTTTCACGGGTGAGCCGGTTACTAACTATACGAGGGTGTATAGTTATGACACACTCGGGTGGGTAGGTGATTTTGGCTATGACACTACCACCGCCTGGTACGCTAATATTTTCACAGCCGCGGCGAGTGAAAATATCAGCGCGGTCGGCTTTTACACCAACGACGACGCTACCAACTACACAGCCTATGTCTATACCGGGGTAACCGCTGGACAGCCCGCCAGCGGCATGCTGGCTTATTCGTACAGCGGCTCTTTTGATTCGCCAGGCTTCCATACCGTCCCTATCGGCTACCGGTCTGTCACGGCCGGCCAGCTGTTTTCGGTGGTAATCAAAGTCACAAACGCGAGCTATATTTCCCCTATTCCTGTAGAAGCGCAATTTACAGGCTACTCCAGCGGGGCTTCCGCGTCGGGTAATAGTTATATCAGTAACGACGGCTCATCCTGGGTTGTCCTGACCGGGCTTCCTAATGGGACTCCCACAGATGTCACTCTAAAAGCTTATGTCGCCACCCGGCCTCCTGAGGGCACGGTGGCGCTGAAAGACAATCTCTTCAGGCCTTTGAAAAACCCCGCTGTGCCATGCAAAATAACCGTGACTATTTTCACCGGCGGTGATGTAACTGTCAAGGTTTATACCATGAACGGCGATTTGGTGAGGACTATTTATAGCGGGCCGCAAAGCGTCGGTCCCATCATCTATTCATGGGATGGCAAGAATGACAATGGGAAGGTAATGGCGAGCGGTCTTTACTTTGTTCATGTCAAAGGGCCCAGTACGGATAGAACTGAAAAAGTGGTGCTTATAAAATGAGAATTAAAAATTCTTGCCGCAAAAATTTTTACATTTTATTTTTTTTATTTGCTGCCGCTTTCATGTTCAGCATCGGCCGCGCGCGCGCGGAATCTGGCCTTACAGGCGCGGCGATACTTAACCGTCCCATAGGGACGCGGTCTTCAGGCATGGGACGGGCATTTGCGGCGGTGCCGGGTGACGCTGAAAGTGTTATGTATAATCCGGCCGGGCTTGGCTTTGTGTCCGGAACCGGCGCTTATATGTCGTATATGAACGGTTTTGGCGGAGGGCGCTATGGTTTTGCCGCCGCTCCTATAAAATTAAAAAATTTTGTCCTGACTCCGGCTCTGTTGTATTATGATTCCGGAAAGATGAACCTTGACCTTTCAGACGGCACCAGCGGTTCGGTGACCGCGGAACTGGACAAGGTCGGAATGATTTCGGCCGCGTTTAAACCGCTGAAGAACCTGGCAATAGGCGGTACTTTAAAATTTACCGGCATTAACCTGGCCGAAACCGCGTCGGTTTCGCTCCGGCATTATGATTTTGGCCTGCTCTACTCAATGTCAAAAGGCTTTAGTTTCGGAGCGGCGGTTTTGAATAATGGCGATGCCGTTAAATTTGTGGAAACAAGCGACCCCGCGCCTAAAACGACCCGGGTCGGAATTGCCTATAAAGTGGAGCTTAAACCCCCAAATTTGATGGACAGTTCAGCCGATGTCTCTTACAGCGAATTAGTTCTGACTTCAGACTGGAGCCGGGTTGTGAATGAAAAGGGATATTATCAGTCGGGCCTTGAGTTGAATATGAAAATGCCGTATTCTATGTTTTTGAGTTTCAGGGTCGGCTATCTTATGGACCGGTCTGAGGAAGGTTTAACCTTCGGTTTAAGCATCAGGAAAGATAAATGGAATTTCGGTTTCGGCTGTGAAACGTCAAAAGATCTTGATTCGCGCCTGCCTGTCTCAGTTTCTTATGAGTTTTAATAAAAATTTTTACGGCAAAAATTTTTACCATTAAAATCCATTTTGCGGGAATACGCAGGCAAACTCAGGTGCTGACAGTCTTCGGTCAGTTCCCAAGTCTTGTCAGTCCTTACGCGAATAGTGTATTATTGAATCTTAATATGATTTTTGGGATAGGAATCGACACTATAGAGGTTGCCAGGGTCGGCAGAGAAATCGTTAAGTCAGACGGTTTTAAGGAACGATATTTTTCGGACAGGGAAATAGCTTACTGCGAGCTTAAACACGGCAAGGCCCGGAATTATGCGGCCAGGTTCGCCGCCAAAGAGGCTTTTTTTAAGGCTTTAGGAACAGGGTATAGCGGCGGTCTGGCTTTTAATGAGGTTGAGGTTATAAACGACCGTCTGGGTAAACCAGAAATCGTCCTTCGAGGCAAGGCTAAAGAGCTTTGCGGGAAGCGCAAGATCCGCGGCATTCATGTCTCGCTTACGCATATAAAAAACTACTCAAGCGCCGTCGTCATTATGGAGGGATAAGATGAAAACAATAACCAAGTCAAATATAGGATCGTACGAGGAACAGGTGAAGGGTCTAACTTGGGCTATCGCCGAAAAGGAACTCGGCTATAAACCGGGAGACGATATAAATATCGGCTGGTATTGTACGGACCGGATATGCAATATGGGTAAGGCCGCCAAGACCGCCTTTATCTGGGAAGGGATGGGCGGTGTGGAGAAGCGCTACACCTTTAATGACCTTCGCCTAGCGTCAAACACCATCGCGGCCTTCCTTAAAGGGCTGGGTATCGAAAGAGAGGAAAGAGTCTGTCTGTTCCTTGATCGTATCCCCGAGCTGTACCTCGGTTTCCTTGGCGTCCTGAAGACCGGCGCAGTGGCCCAGCCCCTGTTCTCGGCTTTCGGCGACGAATCTCTGCTTGTGAGGCTTGAGAACGCGCAGACAAAAGCCATTATAACCCAGCGCAAGCATGTCGGCAAGGTGCGTAAACTGCGCGAGAAGCTTCCCTGCCTGAAACATATCATTGTGGTGGACGATGACGGCAAAAAACCCCTGCAGGAGCGCGAAGTGGCTTTCTCGCTGGAACATGCCGTGCCCGTTGAAAATTTCCAGTCCGCGGCTACCAAAGCGGAGTCGCCTTCGGTGCTCCATTACACCTCGGGAACCACTGGGATGCCCAAGGGCGCCCGCCATGTCCACTATTCGCTCATCTCACAATATCTTACCACCAAATGGGTGCTGGACCTGCATGACGACGACATCTACTGGTGCACGGCGGACCCGGGCTGGGTTACCGGCACCTCTTACGGCATAGTCGGCCCGTGGAGCATGGGCGTAACGCAGTGCGTGCTGGATGTGGGATTTACGGCGGAGAGCTGGTACCAGTTCATACAGAAACACCGCGTCACGGTCTGGTATTCCGCCCCTACCGCTATACGGGCGCTGATGAAGGCCGGTGATGCGGTGGTAAAGCAGCACGACCTTTCAAGCCTGCGGCACCTGGCCAGCGTAGGGGAGCCTTTGAACGCCGAGGCTGTTGTGTGGTCCGAGCGCGTGTTCGGCCTGCCTTTTCATGACAGCTACTGGCAGACCGAAACCGGCTCTATAATGATCTCCAATTATCCGGGAGTCAAAATTAAACCGGGCTCCATGTGTAAACCCTTCCCCGGTATAACGGCGACGCTGCTGGATATGCAGACCTTTGAGCCGTTCACTGAGACCGGAAAGGTCGGCCTGATAGCTATCAAGCCTGACTGGCCGGCGATGCTGCGCGGGTATTGGAACAACGAGGAAGCCTATAAGAAGAAGTTCAGGAATGGGTGGTATCTTACCGGCGACCGGGCTACCCGCGATATGGACGGTTACTACTGGTTTGTGGGACGCGACGACGATATAATCAACACGGCCGGGCATCTGGTAAGCCCCTTTGAGGTGGAATCGGCGCTGCTGGAACACCCGGCGGTGGCGGAATCCGCCGTGGTTTCCAAGCCGGATGAAATCAATATGGAGGTGGTGAAGGCTTTCGTGACGCTTAAGCCGGGTTTCAGCGGGAGCGACGACCTCATTCTTGAAATCATGAATTTCATCCGCAAAAAACTCTCGCCGCTCGCCATGCCGCAGGAAATAGAGTTTACGCCTCTGCTCCCCAAAACGCGCAGCGGCAAGATCATGCGCCGTGTTCTTAAAGCCAAAGAATGGGGGCAGGAAATCGGCGACATCTCTACACTGGAGAACGATTAAAAATTTTTGCCGGGGATGTGTGGCAAAAATTTTTACCATACCTCGCCCGGAAGGGCGGGGTGCCCTTCTGGTAAGAGGGGAATTGAGGGAGAAAGTGATTTCTCTCTATTTTGTTGATCAAATTGACCGCCT
This sequence comes from Elusimicrobiota bacterium, assembly GCA_003450815.1. GTDB lineage: Bacteria > Elusimicrobiota > Elusimicrobia > Elusimicrobiales > UBA9959 > UBA9634. Next base: position 5,793 of record DMES01000051.1, on the reverse strand, counting down.
TTAGCGGTCAATTTGAGAGGAGAAGATAATGGAAACTACTGAAGATATCCGCGGTGCAGTTCTGAAATATGTGAAGGCTGAGTATCTGGAGGACGATGACCAGGAGATCAACTGCGACACGCCGCTGATCTCCGGTGGGATTGTGGATTCTTTCTCCATGGTATCTTTGAAGCGCTTTCTGGAAAACAAGTACAAAATCCAGATTCCCGACGACAAAGCCACTCCGGAGGCGTTTGACAACGTGAACCGGATCACCGCGCTTGTGCAAACATTTGTGGGAGGAAAGGTCTGATATGGCTTTTACCAACGCTGTCCGTGAACATTATCAGAAGGACCTTGACGGGCTCCGTAGCGGAGGCATTTTCAAGGTTGAGCGTTTTATTCACTCCGCTCAGGCCGCCGACATAGAGGTTGAATTCCCGGCGGGTTCATCTCCGAAAAAAGTGATCAACATGTGCGCCAACAACTATCTGGGACTCTCCAGCCACCCCGAGGTGGTCAAGGCCGCGCACACGGGGCTGGATACGCGCGGCTACGGTATGTCCTCGGTACGGTTCATCTGCGGGACGCAGGATATCCATAAGCAGCTCGAGCGGCGCATGACCGAATTCCTCGGCACGGAAGACACAATTCTCTTCCCGTCCTGCATGGACGCCAACGCCGGGGTTTTTGAGGCCATCCTGGACGAATCAGATGTGATGATCTCCGACCGCCTGGTGCACGCCTCCATCGTTGACGGCATCAGGCTGTGCAAAGCCCAGCGTGACACCTTTAAACACGCCAACATGGAACACCTGGAGGAGAAACTTAAACTTCATTCAGGCGCGCGCCTGACGGTCGTTATTACGGACGGCGTTTTCTCAATGGACGGCGACACGCCGCCGCTTGACCAGATGGCCGCTTTATGCGAGAAGTACGGCGCTATGCTGTTTGTCGACGACTCCCACTCCACCGGCTTCATCGGCAAGACGGGCCGGGGCACGCACGAGAAATACGGGGTTGTGGGCAAGATTGATATTCTCACCACCACTTTCGGCAAGGCGCTGGGCGGCGCCTCGGGCGGCTGCGTTTCGGGCCGGAAGGAAATTGTGGAGTTGTGCCGGCAGAAGGCCCGCCCCTACCTGTTTTCAAACACGATAGCGCCGGTGGTGGTTTCCGGCGTGCTCCGGGTGCTTGATCTTCTCTCCCAAAGCACCGAGCTCCGCGATAAGCTGGAGAAAAATGCCGCCTACTGGCGCAAAGGATTAACCGAGGCCGGCTTTATTCTAAAGGACGGAGACACCCCGATAGTGCCTGTCATGCTGTTCAATGCGAAGCTCGCTCAGGACTTTTCCAGGGATCTTTTTGACGAGGGAATATACGCCATCGGTTTCTTCTTCCCTGTCGTCCCCAAGGGCCAGGCCCGCATCCGCACGCAGCTTTCTGCCGCGCATGAAACGCATCATCTGGACAAAGCCCTTGCCGCTTTCATAAAGGTGGCTAAGAAGTATGAGATACTTGGTAAGACCAAAGAGGAAATAGCAGCCAGGTACGGGCTTTAAAATTAGTTAAAGCTTCTTGTCTGCGCAACCCGGCCCGTATGGGATTGTAAATCCATACGGGCCGGAACATATTTAAAACTATTTCCCTGACTTCCGAGTTGCCATAAAAAATACTGCTTTTCCCGACGAGAGCCTTTTGGCTTTTGGGTGTCCCATGACCCCTGAATTGGTTCGCGGGGCCTGCCGCCGGACCGGGATGCGGAGACAGCCTCCCACACCGTGGTCGGCTTCCACCACGAATCTTCGGCGCTTGCGTAAGCCTCAGATTCGCGAAGGCCCCGCTAACCCGGCTCCGTCGGCACCCGCTCCATTTTAAAAGGCTTATGGATGATTTTTTTATCTGAAAAATGTGTCATTGTTTTGTGGACGCATTTTTCAGATAAAAAAAACATTTTAATCCGCGGCTATTTTTTGTAGATTATAACCTATGGGAGAACTGACAACCGGCGCGGTGGAAACCGGGCAGGAAAAATTAAAGTCCCTGGAGACGGACAGCCTGGTTATGCTTGCCAGGAACCCCGCGTCCGTTTTTGTTTTTTGGCAATTTAATCCCCACAAAGCCGCAGCTTTCAGGGATGGCTCATATGCTCCCGAAATAAAGATACGCCTTTTTTATGCTGAAGACAAGACTCCTGCCGGCGAAGCCGCTTTCGCCTGGGATTCGCTGAAGGCTTATCTGAAACCTCCGCTTGAAGGCAGGGTGTATTTCGCCGCGCTATACGGCGTTAAGCCGGACGGTGCCTGTGAGAAACTTCTTGACTCAAATTCCGTCACCCTTCCGGTTTCCTCGCCGTTGGCCGCCGGCTCAACCTACTCCAGCGCTGAGTTTATGAAGAAGGCGCTGCCATGAGCTCCAAGGGCTCCATGATGCTGGTGCTGCACGCGCACCTACCTTACATTAACCATCCGCAGAGCAGCCAGTACCTTGAAGAAAACTGGTTTTTTGAGGCTGTGGCAGAAACCTATATCCCGCTTATTTCTGTTTTTGAACGCCTGGTTGCCGACGGGATACGTCCCGGAGTGACGCTTTCCATTTCTCCGACGCTGGGGGCCATGCTTGAAAACGAGGCTCTGGAAAAAAAGCTGGGGGAGTATCTGGAATCGAGGCTTGAGCTTCTTGAGCGTGAACTGGAGCGTACCGCCTCCGAGCCGGCTTTCCACAAGACGGTTAAACTTTACCAGAAGCTCTACTCGGACGCCGCCGCCGTGCTGCACAAATACAGCGGCGACCTTATTACTCCGCTAAAGGCCCTTCAGCATGCGGGCCAGATAGAGATAATAACCAGCTCGGCCACGCACGCTATTTTGCCGCTTTTGACGCATCCCGAGGCTTTGCGCGCCCAGATGTCAGTGGCCGCCGATGATTATTTTGAACGCTTTAACCGCAAACCGGCGGGTTTTTGGCTGCCGGAGTGCGCTTATTCCCCCGGGCTGAACCCTTACCTTAAACTTTCCGGTTTCAAGTACATTTTTACCGAAGCGCACGCGGTTGAGTTTTCCGATTCTCCCAGAAACGGGGTGTATTCCGCCTACCGGACGCCTAACGGGGTTTCGGTTTTTTCACGCGACGCCCAATCTTCAAGGGAAGTATGGAGTTCCAAATTCGGTTACCCGGGCGCTTCGGCATACCGGGAATTTTATCGCGACCTGGGCTACGATGCGGACGAACAGTATCTGAAGCCGTATCTTGGCGACGGGGGCCGGCGGCCGATAGGGCTGAAATATTACAAAATAACGGGCGGCAATGTGCCCTTGAACCAGAAGCTGCCTTACGATCCTGACGAGGCTATGGCCACGGTGGAACGGCAGGCCGAGGATTTTCTGTCCAAGCGTCTGGCGCAGATAGACGGGCTTTATGCTTCAAAAGGGATAAGGCCGGTGATCGTGGGCTGTTATGACGCCGAATTGTTCGGGCACTGGTGGTTTGAGGGGCCGGCTTTTCTGGAAAGCATGCTCCGCCGCATCCGCTCCGAGCGCCTGCCGCTTCAGTTCGTCACTCCGAGCGAATATATTAATTCCTGCTCCGAGCCGCAGGAACTGACGCCGCAAATCTCTTCGTGGGGGGAAAACGGCTATTTTGACCCCTGGCTGAATGAAACCAACGATTTTATTTACCCGCTGGTGGCGGTCGTCACAGAAAGGATGGTAAATGCGGCGAACCGCTTTTGCAGCCAGGATCTGCCGCGCCCGGTGGAGCGCGCGCTTAACCAGGCCGCCAGAGAGGTTCTGCTTGCGCAGTCCTCAGACTGGGCGTTCCTGCTTTATATAGGTTCCCACGGCGGCTACGCCAAAAGCCGGATTGAGTCTCACGCTGCCAATGCCCGCCGTCTGCTTGGCGAGGTGCTGGAAAAAAAGGTGGATGAAACGAACCTTCGCGAGCTGGAGACAAAAAACAATATTTTTGCGCGGCTTGATTTCAGGGTGTTTTCTTCCGTATCCAAATTCTAATCGGAGAATCGTGTGATTCTCAGATCAGAATTTGGATGCAGTTTAATAGGTTACAACCCAAACACAAAGTTCCTTATTCTTCTTTCTTTACTTTTGCCCAGGCTTTTTTGAATTCGGGGGGGACTGGGGCCGAGATGGTTTTGCTTTTGCCGGTGTCGGGGTGGGAAAAGGTTATTTTTGCGGAATGTAAAAGCATACGGGCCGCGCTTTCTCCGCCGTAGAGCTTGTCGCCTATCACAGGGTGGCCGATGTAGGACAGGTGTATCCTTATCTGGTTGGTGCGGCCAGTGTGGGGGCTTATGTCAAGCAGGGTGTGTTTTTTCGCTTTTTCTTTTACAGTATACTCGGTAATGGCGTCCCGCCCGTATTCCCACACTTTAATTTTTTTAAAACCGGAGGCCCGGCCTATGGGCGCGTCAATTATGCCTGTGTCTTTTAGGGGCCGGCCGCTGACCGCCGCAAGGTAGCGCTTTTTTGCCAGGCGGTCCCTGAACTGTACGCTCAATGCCATGCGGGCAGTTTCGTTTTTTGCCACCAGCATTACCCCGCTGGTGTCGCGGTCAAGGCGGTGCACAAGCCCCAGGCGCGGCAAAGCGGCCAGTTCCGGTCTTGCGCTGAACAGAAGGGAGACCAGCGTTTCTTCGCGCAGGAGGGAGGCCTGCGGCGTGCGTTCCCAGTTGGAATCGGTAGGGTGCACGCATAAACCAGCAGGCTTGGCTACGGCAAGAAGGCTCTCGTCTTCAAATAGGACCAACTTCTCAAACTCAAACGGCGTATCAGCGCGCTCAGGCAGGCAGATTTCCACCTGGTCGCCTTCCTTTAAGATATAGGACGGTTTGTACTTTTCTCCGTTAACAAGCGCCAAGCCGTCCGCGATAAGCTTTTTTGAAAATTCCCTTGAAAATTCCTCATGCCGGCTTGAAATAAAAGCGTCCAGGCGTTTTATCGGGCCTGTGAAAATCAATTTAAGACTGTTTTTTTTCATATAACCTCGTTTTAGTCAGCTCTGACTGCTAGTGAATAGACAATAACGACAATAAATATAATAAGCGAAATAACCTGGGCGGGTGAAAGTCCCAGCGCAAAGCCGCCGCGGTCGTCGCCGCGTAAAAATTCAACAGAAAAACGAAGTGTAGAATACAAGGCGGCATATGCCATTATTACCGCGCCGATGCGGGCTCTTTTTTCTTCTTTTGAAAGCATAAAGTTCAGGATAAGGAAAATTAGCAGGTTACCGGCGGCTTCGTAAAGCTGGGTGGGATGTATTTTAACACCGATGTACGCCGGGTTCAGTTCACAGCGCGGGTCGGAGAACACCACCCCGAATATAGAGTCTGTGGGGCGGCCGTAACAGCAGCCCGCAAAAAAACAGCCGAGCCGACCGAAAGCCTGCCCAAGCGCCAGCGCCGGTGCGCATAGATCGGCCGTTTTAAGAAAGTCCAGGCCGCTTTTGCGCGCTTTTATGAAGAATGTCGCTCCGCCGGTTAGCAGCCCGCCGTAAAAGACAAAGCCATACTGAAAAGTTTTAAATAAATAAACCGTTCTTTCCGTAAAACTATCTCCGAACGAACTCCAATAGGTGACGGCGTAAAAGATTTTAGCTCCGCCCATGCCCGCCAGTATGGTCCAGAAAACCAGGTCCTGCAGTTTTTCTTTATCAATGGCGAAGGCCTTCGCTTTGAAGTTTAAATAGAGCAAAGCCGCCAGGTAGCCCGCGGCCACCGCTAGGCCATAAGCCGGCAAATGAAACCGGCCCGCTTCAAATATAAAAGGGTGCATAGTTAGGGGGCACTGAAAAAGTCAT
>DMES01000015.1 GCA_003450815.1 Elusimicrobiota bacterium | reverse complement strand
TTGTTGTGCGCCATCCAGCAGGAGGGGTTTTTCTTGATAGTATCTATCCAGATCTGGTCGGCGTTCTTGTAGATCCCGCTCTGCCGCCAGGTCAGCCATCCCAGCGTCAGCAGTATCATTCCTGCCGCCGATATGGCCGGCTTTGTCAGGCTGCCGTCCGGTCGCAGGCGGATCCGCGCCGCCCCGGCAACGAGCAATACGATCGGCCCTAAGCTTGCCAGGTATTGGAAGTGATCGGCCACATAAGAGAACCGCATCGGATAGACATTGAAAAACCCCAATACCGGCACCAGCGTTCCGCAAAAAAACAGAGTGGCCGTCAGAGGGCCTCTTCCCATCTTTTTACGAGCCATCCACAGGGCCGCTATCAGCGCGATGGCCGCCAACGGGAACAGATACTGCCACCAAATCGCCTGACTTACTTCCCACCTTGGGTATATGAAGGTCAGTTCGCCGGGCCAGATAAGCTTTCCGGCGTAGAACCACAGGATACGTCCGGCCAGCAGCAAATGCTCCACCGGCGTCAGCGCCCATTCGTATCCGCTGGCACCTAGAGTCTTTTCCAGATGCGAAGTCAACAGGCCGGAGCCGGCGCCCAGTATGAACATCGGTACCGTAGGCAGCAGATTTTTCCAGCTGATGCGGCCGGTTTTCCACCAGATAATCAATAGGATAACCGCAGGCAGCGAAGCAGTGACCGTCTTGCTGGCCAGGGCGCAAAGGAACAGAAAAATTGACAGGGAATAGAATGGCCAATGCCGGTTGGAAACTTCAGCCGGTGCAGTGTTTGAAACCACATTGCGGGAAGATGGCGGACCGGCGGGCTGCGATTCTGGTCCCGCAACATCCAGGAATCGGAGGTAGCACAGCAGAGATGTGAGATAGAACAGTCCCGATAAAACATTTTTGAGTTCTGTGATCCAAGCCACCGATTCCACACATACAGGATGCAGAGCGAAGACCGCCGCCGCCATTAAAGCCCCCGGCACGCAAAGCCGCCGCAGTATTCGCCAGACCAGAACGGCATTCAAGGCATGCAGCAGCACATTTAACAGATGATAGCCCAGCGGTTGGAGTTGGAAGAGGTGATATTCGGTCCACAAAACGCTGAATGTCAGCGGGTAATACTGGTGTGTGCCGCCGCGCGCAACGCCCATCCTGGCCCAGATATGATGCAAACCTTGTAGTGAGCGAAGAAGAGGGTTGCCCGTGACATAGGAATCATCATCCCAGATAAATCCGCCGGTCCGGATAGCCGGCAGGTAGGCCAGAACGGTTATGATAAGCAGAAAGGCCGCGGCCAGCCACGGCCAGGAAGGAATTATCCGCTCTGATGAGTTATTGCCGCTTAACGGTGCATTCGTTTTGGGTGTGCTCGCGTTATGGTGCGGTCGTTTTGGATGTGAGCTCATTTATCGGCCATTTCGGTTTAAATTCGAAACAATGCGCAGGTTCCTTTCGGCATCGGCGTGGTTCGGGGCGATTTGGAGCGCGTCACGAAAATGTTGTATTGCCTCAGCATGCCGGCCAAGGGTGACCAATGCTATTCCCAGCGCGTTATGCGCATTCGCCAGGTTCGGTTTGAGCCGCAATGCCTCACGGTAATGCGTAATAGCTTCCTCCACTTTACCTTGCCCGGCCAGAGCGGATCCAAGGTTCCCGTGAGCTTCCGCCAATTCCGGTTTAACCCGCAGAGCCTCCCGGTAATGAGTGATAGCTTCCTCCGTTTTGCCCTTCCCGGCCAGAATAAATCCTAAATTATTGTGAACATCCGGAAAATCAGGCTTCAGCCGTAAAGCCTCGTGGTAATGTGCCGCAGCCTCCTCCGTTTTGCCTTGCCCGCCCAGAGCGGACCCCCAGTTGCCATGAGCATCCGCCATATCCGCATTGAGCCGCACCGCCTCCCGGTAATGCGTAATAGCTTCCTCCACTTTGCCTTGTGCGACCAGAATAATCCCATAATTATTGTGGACTTCCGCAAAATCCGGCTTGATCCGCACCGCCTCCTGATAATGTACCTCAGCCTCTTGCTCTCTGCCTTGCCCGGCCAGAGAAAGCCCGAAGTTGTTGTGCGCCATCCAGCAGGAGGGGTTTTTCTTGATAGTATCTATCCAGATCTGGTCGGCGTTCTTGTAGATCCCGCTCTGCCGCCAGGTCAGCCATCCCAGCGTCAGCAGTATCATTCCTGCCGCCGATATGGCCGGCTTTGCCAGGCCCGCTCCCGGTCGCAGACAGATCCGCGCCGCTCCGGCCGCAAGCAATGCGATCGGCCCTAAGCTTGCCAGGTACTGGAAGTGATCGGCCACATAAGAGTAACGCATCGGATAGACATTTAAAAAGCCCAATACCGGCACCAGCGTTCCGGCAAAAAACAGCGTTGCCGTCAGCGGGCCTCTTCCGATCTTTTTACGGGCCATCCACAGGGCCGCTATCAGCGCGATGGCCGCCAACGGGAACAGATACTGCCACCAAACCGCCTGACTTACTTCCCACCTCGGGTAGATAAATATCAGTTCTCCGGGCCAGATAAGCTTGCCGGCGTAGAACCACAGGATGCGTCCGGCCAGCAGCAAATGCTCTACCGGCAGCAGAAACCATTCGTTACCGCTGGCCCCGATAGTCTTTTCCAGATGCGAAGTCAATAGCCCCGAGCCGGCGCCCAATATGAACATCGGTACCGTCAGCAGTATGTTTTTCCAGCCGACGCGGCCGGTTTTCCACCAGATAATCAGCAGGATAACCGCAGGAAGCGAAGCTGTGACCGTCTTGCTGGCTAAGGCGCAAAGGAACAAAAAAATTGACAGGAAATAGAATGGCCAATACCGGTTGGAAACTTCAGCCGGTGCAGTATTCAATACCGCGTTGCGTGAAGATGTCGGACCTGCAGGCTGCGGTTCTGGTCCCCAGACATTCAGGAACCGGAGGTAGCACAGCAGCGCTGACAGGTAGAACAGTCCCGATAAAACATTCTTGAGTTCTGTGACCCAAGCCACCGATTCCACGCATACCGGGTGGATAGCGAAAACCGCCGCCGCCATTAAAGCACCAGGCACGCACAGCCGCCGCAGGATCTGCCAGACCAGGACGGCATTCAAGGCATGCAGCAGCACATTTAGCAGATGATAGCCAAGCGGCTGGAGTTCGAAAAGGTGATACTCGGCCCATAAAACGCTGAATGTCAGCGGGTAATATTGAAGGGTGCCGCCGCGCAAACCACCTACTTTGCTCCAGATATCATGCAAACCCTGGAGCGAGCGGAGAAGGAGGTTTCCGGTGACATAGGCATCATCGTCCCAGATAAACCCGCCGGTCCGGATAGCCGGCAGATAGGCCAGGACAGTTATTACAAGCAGAGAGGCAGCGGCCAGCCAAGGCCAGGCGGGAATGGTTCGCCTTGGGAAGTTATTTCCGCCTAGCGGCGCTATTTTTTTAGGCGTATTAATATGGCGGTTTTGCCGTTTCTGGTTTGCGCTCATTTATCAGTCCTGAAAAAAGTCTAAATAATTTAAATTTCAATTACAATGCCTATCGGTCCGGTCTAAATTTAAAATCATGTGCGGGTTTTTTTTCGGTATCCGGGTAATTTGGGGCGATTTTGAGCGCCTCACGAAAACGCGGTATTAACTCAGGACGCCGGCCCGGTTTCGATAATGCTATTTCCAACACATTCTGGATTTTCGCTAAGTCCGGATTTAGCCGCACCGCCTCCCGGTAATGCACAATAGTTTCCAGCACTTTTCCCTGGCTGGCCAGAGCGAACGCCCAGTTCCCATGAACCTTTGCATAGTCCGGCTTGATCCGTAATGCCTCCTTGTAATGAGTGATAGCTTCCTCCATTTTTCCATGGCCGGCTAAAATAAATCCTAAATTATTGTGGCCCTCAGCCAGGTCCGGCTTTAGCAGCACTGCTTTCCTGTAATGAGCGATAGCTTCCTCCACTTTACCCTGCTTGGCCAGAATAATCCCATAATTATTATGGGCATCAGCGAAATCCGGCTTGAGCCGCAATGCCTCCTGATAATGTACCTCAGCCTCTTGCTCTCTGCCTTGCCCGGCCAGAGCAAGCCCGAAGTTGTTGTGCGCCATCCAGCAGGAGGGGTTTTTCTTGATAGTATCTATCCAGATCTGGTCGGCATTCTTGTAGATCCCGCTCTGCCGCCAGGTCAGCCATCCCAGCGTCAGCAGTATCATTCCTGCAACTGATATGGCCGGCTTTGTAAGGCCCGCGCCCGGTCGCAGGCAGATCCGCGCCGCTCCGGCCGCAAGCAATGCGATCGGCCCTAAGCTTGCCAGGTACTGGAAGTGATCGGCCACGTAAGAGTAACGCATCGGATAGACATTTAAAAAACCTAATACCGGCACCAGCGTTCCGGCAAAAAACAGCGTTGCCGTGAGCGGGCCTCTTCCTATCTTTTTACGGGCCATCCACAGGGCCGCTATCAGCGCGATGCCCGTCAACGGGAACAGGTACTGCCACCAAACCGCCTGACTTACTTCCCACCTCGGGTAGATAAATATCAGTTCTCCGGGCCAGATAAGCTTGCCGGCGTAGAACCACAGGATGCGTCCGGCCAGCAGCAAATGCTCTACCGGCGTCAGCGCCCATTCGTATCCGCTGGCACCTAGAGTCTTTTCCAGATGCGAAGTCAACAGGCCTGAGCCGGCGCCCAGTAGGAACATCGGTACCGTAGGCAGCAGATCTTTCCAGCCGATGCGGCCGGTTTTCCACCAGATAATCAGCAGGATAACAGCAGGCAGCGAAGCTGTGACCGTCTTGCTGGCCAAGGCGCAAAGGAACAGAAAAATCGACAGGTAATAGAATGGCCAATGCCGGCTACAAACGTCAGCAGATGTGGTATTTGAAGCCGCGCTGCGGGAAGATAGCGGACCTGCGGTCTGTGTGTCGGGACCCGCAAAATCCAGAAAGCGAAGATAGAACAGGAGAGATGACAGGTAGAAGAGTCCCGATAAAACATTCTTGAGTTCGGTGATCCAAGCCACCGATTCCACGCACACAGGATGCAGAGCGAAAACCGCCGCCGCCATTAAAGCCCCCGGCATGCACAGCCGCCGCAGGATCCGCCAAACCAAGACGGCGTTCAAGGCATGCAGCAGCACATTTAACAGATGATAGCCCAGCGGTTGAAGTTCGAAAAGGTGATACTCGGTCCATAAAACGCTGAACGTCAGCGGGTAGTATTGAAGGGTGCCGCCGCGCAAACTACCTACTTCGGTCCAGATATCATGCAAACCCCGGAGCGAGCGGAGAAGGAGGTTTCCGGTGACATAGGCATCATCGTCCCAGATAAACCCGCCGGTCCGGATGGCCGGCAGATAGGCCAGGACAGTTATAGTAAGCAGGAAGGCTGCGGCCAACCAGGGCCAGGTGTGGATTATTCGCCTTAGGAAGCTGTTTCCGCCTAGCAGCGCGATGGTTTTTGGGGTGGGCGCATTACGGTGCGGTCGTTTTGGGTGTGCGCTCATTCATTATCCTTATTTGAAAAAGTCTAGCTAATTTAAATTCTTATTACAATTTATGTGATTTTGTGCGAAAACTTGAATTCCGAAAGAGAGAAAATGTAAAGTTAAATATGAATCGGTTCATGTTCATAAAAAGATACACACTATAATGTCAAAAAAACATCGAAAGCGTCCAATTTCTGATAAGGCCATTAATAGTGTACCGGCACTTATTCCCGGATCAACGGACTGCGTCGGGGTTGACGGCGAGTTGTCCGCAAACACCAAACTTTCATGGCTGTCACGGAAACCAGGCATTTTTGTGCTTATTTTTTTCCTCGGCTACCTTGCCATCGGCATTTCGGCGTACAAAGACTATGGCATTTCCTGGGATGAACCTACACATCGCGAGATCGCCAGCGTTACGACAAAATATCTGGCCTCATTTTTAAAGCCGGGCTTTCAATTTAAGGAGTTCGCAGGTACGCCCCCGCTGGCTGAATATCCCACGAAACAATACGGTGTCGTGTTTGATCTGCCGATGTATGTCGCCGATGTCCTTCTGGGCTATGACGGCTCAATGCGTGAAGCTTACTATATGCGGCATCTGTGCACTTTTCTCCTGTTCTATGTCAGCGTGTTTTTCTTCTACTTGATAGTCAGGGACCGGTTTAAAAGCCGGGCATTGGGACTGACCGGATGTTCGTTCCTTATCCTTAGCCCCCGTATTTTTGCTGAATCATTCTACGGCAAAGACATAGTATTTCTCTCGTTATTCATTATCGCCATCTACTTCTTTATCCGTTATCTGGACAGAAGAACCGCCGTTAATGCCGTGCTGTTTGCCCTGGCCACCGCCCTTGTGGTGGATCAACGCATTACCGGTGTGTTTATTCCGGCCCTGGCAGTTTTCATAACGGGGATAGATGCAATTAAGACAAACCGGACTTCAGGGCATCTGTACAGAAGCCTGGCGCCTTTGGTTGTCTATTTAGTTTCGTTCATTGTATTTATGATACTTTTCTGGCCTTACCTCTGGGAAAACCCGCTGCGGAATTTTATAGATGCGTTCAGATATATGAATAGATTCCCGATCACTTACGACGTTCTCTACCTGGGTAAATTCATAAAATCGACGGAAGTCCCCTGGCATTATATACCTGTATGGATACTTATAACAACCCCGGTAACGTACAGTTTTCTTTTTCTGGCCGGTTTTATCCGGACGATCAGGGGGATTATAGGAAGCGGGTTCGGCCTATTCTCAAATGATGTGGAAAGGCAGGACTTCCTTTGCCTGCTTCTCTTTTTCACACCGTTGGCGGCTGTGACCTATCTGAATTCCGCGCTTTACGACGGCTGGAGGCATATGTATTTCATCTATGTGCCTTTTCTCCTTATCGCCATGACGGGTTTAGCCTGGGTGCTGCGTCTTATAGAGGAGGCCTGGCCCGGCCATAAACTGTATGCGGCATTTTGCCTGGCGGCCGTGATCCTGCTTTCCCTGAGCGTCACGTCCTACAAAATGATCCGATTTCACCCGTTTCAGAACACTTATTTCAATGCCCTGGCCGGTAATAATGCGGGCGAGAAATATGAGCTGGACTACTGGGGACTGTCTTTCCGCCAGGGTCTTGAATATATAGTTAAAAACGACAAAAGGCCGGTTATAGTATTACTGGCGAATGTGATCGCGCCCCTGAAAAACAACGCCGTTCTTCTTGATAAACAAGATCTTGACAGATTGAGGCTTGCCAACATTAATACCGCCTACAGCAGCCTTGCCGCAATACCGCAGACGGATTACTTTCTGACAAATTACCGCTGGCATCCCCAGACGTATCAGCCCGCCAATGAGGTTTACTCAATTTCAGTAGATAACCAAAAGATAATGTCGGTATTCAAACTGCGTTAAGCCAGCCGGCGACATTCGAATCGCCCGTAAATTCCCCGCTTCTTTCCGGTATTCTTGACCCGAATATTTATCAAATTGTATATTGCATTTATAATCGCAGCAGGAATGTTCAGTCTACGGAACTAACCTTAAAGGAGTCCCCCGATGAAAAAAGTGTTTTTTTCTATTATTCTTTTCGCTTGTGCCTCCGCCGGCGCCCAGAATGAAGCCCTGAATGTCCAACGGGCTTTTAATGAGGTGGCTGCGAAGGCCAAATCGGCCGTGGTCAGCCTGAAAGTGGTGCATGAGGAATCCGAAACTTTCATAGAGCCGGAATTCTTCTTCGGTTATGTCGTGCCGAGGGAGCGCACTTACCGCTATGATACCCAGGGAGCGGGGTCGGGTTTTATTATCAACGCCGAAGGCTATATTCTGACCAATTATCATGTCGTAGAGGGAGCGTCACGAATCAGGGTTACACTGCTTGATGCCGCTGGCAGAGAAAAGACCTATATCGCCGCCTTTACGGGAGGGGATGCCGCGCTTGACCTTGCTGTCCTTAAAATAAAGTCGCGGGACAAGTTTCCGTATTTGGAACTTGATTCTTCAGGCAAGGTGAAAGTAGGGGATTTTGCGCTTGCAGTGGGCTATCCTTTCGGTTTCCGTCAGACCATGACTTCCGGCATAGTGTCGGCGCTGAACGCCGGCATAAATGTAGAAGGACGAAAGTACGAAAAGCTTATACAAACCGACGCGGCAATAAACCAGGGAAATTCGGGCGGTCCGCTGCTGAATCTGGAAGGGAGGGTTATTGGAGTTAACGCCGCCATTTTTTCGCCGTCAGGCGCGTTCGCCGGCATTGGCTTTGCCATACCGGCCGCTGAGGCGCAGAGAATTCTCCCTGATTTGCTGGCCGGCAGAAAAATACGGCGGGGCTGGCTTGGAGTATCGCTGGTGGCGCTGGACCCCGTAATGGCGGCCGGGCTGGGGCTCAATATCACGTCCGGCGGGATAATTAACGGGGTCGCAAAGGGGTCTCCCGCCTTTGAGGCGGGACTGGCCAGGGGTGACGTTATTACCGAATGCGATGGCGAGCCCATAAAGTCGGAAGACGACCTCTTTTACAAGACCTATACCAGTAGGCCAGGCGATATGCTGGCACTGACTTTCATAAGCCAGGGCATTATAAAAAAAGCGAGTATCAGGCTGGGCGGCCGTCCCGGCGAGGACGCCGTCCCGGCTCTTTCGGCCGGTGTGGATATAAAGGAGGGAGGGGGAAAAGCGGCGGCCGGCTACAACTGGGAGGGGCTTGAGGTGCGCTTCAGGAATAACAGCGCGGTAGTGGACCGGATAAGTTCAGATTCCAGGCTTCTGGGCTATTTGCGCCGCGGCGACGTGATAAACGCGGTTAATAAGGCCAGATTCTCCGCCCCCTCCGATCTGGAGAGGGTTTTTGGCGCGGCGGCTCTGGGCGAAGGCATCCTCTTCGACGTGGAGCGAAACGGCGAGAATATGTATATAAGTGTGCAATTTAAATAACATTCGGTGGCGATTGCGCCGCCGTGTGATAATTCCTATGTAGCGGCGCCGGGAAAAGGCTGAGGGCTTAAGGCTGAAGGAATATATGCGGCGGGAACAAGGAGTCGCTTTTGATTAGCATAGTTCCGAATACGGCATTGACGTAAAAAAGGTGCCTGGCACCTTTTTAAAAAAGGCCGGAAATATAAGGAGTTCCTTGCCCTAATCCCTAGACCCTAACCCCTCTACCCTTTCTTAATATATCCCCCTGACTTTTCCCCGGACTCTTTCCAGCTTTATGAAATAGAACCGTTCACCGGTGGCCGGGTCTTTCCAGGTGGCTGAATCATTTGAATTATCGCGGTTGTCACCCAGAACAAAAAATGAATCCGGCGGAACTTTCAGCGGGCCGAGATTGTCGCCCTCCAGGGTTTCACCTGCCCTGGTGTAGCGGGTATATATTTCAAGCTGCGGTTCTCCGTTAAGGTAAACCTTTTTTTCCTTCAATCCCACCGTGTCCCCTTCCACAGCTATCACTCTTTTTATGGAATCGTGGGCTTCTCCCACCGGTGATTCAAAACAGATTATTTCCTGTCTTCCAGGTTTTCTGAAACGGTAGGTTATTTTATCTACAAAAAGATGATGGCCCACGGTCAGCGTGGGTTCCATTGAAGCGCTGGCTATATAAACCGGTTCAGCCAGATAGCGCCGCCCCAGCAAGCCGCAGGCAAGAGTTATTGTTGCTATAAACGCGATACGTGCCGTGCTCATGGGTTTTCCTTGTTCCCGGCAAGTTTCACAGGGAGAGAGCCCTCGGCCTTAATGGTTCCGCTGAGCAGGTCGGCAACGGCCTTCATGGACGGCTTGGTAATGCCATATACCGCCGCGGCGCACTCGGCTTCGGGGTAGTTGGAGAGATCGTATGGGTTCATAAGGCTTAAAAGCACACTGGGCTTTCCAGAGGCAAGCAGTTTGTGTATCAGGGCCCGCTGTTTTTTATTCTGGGCCTGTGCCCACTGGAAGCTCCCGATCACAAGGACATCGGCCTCGTCTGCGGCCTTTAAAACGTTTCCCTCATCAAGCGGGCTGGGGTTGATGTCAAAAAAATATTGTTTTGCCTGATAGCCGCGCTCCAGCAGGCCCTTGTAAAGTTCAATGGTGTTTTCGCCGAAGCGCGGAGGTGCGAAAATTATTATCGCGGTTTGTCCGGCTTTTCCAAGCGGCAGGAGACCGGTTTTGTCCGTAATAAGAGTAATAGCCTTGCGCGATATCGCCCGCGAAATATCAAGATAGGCCTTGTCAAAAGACGAGACACCGGCCTGCCCCGCACTTTCCTCTAAAATGGCTGAGTGCGGGATCTGTCCCGGCAATACCGCGCCCTGGTTATTATCTACGGGTGACATCGCACTTATTGATGATTCCCCGGCGGCCGGTGAAAAGAGGCCGGCTTCTTTTTTTGTGGTATAGACCCTGTAATAAGCGTCGTTCAGGCGGGTTTCGTTTATCCGTCCCGAGCGCACCTGGGCGGCTATTTCAGCAACGGCGGCGTTAAAATCCCCCTTGCCTATAAGAAGAAGGTCTGCCCCGTTCTTAAGGGCGCGGGCGGCGGCTTTTGCCGTACTTTCGCGCAAAGTTATGGCTTTCATGTCCAGGCTGTCGGTAACCACCAACCCCTTAAATTCCAGCTGCTTTTTCAGCAGGTCCGTTATAATTTGTCTTGAAAGGGTAGCCGGATTTATCGCGTCAAGGGCGGGGTAAAGCACGTGAGCCGTCATTATGGCCGGAACCATAAGCGCAATTGCTTTTTTAAAAGGCGGCAAGTGTTCCGCTTCAAGCACGGGAAGCGCGGCGTTTATTACCGGCATGGTTTTATGCGAATCCTGTTTTGTCGCGCCGTGCCCCGGGAAATGTTTTCCGACAGCTATAATGCCGGCGGCTTTAAAACCGTTTACTACAGCGCCTCCAAGGCGGGAAACAAGTTCCGGATCCGAGCCTATGGAGCGTATTCCTATTATGGGGTTCAGGGCTTCCGTATTCACATCCAGCACAGGGCCGAAGGCCATGTTCACCCCCGCGCGCTTCAGCTCCCTGCCCGCCAGGTAGAAAAGCGAGGCTGTTTCGCTTTCGTCTCCGGCGGCGCCAATCATCATTCCTGTCGGCAGCTCAAGCAGTCCGAGCGTGGTGGGGGAATATACGCTGCCGCCTTCATAGTCAACGGCGATAAAAAGCGGGGTTTTAAGGCGGGTACCAAGGGCTTTCATCTGGAGTTCATCCGCTATGCGGCGGGTGTCTTCAAGCGAGTATGAGCCCCATTGCAGCTGCACTCCTCCAATTCCCGCAGCCACGGCGCCGGTGGCGGTGGCTATTTCCGTAGCGTCCATTGAGATTATCAGCAATTGGGCCGCTTTCTCTTCAATAGTGGGCGGGGTTTGAGCCTTAAGAGCGGCAGTCAGAAGAAAAAAATGCAAAATGCAAAATGCAAAATGCAAAATGCAAAATTTGGAACGCAGGGGAAAGCGCATGGGTATATATGTAAGACTGAAGGCTAAGGGCTGAAGTTAAGAAAATCTCTTTGTAAATCTTCAGCCCTCAGCCTTGTTTCGCTATTTGAATTTAAATCCGCGTTGAGTGGCCTGCTTTCTTATGGAACCTATAACCGCTTTTTCCAGAGTGTTGGGCGCGGAGGTCTGCTTCGTTCCTTCAGCCGCCAGGTATTTTTTCCTTTCTTCCTGCAGGTGTGTTATATCGCTTTTGATCTTCTTACGTTCAGCAAGTTTCGCGTCTATATATTTTGTCAATTCCTCTTTTTTCATATCTTTGAGTTCAGCCGGGAGTTGTTCCGCTTTTATTTCATTTCTCTGAATAGCTCCGCTTTCCAAAGCCGAGATCACATCCCAAGAGGACTCCTGTGCGGCGGCTGGGGCCGCGGCTTTAAACGCGGCGCGCTCCGCCATCACGGAACGGCCCATAGCGGCAATGCTGGAGTCTACCGCATTTTTACGTTTCAGGGATTCCTGGCCGGCCGCGCCGTAAGTGACATATGTCTGGTTAAGCTTTGAGCTGAGTTCGTTTATGGTCACGTCCTGCGGGGAGCTTATAATATAAGCCACGGCCGACTGGTCGATGTTTGAGTAATCGCCGTCGGCCGCCTGTGCGCCGGCAAACCACTGGGTTCCTACGCCTTCCTGTTTCGAACCGCAGAAAATCGTATTGATAAAAATCCCTTTTGCTTTGGCCTCGGCCGCCGCCGCGGAGAATTCCACCGGCCCCTGGGTAAACGGCTCGTTGCCGGCGATGAAAATTGCCTTGTATACATCGTTTTTCGGGCTCCAGTCGAGCCTCTCCACGGCGTCTTTCAAAACCCAGCCGCAGTACTCGTCTCCGCCGCTGGTTTTAAGGGCGAACAATTCCTGCGAGACTTTGTCCAGGTCTTTGGTAAAAGGCAGTACCTGGCGGATGTAGCCCGATTCGCGTGAAAGCCCAGAGTTGCCGTATTCGTAAAGAGCCACTTCAATAGAGGGGGCGGAACCGCTTTTTTCAGCGGACACAAGTTCATTTACTATTGTCCAAAGCTGGTTTCGGGCCTGGTTTATAAGCCCGTCCATGGAATTTGAGGTGTCTAACAGCACCGCCACCTGCACCAGCGGTTTTTTTGAAAAGTTGGAGCTGTTCCCGGTTGCTCCGCTCCCCGCTAGGTCCTTCCACGTCTTTTTAACCACGGTCACAGAAGCGGAAAGTATTTTGCCGGTTTCGGTTTCCACAACGCGCGCGTTTATTTCGGTCTCTCCCTCGCTCAGGTCGTTTAAAGTGCCTGTTACAACCGCGTCTGCGCCCAGAAGCTGCCCTATTTTTTTTACACTCTCTTCGCTGACGGCGCCCGAGGCTTCCAGTTTAAGCTCTCCCAGGACCTTCTTAAGAAGGTTTCTTTCAATAAGCGTGATTTTTTTATTTTGGACCAGCGCCGTGGTCAGCCTTTCTTGGATTATAACCGGACCCTGTGAAGCTTTTCCGTCGGTGTACTGGAACTCCAGTACGGCCAGCTTTATATTGAGCCTGTCTTTAAGGCCGTCCTGGAGTTTATCGGAAAGAATGCCAAGATTCTTCGCCTGTGCCGCGGCTGATTTTTCCGCCAGCAGGTTCCCGGGAACCGCAACCCATAAAGCCGCCAAGAGAAAACTCATGTATAATCTATTTGTGAACATAGTTTTTATCCCTCTATAATTGCAGGTAAATATATCAGCCTTAAGAATACTAAAACCGCCATGGAAAGTCAAAAAACCGTTTTATCTGATTTTTCGGGAGATTGAACGCGGTCGGCAAAAATTGTATTGTGAATATTATGAAATTTGCTGACAGGGTGACCTTGCTTTGCTGTATTCTTGCCGCCGGTTTCTTTTGTTCCTGCGGTGATAAAAAAGAACCGGTTGTCTCACAAAGTATGTTTTTGATGAATGTCCCCTCCCAGATTACGGTTTACAGTCCGGATGCGGACTCCGGCGGGGCACTGGTGGGAGAGGTTTTTAAGGAATGGAAGCGAATAGCCGCGGAATATAGCTTCAACGAACCGTACAGTTTCACTTCGTTCGTGAATAAGAGGGCTCATGGCGAATGGGTGAAAATGGATGAGGAATTTTTACGGCTGCTTGAACTTTCGCTTGACTACGCAGAATTGACCGGCGGGGCTTTTGATATAACCTTCGCGCCCCTGTGGCCCATATGGCGTGAGGCCGCGTCTTCGCAAAAAATGCCTTCTCAAAAAGATATTTCCGCCGCGCTTGAAAATATCGGTTCGCAATATGTGCAGGTGGACCTGGAACGCAAAATGGTGCGTTTCTCAAAGCCAGTTCAAATCAATCTCGGGGGGATTTTACGGGCCTATTGTATGGCCCGGGCTTACGAAATAATAAAGAAAAACGGCCGGGGGGCGCCGGTTGAGGTTAAGATGGGCGGTTACATGCTGGCCAGCGGCCGGCGCGCATGGCAATACCCGGTGGCAGATCCGTTCCATGAAAACAAAGATCTGGGGAAGCTGGTTTTTGAGGATGGGGTGGTTATGTCGTCGTCGGGGCGGGATCATTTTGTCCGGGTAGAGGGCAGGCTTTATTCTCATATGCTGGACCTGAAGACAGGCTACCCGATAGAGAATTTTTCAAACCTTATTGTTTATTATCCGTCGCTTGAAGATGGGAATTACATCCCTTCCGCTGTGTTGGCGGTAATGGGCAAAGACAAGGCCTTCAGCCTGCTTTCAAAGATAAAGGGAACAGCCGCCGTCTGGATTGACGGAGCCGGCAAAACTTCTGTTTTCTCAAACGCGGCAAGCAAGGCCAGGTGGGAAGAAAACAAGGGTTTGTTTTAGGACAGGCAGAGGCAAGGCAATTTAGCAATCTGGATGTATAGCAATACAGGAACAAGGCGATTTACAATGGAAATCTTTTGTTTCTGGCTAAATTGCTATGCGTCTTTGCATCTAAATTGCTTCTTGGCTTTCGTTTCCTCAAACTCGCCCCTGGCCTTATTTTTCCTTACATTGTACCAGTTGAAATACCTGCCGTTCATGGCTATGTAAACACCGGGGGGGAGCGTTTGTGCGAAAGAGAGCGCCGACCCCAGATTAAACATCCCATCCGAAGAGCCGAATTTGTAGGGGACCATGGCGCCGGTGAGTATCACGGTTTTGTTTTTGATCCCGGCGCCAAGTAACCTGGCGGTCTGCGGCATAGTGTCGGTGCCGTGGGTGATTACGATGTGTTTTTCCCGTGAGGCAAGACATTCTTTCAGTATTTTATTCCTGTCCGCGGCAGTCATAAAAAGGCTGTCCAGCATCATCAGGGTTTTCACTTTTACCGGCACGCGCGCGCGACCGAGCTTCAGCATTTCGAAAAGGTGCGTCCGGCGAAAGAAAAGCTTGCCGTTAAGTTCGTTGTATTCTTTGTCAAAAGTCCCGCCGGTAATTAGTAGTTTTATGGTCATGATTACGAGTTATGAGTTTTAAGTTTTGAGTTATGAGTTGGAGGAAAATTATTTTTTGCCGACAGGGTTTTTATTATTGAAGATAAGATTTTTATTATTTCGTCGTTCTCATTTATCAATACATCGGTATTATTCTCCGCGATCCCGCTGTCTTTTAATAGTCTTAGCCAATATTTTGTTTCTCGGGCCTCTTTTGCCGCGATCGCCATTTTATGGATAAAATCAGCTTTGCTTTCTCCTGCAAGAGCCTCTTCTATATTGGCCCCAATACTTGTCCCTGCTTTAAGTAATTGCCGGGAAAGAACAAATTCTTTTTTTTCGCGTAAACTGGAATAAAAACGGATGATATTAAGGGCAAATTTATAACTTTTATCCTTAATAATGCTTTCCGTCATAAAGTTACCAGCGGTGGTCCAATGTTTTGTTTGAACTTAGAACTTATAACTCATAACTCATACACTAAAAACTATTTACGTCCGTCTTTCAGGAACGCCAGATAGCCTTTATAGGCCATATAAATGTCCAGCTTGCCGGCAAGTTCCATGGGCGCGTGCATGGATAATAACCCCACGCCGCAATCCACCACCTGCATGCCGTAGCGGGCCATCAGCCAGGCTATGGTGCCGCCGCCGCCCTGGTCAACTTTGCCCAGTTCTCCGGTCTGCCAGATCACTCCAGCCTTAGCGAAAATGCGCCGCATTTCGGCCACAAACTCCGCGTTAGCGTCGGAAGAGCCGGATTTCCCGCGCGCGCCGCAGTATTTGGTAAGGCAGAGGCCGTGGTTCATAAAAGCCGTATTCTTTTTTTCAGAAACCGCCGGGAACAGCGGATCAAAAAGAGAATTAACGTCGGCGGAAAGCATCCAGGAATGCTCCATCGCGCGTTTTAGGGAAAGTTCGCTGTAAACTTCGGAGGTAAGATTTACAAGCTCCGCGGCTGTGTTCTCAAAAAAATTTGAGGCCATGCCGGTGGCGCCCACCGAACCTATCTCCTCTTTGTCGCAAAGCAGCACGCATGAGGTGTATTCCGGAGTGCCTTTAAGATCTATCATGGCTTTTAGCCCGGTGTACGCGCAAACGCGGTCATCCTGGCCGTAGCCGAGCACCATGGACCGGTCAAGGCCGGCCTCACGGGGAGGAGCCGCCGGTACCAGTTCAAGTTCGGCCGAAAGGAAATCTTCTTCCGTAATCCCATATTTTTCGTTCAGCAGCTTGAGCACATTATGTTTGATCTTTTCTTTCAGCTTCTTATCATCTGATGGTATTGAACCCACTATGGCGTCCAGGTGTTCGCCCTCAATCCCTTCAGCCAGGGTCTTTTTCATCTGGTCCTGGGCAAGATGCGGCAAAAGGTCGGTTATGCAAAGCACAGGTTCGGAGGGGTCCTCTCCCACGCTCACTTTTATTTTCTTGCCGTCGGGCTTTATAAACACGCCGTGCAACGCGAGCGGTATTGTAACCCACTGGTATTTTTTTATGCCGCCGTAATAGTGGGTGTCCAAAAACGCCATATCTCCGCTTTCGTAAAGCGGGTTCTGTTTTATGTCTATGCGGGGGGAATCGGTATGGGCGCCCACAATGTGCATGCCCGCCTCAAGCGGTTTTTTGCCGATAATAACGGCCATCAGCGTTTTTCCGGAACAGGATTTGTATATCCTGTCTCCCGGCTTAAGCCGTGTGTTGTCTTTCTCAAATTTGAGCAGGTCACTGAAACCGGCCGTTTCAAGCAGAGCCACAGCTTCGTCGTGAGCGTCCCTTTCCGTCTTTGCCCGCGCGATAAAATCAATGTAAAGGCGGTTAAGCTCCTCCAGGTTCTTTAATTCCGCTTTAGGCAGCTTCTCATAGCCGTTTTTGTTTGAATAGGTCAATTCGGGTTTTTTTATGGTTTTTTTCATATTATTCTCCTCAGTTCAGTGAAATAGTTGAAATTATCTTGCGGCTATTCAGCAGCCAGAAGTCAGAATAGGAATGTCGGTGACGGAAAAAATCCCGCTATTCTGAATTCTAACTTCTAACTTCTGAGCTCTGTCTGTTAGCGGCAACTATATAATTTTATGATATTATACTCCTGCATGGAAACCCAGAAATACTCGCGCCGGGTACTGTTCCTGATTTTTTTTATCAGCCTTTTCAACTACATAGACCGCCAGGCCCTTTACGCCGTTTTCCCGCTTATTAAAAAAGACCTGCTTCTCAGCGATGCCAAACTTGGTTTTCTGGCATCTTCCTTTATGCTGGTGTATATGTGTTTCGCCCCGCTGGTAGGTTATTACGGTGATAAGTACCGCAGGCCCCTTATTATAGGAGTAAGCGCCGTTTTCTGGAGCGCGGCCACGCTATGCACTGGTTTTGTAAGGAACTACGCCCAGCTGCTCTTTACGCGTTCAGCCGTGGGAGTCGGGGAAGCCGGGTATGGAACTGTCTCGCCATCGTATCTGGCGGAATGGTTCCCTGTAGAGAGACGCGCCCGGGTGATGGCGCTGTACGCACTGGCCATTCCGGTGGGCAGCGCTATAGGCTATCTGCTGGGAGGCGTATTGGGAGAGCTTTTCGGCTGGAGGAACGCGTTTTTTATAGTGGCGGCGCCTGGCATAGCGCTTGGCATTATCGCCTTATTTTTCCGTGAAACTGAGGAGAAGAAAGCCAGGGTGGGAACGGTATCTTTCTCGCACTACGCGAAGCTTTTTAAGAACAGGACCTACCTGCTTGTTACCCTTTCACAGTCCATCAGCACTTTCTCTGTGGGCGGGATGGCCGCCTGGATGCCGTCTTTTTTTGTGCGCAGCTACGGGCTTGGGGTTGCCAGGGCGGGTTTGCTTTTCGGGGCTGTTACCGTGGCGGCGGGAATCGCCGGCAATCTCACCGGCGGCTGGCTCGCGGACTGGCTGCGCGCGCGCAATAAACGGTCGTACTTTATTATCGGGTATCTCAGCTTTTTTCTGAGCATGCCGTTTGGCCTGGCGGCGGTGCTTACGGACAGCCTGCGCGTTTCGCTTACTATGATCTTTTTCGCCGAGTTTTTTATTTTTATGAATTCAGGGCCTTATCACGCGGCAATTGTGGAAACCATCCCGGTCAGTATGCGTTCTATGGCTTTCGCTCTGAATATATTTATAATTCATGCGCTGGGCGACGCGCTTTCGCCGTCGTTGATGGGTATTTTCTCGGATCATTTCGGCCTGTCTCTGGCGATTTTTGTGTCTATTCTTTATCTGGGTTTCGGCGGAATAACCTCAATACTTGCGGGATATTGTTATGAAAAGGATTATAATTGTGAAGGTTCACGGATATAAGGTTGAATGGTTCACGGTTCAACGGTTGGAAATCCGGGTGATGCAAGGAGATCGTAAAAAAACAACCGTGAACCATTGAACCGCTGAACCTTGAACCAAATAACCTGAAAGATTACAATCCATAATTGCAATCTCTATATGACCGAACCTGAGCTTATTTACGAAGACTCCGATATGCTGGCCATAAACAAGCCTTCCGGCCTGCTAACTATGCCGGGCCGTGGAGGGCTTGCTTCGGCCAAAAGCGCGCTTTCAATTTTGCGCGTGTCCCGCGGCCCGCTCTTTGTTGTGCACCGTCTTGACAAAGATGCCAGCGGGCTTATGTTGTTTGCCCGAAATGCTGAAGCTCACCGCTATTATTCCGGGCTATTTGAAACTCGGGACATTACCAAAAAATATCTGGCCGCCGTGGACGGGCTTATAGCGGCACAAAACGGGGAAATTGACAAGCCGCTGGTTCAGGGGGGGTCTGGCCGCGTGTCGGTGGCGTTCGACGGTAAGGCCTCCGTAACCAGATACGAAACGCTTGAGCATTATAAAAACTCCACGTTGCTGGAGGTGTCCATTTTATCGGGCCGCCGCCACCAGATCAGGGTGCATTTATATTCCATAGGCCACCCCATTATCGGCGACAGGGTTTACGGCGATCAGGAAAAACAAAAACAATGGCCGCGCCTGATGCTGCACGCGTATGAGTTGAAGTTTAACGACCGGAACGGAAAAAAACAGGCTTTCCGGGCGGACCCGCCGAAAGATTTTATGAGCGTGCTGCCGTTTTTGTAAACCCGTAAATTGCCGCAATTTCCGGGCGTTCTTACTGTTTTCTTTTCTAAAAAGTTCAGTCTTTCCTGAGTTTTTCCTGACTTTCGATTCGGGACACCCAAAACAATTCAAGTATCGTCAACAGTCTATACTGGCGCGGGTCCTGTCGGGGGTTTGTGTTAGCAGGGCCGGGTCGTCCGCATAGCGGCCGCCCTAACCCTCGGCCGATTGCAAGAGCAATTCGGCCTGCGGAAAGCCCTGCTAACACAAATCCCCCGCCACCCCCGCAAGAAAAATATTTTCGCCGTCAGCTTTTTTAAAATAACATGTTCCCGCCCTTATGAGGATACTTCGCAATTGCCCGCCCGGCGGTCGCGGCGAATTATAAACCTAACTCAACTTCTTTATAACAAATCATCCTGAAGTTTTTTAACATGGAGCGGGTGCCGCCGGAGCCGGGTTAGCGGGGCCTTCGCGAACCTGAGGCTTGCGAAGCGCCGAAGGTGAGTGGTGGAAGCTGACCACGGTGTGGGCGGCTGTCCCCGCTTCCCGGTCCGGCGGCAGGCCCCGCGAACCAATTCAGGGGTCATGGGACACCCAAAAGCCAAAAAGCTCTGGTCGAGAGAAGCAGTATTTATTAAGGCAACTTGGAAGTCAGAAGCGTGCTCGTTTTTGTGAACTTGAAAATCGCTGCGGTTCCCGGACGTGCTTGTGTTTATCTTCCCGGAACAATCAGTTCTTCCTGAATTTTTCGGGTTTACTGTGTTTCACCAGTATCGGTTGGTAAATGGAAGGGTCGATGTAGATGAGGTAGACGGTATCTTTTGAGTGGAATATTTCTTTGGCGGAATAATAGAGAATGTCCTTTTTTGGTTCGGGTTTATAAACGCTTTTTGTATCCGGACCTTGCGCGAACTCCTTGAAAGTTGAGAATTCAACCAGCTTGATTTCCTGGGTTATGCCGCTTAGGTAAACTATCCTGAAGAGATTTGCCCCCGAGTCATAAACCAGCGACGCCTCTCCTGAAATATCGTCAAAGAAAGCTCCCTTTTCCTTTTTTTGCCAGGTGCCTTCCTGCGACAGGAATTCATAAGCTGAAAAATCCTCTATCAGTTCCGGTTTCACCCTGGCCGCGCAGAGCGCGTTCAGGCTGCCGTCCCCTTTTTTTGCGATCCGGCCCAGTATGTAAATATAGCCGTCTGCCTCGGCCACGCCGTCGCCCAGCAGCAGATCTTTAGCGTAGAAGCCTTTAACCCTTTCAAAATTAAACTTTGCAATTTCGGCGTTTTCGGGAACTTCAGCCTTTGCGAGCCCAGTGCCGTTGAACTTAAAGCCGATGGCGTTTTCTTTGGTGAGCTCCACATCCATATAAAACACATACACCCCGCCGGCAGTTTGTATTCCATTATCGGCCCAAAGTCGGTTTTTAAAAGGGTTTTCGGTCTGGTCATATTTGATGAATTCCGAGGCGGTTGAGCTTCCCATGTAAAATTTAAAGAGGAGGTCTTTGTAATTTGTTTCAGTGGGAGCATCTGAAAGCGCCAGAGTATTGCAGGGCATAGAGGCCATGTCTGCGGCGCCGGTAAAATTCAGCGTTGCGGTGGTTACCACCGGCCCTTTCCAGGTACCCAGGAGGGTGTCGCCGAAAGTCCACAAGTATTTCTTTTCGCCGTCTTTAAAAACAACCGGGATGGGAGTAACCCCGTCCTGGCCCAGTACGGAGGTAAGGCGGCTTGGCGCAAAAATGCCCTCGTTGACAGTTTCGCCGAATGCGGCGCCCGCGGCTATGACAGTGAACAATAAAACCGGCAAATATATGCTTTTTATTTTGCATTTTACAGTTTCCTTATTTCTCCGCAAGTTTTATTTCAATTGTGTTTTCAGCATTATCAGAGATATAGTCTATTTTTACCGTTTCTCCGGGGGAAAACTTTTTCAGCGCGGCGGAATATTCCTTGAGGCTGGCCACTGTTTCACCGTTTAGCTTTGTAATCACGGCGCCTGCTCTGATGCCGGCTGCTGAAAGAGGGGAGCCGGGCGTTATCTCCTGGGCTCTCACTCCTTTCCCCTGGAACGAAAAATCCGGAATAAGTCCGGTGGAGACTTTTCGGACGCCGGGGAGCTGGACGGCTGAACGGCCGGACGGCTGGGCAGAGGGAGGCCTGGTTAAAAACTCGCTGTCCGAGGCTAGGTAATCTATTATTTCTTTCGCGAATTCAGCCTGTTTTACTACGCCTTGCAGGTCTATCTTTTCAAAGGTATCGGAAGGTTTGTGGTAGTCCGCCTTCGGTCCGCTGAAGAATTGCACGGCGGGCAGGCCCTTTTCTATGAAGCTGGCCTGATCGCTTGAATCCAGTTCTTCTTTTATCAGGTCGTAGTCAACTCCGGTGACAAAGCCCGCCCCGCGGAAAATGTGGGGCCATTTAGCTGAGGAGCCGGAACCGAGCAGCAGGATTTTGCCGGACCCAAGGCGGCCCACAGTATCAAAATTGACAGCCGCGTTTATCTTCTCTTTCAGGCCCGGTTCAAGGGAGTCCATGAAAAATCTGGAGCCGAGTCTGCCTTCTTCTTCTCCGCTGAAAGCCGCGAAGATAAGCGTGCGGCTTTGCGGATGGAGGGCGTAATAGCGGGCAAGTTCCAGCAGAAGCGCCGTTCCGGAAGCGTTGTCGTCGGCGCCGGAATACATCTCGCCGCCTTTTGGCGCCAGGTGGTCGTAATGGGCGCAGAGTACAAGATATTCATCTTTTTCTTTTGTTCCTTCAACTTTGGCAACAACGTTCTTAAAATTAAATTCCTTGCCTTGAACCGTGTATTTGAACCCTTGTTCCCACCCGTCGGCGTAAAAGGGTTTAAGCCCGGCTTCAATGAAGGATTTTGCTGCTAGCCTGGAGGATTTCTCCAGGCCTGCAGAGTCCGGGCCGCGGCCGCCGGGCAACGCCGCCAGGGCTGAAATATCTGCGCCTAAGCGCTCCGCGGAAAAAACTGAAGGCAGTACCGCCAGCGGGGCGCGGGACTCTGGCACGCCGCCTTGGACGAAGCCTGTGCCGCCAAGGTCGGCGGCCAGGGGCGAATGTGCCGTTGTCCAGACGCCGCTGGCGGCTGAGTTCATGGCGCTGTCAAAAACCAGCCAGGAATATTTGCCGTAATGAGGCAGTTTAGACGCCAGCGCCCTGAGACTTCCGGTGGAGGCGGAAATTATCAGCCCGCTGGAAACACCAGCCCGCCCCGCCCGAGACGTATTATTCGCGGCCGCGAAAGAGGCAAAAACGAAAGTGTTGCCGGCGCGTGAAAATTCACGGTTCCCGATAATTACCGAAGAAGAACTGAAGCGGGCGCCGTATACCTCCAACTGCTTTTCAAATGTGGGGGCGAACCTGTTTCCGGCGCCCAGCAGCCAGTACGCCCCGTCAGGCGGGGCTGTGACGCTTGAGTCTTTGCGTATAAGAGGCAGGTTTTCCTTGTCTTTTGTCCATGCCGAAGCGAAGATTTCCCAAGCCTGATATTCTTCACCATCCGGCAGTATAAGGCCGGGTTGTTTAGCGCCCAGCAGCCTGGAAAGCGTGGGAGGGGTTTCAAGCGGGTTTAATTTGCGGAAAACATTAAACTCGGGGTCTATTTCAAGGCGCATAATTTTCAGCGGAGCTGAATAATTAAAAGTTTCCTCTTTGTGCGTAAACTTGAGAACCTGCCGCCTGGGCTGGGGGATCCCCTCAAGGTAAATCGCCGCCGGCACCTCTAGTTCGTACGCCGGGCCTTCCTGTGTTTGCGCCAGTGTGAACTCAAGCGTGTATTCCGGGGGTATCCGGGCCGTCCTTATGTTTTTCAAGACAAGTTCAGGGCTGCCGGCGCGTTTTATCCACTGGTCAAAAAAAGTGCTCAGCCGACCGCTGCCTGTCTGTTTTTCAAAAGCTTTTTTAAGGTCATCAAAATCCGCAGATTTAAAGCGGTTGTCGTTATAAAAAGACTTGAGCCCGGCCTTGAAGCCTGCGTCGCCCAGAGCGTTCCGGAGCATATGATAAAACATCAGAGTTTTGCCGTAGCCGACCGCTTCCGAGGCCGAAGAATTGCGCGAGCGGAATTCTGTAAGCGGAAAATCCTTGCCTTCTAAAACATAATCCGCGTATTTTTGCAGGGTGGTTTCGCGGTATTCTTTGCCTTTCCCGCGGTTTTCGGCTATCAGGTAGTCTGCCAGGTAGGCTGTAAGACCTTCGCACCAGTTGCCTTTTTCATAATCAGTAAAAACGCCGTTGCCCCACCAGTTGTGCAATATTTCGTGCGGATAGGAGGAGTTTATTATGAACGGCAGTCTGATGATCTTGCCTCCAAGCAAGGTGAATGACGGAAGTCCGTAGCCTGTTTCCCAGAAGTTTTCCACCAGAGCAAATTTGGAATATGGATAAGGGCCGATCAGGCTGGAATAAAAATCAACATACTTCTTGGAGGCGTCCAGATATCTTTCCGCCAGTTCCGCGTCGGGAAAGCGCAGGAAGGCGTAATGTTCGATTGGTTTCCGCTTTTTTTTTGAAAGGGCCGAAACAGCGGGCTGGCCGCCGGGGCGCATATATTCAGAGTATTGGCCGCAGGCAAGCGTGATCTCATCCTGCGGTTCTTTTTCTTCCCATACCGTTGTAACTGTGGTTGTAGCGGCCGCGCGGTTAATACGCGTTCCTCCAGCCACGCAATCATAGGGCGCCGGCAGACTAGTTTTAACAGTGAAGGTGACCAATGCGTTTTCAAAATGCGGGTACCAGCCGGAAGCCGCTGAAAGATAGCAGCCTTCTCCGGAAATAATGCCGGGAGTTTCAGAAAAACTCCGGGAGTACTCTTCCGCCTGCTCACCGAGCGGATGATTTATAAAGCCGCCGTATTCAAGTCTAAAGGTTTCTGCCTTTTTGGCCAGCGTTACGCGGTAGATGTCCGGGATCAGACCGCTGGATGAGTAACTAATTCCATATTTTTCTTTAGCGGCTTCCGGGGCCATGAGTTCCAGTACGGCTCCTTTAGTTTTTACAGAGGGCGTGAGCCCCTGATGAATGGTAAAAACAAATTCTGTGCCGGAGTCGGAGAAAGTCAGCGTGTCTTTGACGGATAAGGAATGGTTCTGCGGCTCAATATTTATTTCAAGCGCGTGATTGACTGTTGCGGCGCTCAAGCCGGCAGTGAGGGTTAGCATAACTATAAGTGAAAGGAGATTCTTTTTCATATTTATTTTTTGCATTGAGCCATTAACTTATACAATATATTACAACTTTAGACTTATCGGTCAAAGTGAGGGGCATATGAAAAAGAAAACACCGGTGGCGCTTTTGATGGTTATAGACGCGGTTGGACTTTCCACAGTGGAATATCTGTTATCGCGCTACCCGGAGAAAGTGAAAATATCCAACTTGTCAAAACTCGGGCTTGGCAATATCGTGCTGCCGCAATATAAAAAAAGATTTATGCCCGGATTCGCGGCTAAAAGCTATGCAGCGCGCGTGACGCAGGTTTCAGCCACGGCGGACAGCCTTGTGGGCCATCGCGAGATGGTTGGAATTATAGATAACCGCACTTATGACCTTTTTCAGGGCGGGTTTTCAAAAAAGTATATTTCGGAACTAGAAAGGCGCATAGGCAGGAAAACTTTTTACAATAAAATGGCCGGCGGCATGGAGGCTATTGAGCTTAATGCCGCCAAGCACGAGCGCACTGGTATGCCCATAGTCTACGCCAGCAAGTGCGACCCGTTGATACAGCTGGCAATGAACGAGGCGGTAATACCGGTTGGTGAGCAGCACAAAATAGCCGATATAGCTTTCGCTCTCGGTATGGAAATGAAAATACCCATAACCCGCGCCATCGCCCGCTCTTACATCAGAAGCGCCGGGGGGGAAATAGTTCGCACTTCAAATCGTCATGATTCCGTCCTGCCCATAGGCCGTGAAACACTTGTCGATATCCTCTACAAGAGGGCTGTCTGGACCGTGGCCGTGGGGAAAACAAGCGATCTGGTAAATACCGCTTATCACGAACGCATAAAACTGAGCAAGGAGATCTTTATTGACCCCGCTCTCGGGCTTAAGTTTGTTCATCCGAAGAAAAAAGACACAAATCCTTTCTCCGTGCAGGGCGCCATAAACGCGCTTGAGTGCGCCAGGGCTTTGTACCGCCCCAAAGGCACTTTTATTTTTGCCAACCTGGTTGATACCGACAGCGTTTACGGGCACACCCGCGATGTAAAGGGGGCGATAAACTCTATAGAGGAAATAGACCGCCTGCTGCCGCTTATGGAAAGCCGTCTTGATAAGGGCGACTTAATGATAATAACGGCGGACCATGGCATGGAACACAGGGCGGATTACGGCTACCATTCAAACGAGCCTCTGCCTTTTATCGCCCTGCGAAAAGGTTATGGCCGCGATCTGGGCGGGCTCAAAACAGGTGTTTGCCCGGGGCTTACGGATATCGGGCATCTGGTTGCCCAATTGTTCGGAGTGCGGAAGGAATATCTGGAGATAGTAAGGGGCTTCTGACTTCCGAGTTGTCATAAAAAATACTGCTTCTTTCGACGAGAGCCTTTTGTCTTTTGACCCCTGAATCGGTTCGCGGGGCCTGCCGCCGGACCGGGACGCGGGGACAGCCGCCCACACCGTGGGTCGGCTTCCACCACTCACCTTCGGCGCTTCGCAAGCCTCAGGTTCGTGAAGGCCCCGCTAACCCGGATCCGGCGTCACCCGCTCCAGGTTAAAAGGTTTACGGATTTATAAAAACTGATGGCGAAAACAATTGCCTTGCGCGGGCGGCGAGGGTTTGTGTTAGCAGGGCTTTCCGCAGGCCGAATTGCTCTTGCAATCGGCCGAGGGTTAGGGCGGCCGCTATGCGGACGACCCGGCCCTGCTAATACAAACCCTCGACAGGACTCGCGCCAGTATAGATTGGACGATACTTAAATTGCTTTGGGTGTTCCAACTCGGAAGTCAGGAAGACAGTGTTTGTCCCAGGCTTACATATATTGGGTATAAGGTTGCCGAAAAATCAGTCTGTTGTTTTAGCGGACTAATTTTTCAGATTTGTAGTCCGGGTCAATGAATGCGCGGTAATACTGGGGGGTTAGGGCGTCCCAGGTGTATCTGTTGCCGGCGTTCCATAAAATCCAGCTTTCAAGCATATTGCGTCTCAGCGCCGCCATCTGGGCACGCACCTCCGCCGGGCCGTAACGCGGCTTGCCAAGCGAAAAATCCTGTAAATAAGGGCGTATCTTTGAGTAATTAAGGCCCAGTTTTGAATAGGCGTCTTTTAATCCGTGGTCTATCACCTTATATGGCTGGGAATTCGGATTTTTCAGGCCGTATTCCCCTGTATAATAATGCGAGGGGTACATCATGGGGTAGACATAGTCAGCGTTTTCAACCAGTACCTTTAGGTCCTGGCCTATTCCCATGTCGTCCTTTACGGTGGTTGTAAGCCCGAACACATCGGCTGAAATTTTAACGTTATAAGGTTTAAGTTTTTCCCTCGCGTATTTAAAAAAATCCCCCAGATTAGCCATGGCGGTTTTAGAATTATGCGGTTTTGAATAGCGGCAGCGGGCGGTATTGCCTTCGGAAGGATAGCGCACATAGTCGAACTGTATTTCATCAAAGCCGGCTTTGGCGGCCCTTATGGCCACTTCCAGATTGTAGTCCCACACTTCCCTGCTGTAAGGATCCGTCCATGTGGCCCCGTTATGGCTGCGCCACAAATCACCTTCCGGAGTACGCACGGCCAGGTCTTTTCGTTTTTTTGGAGCGATGTTATCCTTGAACATCACTATCCTTGCCACAGTATAAAGTTCGGCAGCCTTGAAATCTCCCACCATCCCTTCCGGATCCGGGATAGCTGCTTCGTAAGAGCCTAATTCCGCGGCCCTTTCAACACCGGGAATATAAATTTTGCCGTCTGTTTCTTTTACAGCCACCACCACCGTGTTGACGACAGACTGTTTGATCCTGGCTATAATGCTCCGGCGGTTTTTTGTCGAGCCGGCGCCCCAGCAGGTAAGGTGTATTCCGCGCACAGTTTTTTCAGATAGCACTTTTTGCCTTACGGCCTCTGTTGAAACAGTAACGGGAATAACCGGCGGTTTGTTGCCGGTTGCTGTGGATAGTAGCTGCTGTCCTGCGGGGATTGCGGGAGTTCCCGAGCTTTGGGCCACCTGGGCTGCAAGCAGCCCCGGCTGAGCGAGAAGTAAAAAAAGTAGTGCGTAAGTCATTGGATATATCTTACAATTTTAACATGACACCTTTTAAACTTTTAGTTTTATTTGGAGCTATCCTTATGAACTCTGACCTCTACGCCGAAAATTTTCTTGCCGTCCATTACAACCGCCTGAATGGCGACTACCTGAACTGGACTTTATGGGTTTGGAATGAAGATGGCGCTAAAACCGGTTTCGAATTCGTACCGGAGGGGAAGGATGATTTCGGCGTTTATTTCAAAATAGATCTTAAAACCTTCGGCCTTCTGAACAAAAAAACGGGTTTTTTGCCGAAATACGGCAAATGGGAGGCAAAAGACGAACCTGACCGCATTCTTAACGCGGCTAACGCGGGGAGTGTTTACTTAATGGAGGGTGATGGGACGGTTTACGGCTCTCCGCCCGTGATTTCCACAAAAATAGTTTCGGCCGCGCTAGAAAGTGAAAGCGTGGTGAAGCTGATTCTCAACCGTGTCGTTGACCTGTATTTCCTGGATAAACAGGGCTTCCGTCTTAGCAGGGATGGAAACAGTGTTCCGGCTCTTAAAGCCCGGTTTTACGGAGGGAAAAAATACGGTAAAGTCGTTTTGCTTGATTTCGAAGGCTTTGAAAAACCGGACTCTCAGGCTGTGAACGCGGGGCTTTGGGAAGTGCGCGCGCGGGATCTTGAGCCGGTAAAAATTAAACTTGGCGCCATAGTTTACGGCCCCGATTTTAGTTCTTCCAAAAAAATGGGGGCATTTACCTCCGACGGGGTAACGGTAATGCGCGTGTTCGCTCCCGCGGCTATAAAAACCGAAGCGCTTATTTACGATACCACTACCGGCGCGGCCTCCCCTGCGTCTTTGGAGTATAAAGGCCTGGGCCTGTGGGAAAAAGTTTTTGACCGGGATCTGGCCGGAAAATATTACCGCCTGCGCGTGACAGACGCCGGCGGCGTGAGTTCCGGGGTGGACCCTTACGCGGACTGCGCGACGGACGGTGGCCCCGCCCTTATTGCCGCCGATAATACGCCTGTGGCCGAACCGCCGCAATTTGAGCTGTCCGAGACGGTGCTTTACGAAGTTCACCTCAGGGATTTTTCAAGCGATGCTTTTTCCGGGATACAAAACAAGAGAAAGTATCTGGGCTTTGCAGAAGATGGAACCGTTCACCCGCTGTATCCAGAAATAAAAACGGGGCTTGCGCATCTGGCGGAACTGGGCGTAAACGCGGTGCACATTCTTCCCTTACAGGATTTTGAAAATCTGGCCGGTGCCCAGGCTTATAACTGGGGCTATATGCCGGTCAATTTTAATTCTCCCTACGGCGCTTACGCCACAAGCCAGGACGACGCGTCAAGAGTGCGCGAAGCCAGGCTGATGATTGACGCTCTGCACAAAAAAGGCATAAAGGTGATAATGGATGTGGTTTACAACCACACGGCCGAAACCGGCGGCAGAATTTACAACTTCAAGGCCGTGGCCGGCGATTATTATTACCGCGTCAGGCCCGACGGCTCCTATTGGAACGGCTCAGGCTGCGGCAATGAATTTAAAACCGAGGCGCCAATGGCCCGCAAATTTATCATTGACAGCCTGCTCCATTGGGCCCGCGATTATAAAGTGGACGGCTTCAGGTTTGACCTGATGGGGCTTATGGACCGGGAAACGGCTTTTGAAGCTGTGAAAAAGCTTCAGGAGTTTAAACCGGATATCATTCTTTACGGCGAGCCCTGGACCGCCGGTGAAACTCCGGTTGACGGTATTAAAAAGGGTTCGCAGAAAGGCCGCGGCTTTGCGGTTTTCAACGACGGTTTCCGGGATGCGCTCAAAGGCAGCGTGTTTAGCGTAAAGGACAAGGGCTATATACAGAGCTACGGGAGCAATTACCGGCAGGGGGTGATAAACGGCATAAGGGGCTCGCTTGAAACTTTTACCCAATCCCCGCTTGAAAGCGTGAATTATGCCAGCTGTCACGATAATAACACCTTATGGGACCGCCTTAACCTGTCGGCGAAGGATGCGCCGCCTGAAATAGTGATTAAAATGGATAAGCTCGCCCAGGCGATAGTGCTTACCTCGCAGGGGATCCCCTTTTTACACGCTGGAGAAGAATTCCTGCGCACAAAAAAAGGCGAGGAAAATTCATATAATCTGCCGGACGAAATAAACAGGCTGGACTGGACGAGAAAAAAAGAGTATTTCGGTGTATTCTCCTATTACCGTGACCTGATAGCTCTCAGAAAAGCCCACCCGGCTTTCAGGATGAAAACAGCTTCCGATGTAAAGGAGAATCTGAAATTTTACGATGAGCTCGGATTGCCGCTGGAGGCGCCGGATATAGCCTATTTGCTTTATGGCGACAAAGCGGGCGATGCCTGGGGCCGCATTCTGGTTCTGATCAATCCCCGCAAAGAGCCGCGAAAGTTTGCGCTGCCCGCAGGTGAATGGGAACAGGCTTTTGACCAGAGCGGTTTTTACAAAGGCGAAAAGAAGAAAATAAAGGACGGCTTCGAAGTGCCGCCTGTTTCCCTTGTGGTGCTGTATAAATAGGGGGCACTGAAAAAGTCATTTTTATTTAAAGTCTTGTCGTTAAAATAGGCGACAAAAGTGGTAATAGCGTTTAAAAACTGCATGGAATTTGTAGGCATATACCCAAAAAGCGTGCAGTTTTGCGTTAAACTTGTCATATTTCAGTGCCT
>DMES01000016.1 GCA_003450815.1 Elusimicrobiota bacterium | reverse complement strand
TGGACTTTTTCAGCAGACCCTAGTTAAATGATACAAAAAGAGAGGTGGAAAAAGTATCTTCGGATAGGCTGAAGGCTGATGGGCCAAGGCTGAAGGTTTATAAGATAATTCCCTTTAACTTCAGCCTTCAGTCTTCAGCCTTAAGCCCTTCTTGGATGAGAAAGTCGCGTACCTGGTGAAAGTTTTTGAGCCTTGTCGCCTTAAGCCCCAGTGCGCGGCAATGCCCAAAAAGTTTTTTTGCCGCAAAAACCTTATCGGCCGCGCGCGCCGCCTTAAGGTCTGTGGTTCCATCGCCGCAGAATATCACCTTGTAGCCCAGGCGGCGCAGGCGCAGCACTCTGTGCGCCTTAAAATCGTCGA
The DNA here is from genome assembly GCA_003450815.1 of Elusimicrobiota bacterium. Taxonomy (GTDB): domain Bacteria; phylum Elusimicrobiota; class Elusimicrobia; order Elusimicrobiales; family UBA9959; genus UBA9634. The sequence goes on along the minus strand of DMES01000016.1, from coordinate 31,636 downwards.
GTGTGTTTTTCTTCAAAAAAGGGTAGGTTATTTTAACTCCATTGCCGGCAACGCGGGCCTTGCCGAAAAAAGATTTGGCTTTCAGGCGGTGTTTTGAAAAAACAGGCTCCGCGTACAAGTCAATGCCGCCGCTGGCTATTTCAAAAGGCACCGAGTTGGCGGCGCAAAAAGCGGGGAAAGATTTAAAGCCGTTTCTAAGCCGGGTGGAGGCCAGGACATGCGCTTGTATTTTTTCCTTTGGCGCCCTCAGTTTAAGAAAAACTTTACGCATCCATTCGCACATATTCACACCGAAAGCGTAAGAATCCTCAATTTCTTTTTTGGTGGCCGCGTCAAAATGTAAAAGTATAGAGTCTCCCACATCGCACAGCGTTATAGTCCCGTCGAAGTCGGATACAACGGCCCAAGAGCAGGGTATAGGGGGTAGGGTAGAGGGTATAGGGTTTCGGACAAGGAGCTCCTTATTTCTGCATCCTCTATCTTTGAGTCGCAGAGTCATTTTACCGCCTTCAGGAAGTCGGCTTTGTTTTTTGAGGCAAGCTGGAGATACAGGTTGTAATCTTTCTGAACGCCTATGGTGGAGGTGTCGCCGTTGTAGGAGTGGCCCGGATAAATAACGGTCATGGGCGGAAGCGCGGCCAGAGTGCGCAGGCTTTCATAAAGGGCCTCGGCGCTTGAGCCTGGCAGGTCTACCCGCCCGCACTCGCCCACAAAAAGCGTGTCGCCGGTAAAAACAGCCGTGTCCGTCAGATAACATGCCGAGCCAGGGGTGTGGCCTGGCGTATGGATAATCTTTATTTTCAGCTGCCCAATTTGCAGCGTGGCGCCGTCTTGCGCTTTTTTTAAATTTTGTGGCTCCCGCTCAAGAATAAAAAAGTCTGACTCGTGCAGATACACGGGGAGTCCAGGGTATTTCAGCTCAAAGCGCGGCAGCGCGTTTACATGGTCCGGGTGGGCGTGAGTAAGCAGCGCCATTTTCAGTTCCAGCCCGTTCTTTGAAATTGCGTCTTCTATTTTTTCGCCTTCCCATGCCGGGTCAATCACCGCGGCATCTTTAGAAGTCTCATCCCATATAAGGTATGAAAAATTATCCATCGGGCCGACTTTAAGTTGTTCAATTCTCATAAATCAGCGATTAGCGTATAGGGGCTAGGGGTTAGGGAAGGAGTTCCTTATTTTTTACCCTCTACGCTAGCCCCTCGCCTCTAGCCTCTGCCTCACTTATCACTCTCTTTTGGCGGGGGGAAACGGTATTCAAGTTCTCCTGTTCTGGCCAGCCCCAATTCCTTTCTTGCCGCCTGCTCAATATAGGCGCTGTTCTTTACTGTTTTCAGGTTTTCCTCAAGCTTTATGCGCTCCAATTTAAGCTCGATCTGGCGGCGTTCAAGACGCCGGTATTCCAGGTAATTCTTGACCAGGTTCCGTAGTCCGCGGCTGCTAAGCACGGTCAGCGCAAGGGCTGCCAAAATAAAATACCTGATGTTTTTTTTGAGGCGGCGCATAAGAACAGAGAGGGTGTAGGGTAGAGGGGATAGGGTATAGGGTTTTAAGGAGTTCCGTATCTCTGCACCCTATACCCTATCCCCTATCCCCTAACCCCTATACCCTGTCTTCACTTGAACTTGAATATCATGTCTTTGGCGTACTTCGCTTTTTTGCCCAGCTCTTCCTCTATGCGGATGAGCTGGTTGTACTTGCAATTGCGTTCCGAGCGGCAGGGTGCGCCGGTTTTAATGGCGCCGGCATTGGTGGCCACGGCCAGGTCCGCTATGAAAGAATCTTCCGTCTCGCCCGAACGGTGCGAAATAACGGTGGCGTAGCCCGCTTTGTGGGCCTGTTCAATAACGCGTACGGTTTCGGTAAGCGAGCCTATCTGGTTCAATTTTATCAATATGGAGTTGGCAACGCCCTCTTCTATGCCTTTCTTCAGGCGTTCGGGGTTAGTGACGAAAATGTCGTCGCCTATCACAAGCGCTTTTTTAGTCAGCTGCTTTGAGAGATGCTCCCAGCCTTCCCAGTCATCTTCAGCCAGCGGGTCTTCGTAGGAGATTATGGGGAAGTTCTTTCTCCACTCCGTGTATTTGGCTGTCAATTCCTGGTGGCTGAGGTTTGAGCCTTCAAAAACATAGCTGCTATTCTGATAGAATTCGCTGGCGGCGGAATCAATGCCTATCTGCACTTCTTTGGTAGTGTATCCCGCGCCTTTTATCGCTTCCACTATGGTTTCAAGCACCGATTCATGGGTGAATATCCTGGGAGCGAAGCCGCCTTCGTCTCCGACGGCCACGGTATAGCCGCCTTTTGCGAGCAGCGCCTTAAGGGTATGATATATTTCCGAAGACATCCTTATGGCTTCGGTAAAACTTGAGGCGCCCGTTGGCACTATCATAAATTCCTGCACGCTTATGCCGGAGTCGGCGTGCTTGCCTCCGTTTATTATGTTAAGCATCGGCGTGGGCAGAATAAAGTCCTTTTCTTTAAGGGTGTAGGCTTTTCGTATATAGGCGTAAAGCGGAAGTTTTGCCGAGGCGGCGGCCGCGCGCGCCAGCGCCATGGAAACAGACAGTATGGCGTTTGCCCCAAGCTTGGTTTTGGCCTGAGTGCCGTCAAGTTCGAGCATAAGGCCGTCTATTCTTTGCGGGTCGGCTTTGAGGCCTGTGATATCGGGAGCGATCAGCTTATTTACATTCTCAACCGCTTTTCCCACGCCTTTTCCCATGTAGCGTTTTCCGCCGTCGCGCATTTCAAGGGCTTCATGCGAGCCGGTGGAAGCCCCGCTAGGCACCGCCGCGCGGCCAAAAGCGCCGTTTGAAAGATAAACATCCGCTTCCACAGTGGGGAAGCCTCTTGAATCCAGTATTTCCCTGGCGATGACTTTTTTTATTTTAGCGTCCATATATGTTGTTGTCTCCTAACTTTAGTTCTTGGTTTACACTCCGGCAGTCCGGTAAATTCATCCCCGGACCTGAAAAATCACCCTTTATTTCAGCGGGTGATTTTTCAGGTTAAAACTTTCCGCTGATTATTTTTTTGCCTGATTCGAGCAGGGTATCCATTTTCACCTTGGTTGGCGCCTCGGCGTAAACGCGCACCAGCGGCTCGGTGCCGGATGGCCGTAAACCAAGCCAGCTGCCGTCCTTCAGGATAAACTTGAAGCCGTCGGTGTGGTCTATGCGCCATACCGAGCCCCCGGCAAGCTCGAGCGGCGGGTTGGCTTTCAGCTTTTCCACCAGGCTTTCCATATGTGAGCCGGCGCCAAGACGCAGATTCACCCTGGAATTGACGAAAGTGCCGACTTTTTTATTCAGGTCGGACAAAATACGCTTTATGGATTTCCCTTCCCAGGCAACCATTTCAGCCATCAGCAGGCAGGCAAGCAGACCGTCTTTTTCCGGCACATGGTTCATGATGGATAGTCCGCCGGATTCCTCTCCGCCTATCAGGTACTGGCCGGTGCGAAGAAGGTTCCCTATATATTTAAAACCGACAGCGGTTTCCCTGACCTCAAGGCTGTAATATTTGGCTATGGAATCCACAAAATGAGAGGTCATTACCGAGCGGGCGACTTTACCTTTAAGGCCGCGGTTTTTTACAAGGTGCTCAAGGGCCAGTCCCAGTACAAGGTTCGGCGATATCCAGGTGCCGTCGCAGTCAATAATGCCGAAACGGTCTGCGTCACCGTCGCAGGCGAGGCCCAGGTGGCATTTGTTCTTCACCACGGCGGCGCTTAAGGAAACAAGGTTTTCAGCTTCGGTGTCGGGGGACCGCCCGCCAAAGAGCACATCGCGTTCTTCCCTCAAGCCCAGAGTTTTCGCGCCTAGTTTTTCCAGCATCGGGCGAAGATAGGTCCTGGCTGCGCCGTTTACCGAATCTACCGCCACTTTCAGCCCCGCTTTTTTTATGGCTTTATCGTCAAGCAGCGAGTAGAGCTGCTTCATATAATCGGAGTGGAAGTCCTCTTCCCTTATTATGCCGGCTGACAAGCCCCGCTCAAATGGCATATACTTGTCCACTTCCGCGAGCGTCAGGGAACCTGTTCTGGCCTCCAGGTCGTTCGTTACTTCAGGAGTTGCCGGCCCGCCCCAGTAAGGGGTCCATTTAAAACCGTTGTAATGTGCCGGGTTGTGGCTTGCTGTTATCATCACGCCGCCCACAGCTTTTGTTTTAATAACCATCCAGGCCACAGCGGGGGTAGGGGTTTCTATGTCCGAAATTACCGCGCTTATGTTTTCAGCGGCGAAAACTTCCGCCGTGATTCTTGCGAAATCCTCGGAGAGGTAGCGGGTGTCGTAACCGATGATTATATGCGGTGTTTCGGGCGCCGGTCCGGCGGATCTTTTAAGGTTTAAGAGGTATTCTTCGCCCCTGAAGCCGTATTCCCTGCTTTCTTTAACATGTTCGGCCACAGCGTGGGCGATTCTGCGCAGATTCTGTATGTTGAAATCATCGGCGATAACGGCTCTCCAGCCGGAAGTGCCGAATTTGATATTTGTGTTTAGCATAGATTGAAATATAGCAAAAAAGGCCGTTTAAAGCAAAAAATAACTGTTAAGTTTACAAGGAACAAACCGCTCGTTTTTAGATTCGTGGTCGTTTTCCGAAGTCTGCCAAGCCTGCTTATTTTGTAATATATAATTTAGATATATGAAAACATCGCTGTTCGTTTTCTCTTTTTTCCTAGTTCAATGGGGGATGGCCGGCAACGGCATCCAGGCAGCATCCTTCCGAGCGGAGGAACAACCGCCGGATTCTTTCCTGGAAGGGCTGGCGGGGCCCGCTTTTACGGATTCGGAGGAACGGGATGGGCAGACGGTTACACTTCCATTAAATGGGTATGTGTCGGTGTGGTCGCAGGATTGCTCCTCCGAACCTTGCGCTATTCCTTTGCCGTTGCTTACAAACCGGACCATCGCTTTTGAACTGTCTTTGCCGCAGTATCCCGGCCAGGCACGGCACATAGCGGTGAAGGAAATATTCAGTCTCCCGGAGGAGAAGGAATTGTCGCTGAAGCTGGATTTTTACGCGCTTTGTCCTTATGCCGCTGCTAAATCTTCAGTCGCGGACAGCGTCAGAGGCCCGCGACAGGCCAGTGTCACAGTCGCGGACAGCGCCATTGGTTCGTGTCCCGCGTTATATTTTCAGTCGCAGGCGGAGCTTTCCGGCGCCGCGGGAGCGTTTTGCGCTGCCGCTTTTAATGAAAACGATTTTACCCCCTTTCCTGTGCTGATGTGCGCCGGCGCCAGAACGCGTGGTATAAGATTTGGAATAACACTGCACAGGCAGCAATTAAAAAAACAGTGAAAAAAATTTCTTCAAAACCCACGGTTTATCTTATTGACGGCTCAAATTTTTCCCGCAGTTTCTGGTCTGGCCGGGAGGGCGTGAAATCGGACGCGCTTGAAAAGGAATTCCTTTATTGGCTTGGCGAAGCCGCGCGCACTGAGCCTTTAAGGGCTTCATGCTTCAGGGTAGTTTTTGACGGCGGATTCAGGCCGGTAGGCGCCTCCGCCGGGCCGTCAATAAATATCTATTTCTCAGATGAGGGTAATGCGGACGATATTCTGCTTGAGCGGGCCTATTTTCTGCAAATGGAAGGCACAAGGGCTGTTATTGTAACCTCGGACCGTGGGATACGGGACAAGGCGGCCCTGGACGGAATAAAAAGCCTGCCCTGCGACGCTTTTTTCCGCCTCTGTGAAAATGAATTAAGAAAAGGCGAAAGGTAAAATGGTAAAATTGGTTTTACTTTCAGCTGTAAGAAAAGCCCGGGTTAGAGATTTATTTCAAGTGGATTTGTCCCATGGCGGGTGCCCACTGAAGTAGCGGGCGAGTCGTTTGTAAGGGCTTGTGGCGGAACTGGTAGACGCGACGGACTTAAAATCCGTTGGCCGCAAGGCCGTGTGGGTTCGAGTCCCACCATGCCCACTTAATTGAACCAAGTATAGAAGTGAATTTTAACCGTAATCTGAATTTCTAAGGAGATTTTATCATGGGAATTTCACCTGAAGGGGTCAAATTAATAGTGACCGGTATAGCCGTGGCGGCGGCCGGAGGCGTAATTTCAGTCTGGGTTAAGTGGCTCGGCGTACCGGCCCTTGTGCTTGGATTTGTCTTTTCGGCTTTTTCGGCTTACTTTTTCAGGGACCCTGAGCGCGATAAAGTGTTCCCTCCGGGAGAAATCGCCTGCCCTGCGGACGGCACGGTGATGAGCGTGGGTGTGGAAGATAACCCCGATGTGACAGTAGTGCGCATTTTCCTTTCCATTTTTAATGTCCATATACAGCGCGCTCCGGCTAACGCCAAAGTTGAAAGCGTTAAATACTCAAAAGGAAGTTTTGCCGTAGCCTATAAACCTGAAGCCGCTAAAAATGAGAGGAACCTGATGCGGTTTTCGGACTCATCGGGCCGCAAATTCGCCGTGGAGCAGATAACAGGTTCAATAGCCCGCCGGATAGCCTGTTATGTCCGCGAGGGGGAGGAAGTTAAAACTTCGCAGAAAATAGGCATGATCTATTTCGGGTCACAGGTGGCTGTTTACCTTCCGGGCTCCGCACGGGTGCTGGTAAAACCGGGAGACAAAGTGGCCGGCGGCGAAACTATACTGGGGCTTTGGTAGGGGCTGCCGGAGAAGTTGGCAGCCCTGTGATTACTCCGATTAAAGTGGATTACGCAGATTAGTGATGTATAGTGATCTGTGTAATCCTGCCTAATCCGTGTAATCACAAAATCCTTTGGTAAGTTAAGGATTTTAATATGGAAGAAAATAACGCAATTCAAAATACGCAGGGAAAACTTGACCTGGCCAAAATAAAAAAAACAGGGGCCGTGGTCCTGCCCTCTTTGTTTACCATCGCGAATATGGCGGCCGGTTTTTTTTCCATACTGGCGGCTTCGGACGGGCACTATGTGCCGGCGGCCTGGTTTATTATGTTTTCCTATTTTATGGATATGCTGGACGGGCGCATAGCCCGCCTGGTGCACGGTGAAAGTTCCTTTGGAGTGGAAATAGATTCCCTTTCCGACTGGATTTCGTTCGGAATCGCTCCGGCCTATCTCATTTATAATTTTGTGCTGAAAGATTATGGTTTTTGGGCGTATCCGGTGACCTTTTTATATGTGCTTTGCGGAGCTTTGCGGCTTGCCCGGTATAATGTTAAATCGCATTTTGGAGGCAGTTCCAAACAATTCTTTCAGGGCCTGCCCATACCTGCGGCCGCAGGTATACTGGTTTCCTTTGTACTGGCTTACAGCATGCTTGAGGCAGGCGGAGGGGTGCGCAGCATAAAACTAGTGATGAACCAGATGCCTTTCATTTACGGTGTAATTCCATTCATCATGATTGCGCTTGCGCTTTTAATGGTTTCTTCCGTGCCATACGCGGCTTTTAAACAGGGCAATGTGTTTAAACCGAATTCGGTCAAAGGCATGCTTCTGATACTGGCGGTGGTTTCGCTTATCGTATACTGTCCGCAGGACGCCTTGTTCACTTTTTTCTCCATATACGCCCTTACAGGCGTGATAATCGGAGTTTACAGGGCTTTCAAGCCGGAAACCAGGTAAAAAGAAGGGTATAGGGGGTAGGGTAGAGGGTATAGTTATAAGGAACTCATTACCCTACACACTGCTGTCTTCACCTGATTGAAATTAAAAACGCTTCGTTCTTCGAACGGGCGTTTTTAATTTTAACCGTTTTTGTTTTGGAGGTTTTTGACATTGCTTCAAGCGTATCCAAAGCTTTCGCTCCGTAAACGGCCGCGGCCCAAAAAGGCTTGCCGCTCAGGTCGCGAAAGGGGAGCCGCCAGAAATAAATTTCAGAGTTGTTGCCGTGAGTTCCGCAAAACGAGAGATCCTGTGGTTTTTTGCCAAGCAGCCAGCTTTTGGCGGGAAGTATATTGGTCGGTTTTTGCCCTGAATAAAATTTTTTAAGGGCCTGCCCAGCGGATTTAGTCAGTTCTGTTTCGCATTCAGTCCAGCTGCCGGCAGCGGTAAAAGAGCGCAGGCTTGAAAGCCTGACTGAAAAAAAGAAATTTGCCGGTATTTTTTTCCCGCCTGAGCGGGAGAATGCGAATTCCGGAGTAGAGTCACCAAGTTCAGCGGCAGAAGCGATAACTTTTTCATTTTGAGGCGCGGTAACTTCTTTCGGAGATTCCCACAAAAGCCAGCCGGCAAGCGCCTGCCTCGGCGCAAAGGCGCCGTTAATAAGTAAACAGTAGCCTGTAAACAGCAGTTTGAATTTAGAGAGATGAGGGATACGGGATGTGGGGAAAAAAATAATACTTGTTTTTTTGCTCATCCTTCATCCCTAAGTTGTGGACAGTGTCGCAATAGGCCCACAACAGGCCAGTGTCACATGTTTCAGCCTTCCGAAAATTGCCGCAATTTTCGGGGTTACTGCTTACGCGGAAAAAGCGCGGGTATTTTCGGCGGTTCCACGCCTTCGGCGCTTTCATTGCCTACGGCCAGATGCATCTGCATTTTGGCCGAGGTGTCGGGCATAAAGGGGTATGTCCAGCCGGCTATAAGACGCAGACACCATACTAAATCGTGAAGCAGCGGCTTCAGCGCCTGCGGATTTTTCTTTGCCATTTCCCAGGGCTTTTCCGTGTCTATTTTTTTATTCAGGGTGGAAACCGCCTGCCAGATAATGTCCAATGCCTCGCCAAACTGCAATTGTTCCAGTTTTTTGTCTATCTCCGTCGTGCGCTTTGAAAATTCGGTGAAAAGCGCCCCGCCTTCGGGTTTGCCTGGAAGGCGGCCCTCCAGGTATTTGTTAACCATGTTCAGCGCCCTGGAAAAAAGATTTCCGAAATCGTTGGCGAGGTCCGCGTTATAGCGCCGCTTAAAGGAATCGTGAGAAAAATCACCGTCAGCTCCGAAGGGCACTTCCCTGAAAAGAAAATAACGGAAAGCGTCCAGCCCGTACTCCCGGATTATATCTTCCGGATTTATAAAATTGCCCTTTGACTTTGACATTTTTTCTCCGTTCACAGTCCACCAGCCGTGGGCATAGATTTTTTTAGGCAGTTCAATCCCCAACGCCATAAGCATAGCGGGCCAGGTTACGGAGTGAAAACGGAAAATTTCCTTGCCTACCAGGTGCACATCCGCCGGCCATTTTTCCGCGAAAACGGGGTCTGAGGTTTGCGGGTGGTAGCCGGCGCCGGTAGCATAGTTCAAAAGGGCGTCAAACCATACATAAACAGTGTGTTTCGGGTTTGAGAGCACTTTTACCCCCCAGGCCACCTTGGTTCTTGAAACCGATATATCCTTCAGACCGGACTTTGCGAAATTGATTATTTCCTGTGCCCGGTGTTTCGGAGCCAGAAAATCCGGGTTTTTGGCATAATGCTCTAGCAGGGGACCCTGGTATTTTGACAGTTTGAAAAAATAAGTTTCTTCGCTCACCTGTTCCGGCGGTTTGCCGTGCACAGGGCAATTGCCGTTTACCAGCTCTTCCACATCCATGAAAGTCTCGCAGGAGTGGCAGTAAAGCCCGGTGTAAGAGCCGGGGTAGATGTCGCCTGTTTCAAGCAGCCGCTCAAAGGCGGCCTGCACTCTGCGCTCGTGGTCGGGGTCTGTGGTGCGGATAAAATAATCGTAGCTGATGTTCAGGGTTTTCCATAGGTTCCTGAAGTCGGCTGAAATCTCCCTGCACCAGGTTTCCGGCTCAATGTTTTTTTCACGGGCTATTTTCTCAATATTGGAGCCGTGCTCATCGGTCCCGGTCTGAAAATAAACATCCTTCCCGGCGGCGCGCAAATGCCGGGCCAGTATATCGGCGGCAAGCGTTGTGTATGCGTGTCCCACATGCGGCTTGTCGTTCACATAATAAAGAGGTGTGGTTATATAAAAATATTTTTTGGTCATTGTGAATCTCCCGTCTTTATTATGTTTTTTGGCAAAATGCCGAGTTTTTCGCTTTCAAGCAAAGCTGTTTCAAGTATAAGAGCATAGGATACGTTCTGGGCCGTCATGCGCCGCAGGGCGAGCAGCTTTGTCACCAGGGCGGAAAGCGGTTTTTTAGAGTCCGTGGGCGATGCGGCCCAGCGGTTTCTGGCTTCTGCGAGCAGTAAATCAAGCAGTATGCCCACCTCATGCCTGGCGCGGTGAGTGTCTTTGGGGAGCGAGGCGGACATTTTAAACGCCCCCATTCCGTCCAGCGGCGGAGCGCCTTTAAGGCGGTCGGAAAGCTTAAGTAAATCCGCCGCTTTTTTAAGCGAGCCCTGCGACAGTAAACTTAAAGCGGCCGCTTCGTCAAGAGTGATACCCTGTGCCTCAAGAAGTCTTTCAAGCGCAGTGCGCGGCAGGGCGGTGAAGTCAAGGGTGTAGCAGCGGGACATTATGGTGGAAAGCAGGGCGTTTTTCCTTGAAACCGTGAGTATAAGCACAGTGCCTGGCGGCGGTTCCTCAAGGGTCTTTAAAAGCGCGTTTTGGGCCTGCGGTACCATGGCCTCCGCGTCGCGGATTATAAAAACTTTACGGGCTGAAAGGATGGAGGTCTGATTGGCGTAGCGGCAGAGTTCGCGTATGGTATCCACCTTCAGGTTGCGGCTTTCCTCCTCCTGGAGCAGAGCTGCCTGGAAAACGGTGTCTATTATCCTGACGTCTGGATGCGCGCCGCTGTCTATCTGCATGCAGGAGGCGCAGCGGCCGCAAGCCTCGATAGAGGGCTGAAGGCTTAAGGTTGAAGGCTGAAGGACGGGACCGGAGAGAGAGCTGAAAAGGTTTTCTTCGGAGGCCGGTTCTTCCGGAGGTTTATGCAGACAGGTAAGGGTCCGCGCGAATTCTTTGGCGGCCAGGAATTTTCCTACACCTTCAGGGCCGGCGAAAAGCAGCGCCGGCGGCACCCGTTCCGAGGTCAGAAGGGCGTTCAGGCGCGCTATTATTTTATCGTGGCCGATTATTTTTGAAAGCGCCATCAATTATACTCCTATAAGTCGTCTGACACGAGTTATAATCTCTTTTTGAATATTTGCCCGGCTTAGCGCTCCGTTTATGCGGATCATGCCTTGTTTTCCCGCAAGAATTTTATAAGCTCTGTTCACTCTTTTTCTAAAAGCTGCTGAGGCGCTCTCTATGCGGTCCGGTCCCGAAAGTTTCAGGGCCAGCCTTTCTCTTTCGGCAAATATTCTGTCGGGTATGTCAAAAACGAAAATAAGGTCCGATTTAAGGCCGCAGGTGGCTATGGTGTTAAGGGTGTTTACGGTTTTTATGGGCAGGCCGCGGCCATAGCCCTGGTAGGCTACGGTGGACAGGGTGAAACGGTCTGAGATAACCACCTTGCCGGCTTTGAGCGCGGGCAGTATTATCTCAAGCGTGTGTTGTGCTCTGGAGGATTCATAAAGGAAAAGTTCAGTAAGGCGCTCTATGTTATTTTTCGGATCTAAAAGTATTTTGCGCACTTGCTCCGAAATTTTTGTGCCGCCGGGTTCGCGCGTCAGGATAACGGAGAATCCTCTGCCTTCAAGCCATTCCTTAAGCAGTTTAGCCTGTGTGGATTTTCCCGAACGGTCCGGGCCTTCCAGAACGATGAAATACCCTCTCTTCATAGCTATATGATAGCAAAGGGCCAAGGGCGGGGGGAAGCGGCGGAATAGCGGTTGAGTGTCTGGATATTAAAAATAAGAAATCCCGGCTATTCCGGATTTCCCGCACTTTCTGGGCCTTAATGAAAGAGCCAGCGGGTTTTCCGCGCGCTCCAAGACCGGGTTTTATTGTGAAGAAGACCGGGGTCTTCCGCCGGCTGCGGAACGCGCCGTCCCGGCACAGCGGGACGGCTTGAACGGTCCTCGCCGTCCTTTAATGATAAGGATTCGCTCCAGACCCCGGTCTTAAAACCCTCAAGGGAGCGCGCGGAAAACCCGCCGGCTCTTTCTTGAATTTATGGGAAACCGCTAATCTTATTTGCCAAAAAGTTTTGTTTCAAGTTCTTTAATATCAGCCAACTTCTCGAATTTTGATTTTGGAATTTTCCGTATATTTTTTCGCAAGGCTTTTTCACCATTAGCATTGCCTTTTGTATGTTGCGCATAGTGAAATTCCGAAAGGTCAGGAATTGGTTCCCCTGGAGTGTTTCCAAAAAATCGATACTCTAAATCGAATTTCTCATCAATAACAATCCATACAACACAAGCAGATGGATAATTTTTCAAATTCTCATGGATTTTGTGGTATTGAACTTTTCCTGTGGAAGTTGAACTTTTAACTTGAATATGGCGGATAACCCGATTACATGTTAAAACCAAATCGTATCCAAAAATGTCAGCTTCTGGCTTTGAGATTTCGATAAGCGGTTTCTGTGCTTTTATTGAATGTTTCAGTAAATCCGCCAAAAAAAGATGTTCAGCTAATTTTTCAAAATAACCTGAATGATATGACCGGTCCAACCTAAAAGGTTTCGGGGAAATATTATCTGTTTTTGTCTGTGACCCAATATACTTATTAATGACAACAGAAGCCTGTGTCCACCAATTCTTTCTATTTCGCGTTCCTACGATATCGCGAAATGTCTTGCCTAGTGGCTGAACAGATGTTGAACCTTTTGCTATATAATCTTTGGCATATTGCAGCATTCTCGTTATACTGCCATCAAAACATGCTATGCAAACTTTACTGTATGTGCTGGTTTCCCATTTCATAAGACCTCTTGACCTCTTTCTGTATGTGCCTTTTAACCCTTTTGGAGACTTTAGATAAGCAATTTCCCGGAAAATTAAATTTAATTTTCCGGGAAATTAATCTTACTGGACCTGAAAATTGCCGCAATTTTCGGGTTAAGAGCACTCCGAGTATCCGCAGTCGTGGCAGGTGGGGCCGGAGCAGCCGGATTCATATGAGACATTTGAGGAATAGCATTTCGGGCAGTACTGGGTGCGCGTGACTTCCCAAAGTTCCAGCTTTTCCTGTCCGTTAATATCCTGGTCGGAGGCCAACTGGCCGGTGCGTTTCAGGTGGCTTCTGAGCGCTATGGCTATGCCGTGCGCTATGGAGTTAATGCGGTTCTCGCCCAGCCCCATCGGCCTGTCGCCCTTAACCGAGTTGAGGTGTTTAATGACCTTGATCGGGTCTCCGCCTTCAGTGAGATATTTTGAAAGCAGAATGCCTATAAGGGCCGTAAGACCGCTTATTTCGGTGCCGAGCGGGGGGATGTTAGTAAACACCTGGTAGGGGCCGTGCTCGTTATAGTTTATGTGTATGTGCAGGGGCCCGTAGCCGGTTTTCAACTGGAAATACTCGGACGACACTCCGAAAGACTGGTACGGTATTTTTTTCTTTTTGCTTTTTGCCTGGGGTAGGGTGGAGCCGATATTTAAAACCTGCTGCGATTTACAGCCGTCGCGGTAAACCGTCAGGCCCTTGCAGCCCAGTTTATGGGCAAGCAGGTAACAGTTGCGCACATCCTCCACCTTGGCGCTTGTGGGCATATTAATGGTTTTTGAGACGGCATTGTCAATATATTTCTGAAAAGCCGCCTGGATCTTTACATGATATTCTATGGACACATCGTGAGCGGTGGGAAACAAGTCCTGTATGTTTTTCGGGATTTCCGGTATTCCCCGGACGGCTTTGTGGTTTGAGTCCACTTTCTTCCAAAGGGCTTTTTCTTCCATGCCAAAATAGCCGTTCTTTTCGGCTAGTTTTTTAAACAGGGGATTCACCTCAAAAAAAGTGTCCTTGGCGTCGGCGTCCTTGCCGCTCTTTATGGCCTCAAGGGCTTTGGCGTTGTAGCGGGTATAGGCGACGGCGAAGAAAGGCTCAATGCCCGACCCCTGCAGACCGGCCGCTATGGCTATGGTGCCGGTGGGTGCTATGGTGGTGCGCGAGGCGTTTCTGGGTTTTGCGGCCACGCCTTTGAAATATTTGCTTTCCGTGTCATAAATAGAGCCCTTCCAGTTCTGGAAAACGCCCCGTTCCTTTGCCAGTTCCTCGGAAGCTTCAAGGGACTTGTCGTTTATAAACTTCATCACCTCTTCCGCTTTTTTAAGGCCCTCGGGGCTGTCGTAGGCAACGCCAAGTTTTACCGCTGTTTCAGCCCAGCCCATAACGCCTAGGCCTATTTTGCGGTTGCCCCGGGCGATCTTTTCAATTTCGGGCAGGGGATAGTTATTTATCTCTATGACATTGTCCAGAAAACGAATCGCCTTTGTAACAGTCTTTCCCAGCCGTTCATAATCTATCTGACCGCGCGTTATCTCGCCGGTAATAAAGTTGGACAGGTTTATAGAGCCCAGATTGCAGGATTCCCAGGGTAATAATGGCTGTTCTCCGCATGGGTTTGTGCTTTCTATCTGGCCCAGTGCCGGGGTGGGGTTTGAGTTGGTTTCGTTTATTTTATCCATGAAGACTATGCCGGGGTCGCCGCTTGTCCATGCAGATTCAACCAGCTCGTTGAATACTTCGCGCGCCGACAGCCTGCCTGCCGTCTCTTTAGTGTGGGGGTTTATCAGGTCATACGATGAATTGGTTCCCACCGCTTTCATGAATTTGTCGTCAAGCGCCACGGAAATATTGAAATTCTCCATCACGCCGGGCTGGGATTTTACGGTGATAAAATCTTTTATCTCAGGATGCCAGTAGGGCAGTATGCCCATGTTCGCGCCGCGCCGCGTGCCGCCCTGCTTTACCACATCGGTAAGCTTGTCAAAAAGTTTCATAAAAGAGATAGCGCCAGAGGCCACGCCGTTAGTCTTTTTCACAACATCGCCTTTCGGGCGCACGCGGCAAAACGAGAACCCCGTGCCGCCGCCCGATTTCTGTATCAGGCTTTGCGCGGTAAGCGCTTTTGCTATGCCTTCCATTGAGTCCGGTACCGGCAGCACATAGCAGGCCGAGAGCTGCTGCAGATCGCGGCCCGCGTTCATAAGGGTGGGAGAATTGGGCAGGAAATCAAAATCCGCCATCATGTCGTAAAATTCGGTCTGCCAGCGGGTAGCCGCTTCTCTTGCCGGGGTGATGTTTGTGTGGATTTTTTCAAGGTTTGAAACGAATTTGATAAAATTGGCTTCCCTCTCCGAGCATTCTGTCAGCCCGTCATGAAAAAGAATGGTGCGGGTGGTATTGCCGTCCGTATTGTTTTCAAGTATGCGGCAGCGCACTCCCTCAAAGGCGCCCCATTTTTCCGCTTCAGGGTTGAAAATTATTTCCGCAAGCGCGATGTTGTGGGAAACGCGCTCAAAAAGCTCCTCTACGGTGTTTTCGTCCCGCAGGTATTTGTCCTTTATAACCTTGGCCTGGTTTTCGCTAAGTGCTATTTTTCTTTTTTCCATTGTGGTTGTTTTCATGCGGCTACAGCTCCCGGTTTTATTTTTAGTGTCCGCCGGGAAGTCCCCGGCGGTCTGCTTATCCCCGTCTTTTTAGGAAAGTTCTAAAGGTTGGACTTGCGGAACCCTGAGCTAAAAAGTTTGGAATTAAGTTTAATCTATCAATCCTTAAATCGTTTGTCAAATTTTAAGACGAGACGCTATTTTAAAAAGCAAATTGCGGATGTTTATAATAAGAATTTTATCTTTTCATTCTTTGTTTCCCTGGCAGGCGTGTTATATAATCTAGTAACGGAATGTGCCTCTATGAAAAATATTCACCTTAGATTGCTCAAATCCTGGAGGCATTAAGGTTTCAATCTCCAGGAAATATTTATGCAACATGCAAAACCTAAAATAAGACAGCGGTTTTTGCTGCCGCGGCATTTTTGTTTGCCATCATTATGGAGTCAAAGCGGAAATATTTATGAACGAAAAATTCGATGAAAATTCACTTAATGAAGCTGCCATAAACGACGTGGAAACAGCGCGCTTGGCCTTGCGCTGGTCGCTGGATAAAATACGCGCTCTGCAGGAAGAGGGGCTTAAAGACCGGCAGAATCTGCAGGAGCGGGGCAGCCAGCTGTCTTTTCTTGAAAACCAGCTTAAATCCAAAAACACTGAAATCGAGAAAATACTGCGCAGCCATGACGATGAAATAAAGTCCAAGCAGGACTCTCTTGAGTACCAGTTCCATTCGAAGCTTGAACGCCTTAACGAGCGTGAAAAAGAGCTGGAAGACAAACTTTCAAAGCAGGAAGAAAATCTAAAGCAGAAGGAAAACAAGCTGCTTGACGATTACCAGAAAAAATCAGAAGAACTCCGCGCCCGCTGGTCTCAGATCGAGGGGGAGCTTTGGCAGCTGCGTCAGGAGCAGCTGGCTAAGCAGCAGGAATTTGAAAAACTTTATTCGGACAGGCTTGATGATGAAAGGAAAAAATTCGGCGAAGAGGCGGATATTAACAAGGCCTCGCAGGAAAAAACCTACCGCACACGGCTGGAAGAGCTTGAAAGGCGCGAGGCGGCCACGGCTGAGGAACTGAAAAAGCAGGAGGCTGTTTTAAAGTGGAGCCGGGACAGCTGGCAGAAAGAGGTCGATGAGCGCGAAAAGGCATTGCAGCATAAAAACGGGGAAATAGATAAACGGCTGCTGGAGAAAAACCAGGAAATAGAGGACTACAAAGTTAAACTCGGCCTTATGGAGAAACAGTTCAAGGAGCTGCCTGAGGCGGTGCGCAAGCGCGACCAGGACATTGACCGCTATAAGGACGCCCTCGCAAGCCTTGAGGGCGTTATTAAAACCCTCGAAATCGAGAAGAAAAACCAGCGGGAAGACTCTGAGGGCAGGATTTTCAAGCTTACCGCGGCGCTTCACGACATGGAAGCGGAAATCCCCAAGCGTCTTAAAATAGCGGTTGAGCACGAGCGCAACCGGTTCGCGGAAAAGATCAACGAGATTGACCTGAACTACAGGCAGGATCTTAAAAAACGCCAGGAAGAAGTGGATTATCTGGCGCGTAACCTTAAAACTTTTGAAGAAGCCATGAAAACCCTGCAGGCCGATCGCGCGGTTGCCATACAGAAGGCGGAACAGCTGCAGACTCAGTTAGGCATGAAAACAGAGGAAAACTCTTTCCGAGAGAAACAAATGCAGTCCGAGTATGAGGTGCGGCTCAAAGTTGAGATTGAAAAACATATCGTCGCGCTTAGAAGCGAGATTGAAACCAGCGGACATATTTACGAAGACAGCCTGCGTATGAAAGTCGAGGAAATAGGCCGTTTAAGA
This sequence comes from Elusimicrobiota bacterium, assembly GCA_003450815.1. Lineage (GTDB taxonomy): Bacteria > Elusimicrobiota > Elusimicrobia > Elusimicrobiales > UBA9959 > UBA9634. The sequence continues at coordinate 14,551 of DMES01000016.1, read as the reverse complement.
AGGGATTTGGAGGAAATCTCGCGCGATAAGGCGAGTCTGCAGGGCGTGATCGGCTCCATGCGCAGGGAACTTGAAGCCCTTGCCGAGAAACGCGAGGCTGATCTTCAGTCGCTCAGAATACAGCTTAAGGCGGCGCACAACGCGGAACTTGCTTTAGTCCTTGAAAGCGAATCCAGGCGTTATGACGAGGAAAAAGAAAAAATGCTGGCGGATTTCGGGGCACAGATCTCGGCAATTAAATTTGTATCCGACACAAGGGAGCGCGAACTTCAGGAGCTAAAGGGAGCCTTTGCACTGTTGCAGGAAGAGAAAAAAACGGCGCTTGCCGCTGCCGCTGTCGCCGGCAAGGCTGAACTTGACGCTCTGGCGCAGCGCCACGGAGAAGAAAATAAGTTTACGGAGGAAAAAATAGCGCAGCTTAAAAGAAATATTGACGCTTTAAAGCTTGAAAGAGAAGAGCTGGTTCTGCTTGAACGCGAGAAGCTTACCAGGCTTTACACCGAGAAGGAGAAATATTACGATGAGCAACTAGCTGAAAAAGACGGGGAAGCGGCCAGGCTGAAGGAAAATCTGCGCCGCGCCGCGGATGAAAAACAGGCGGCCATAACGGAGGCGGAAAAAGACAAAGCCTTGCTAAATGAAAAAACGCGCGCGCTTTCGAATCAGTTCGCCGAAGAACGCGCCGCCGCCGGCTCCGTTCTTGACGAGGCGCTTAAGCGGCAGGCCGAGGTGTTTTCCGCTCAGTTGGGGTGTAAGAACCGGGAATTTGAGGCGCTGAAGCGGTCGCATGAAGTTCAGGAAGCCGAATACCGCCGCATGCTTGAAGAGTTTCGCTCTAAGCTTTCGGAGAGTCTGCCGAAAACTGAGGCCTTAAAACAGCTTTCCGAAGAAAGGCAATCCAAGCTCAATTCGCTGCAGTCGGATCTGGCTAAGGAAAAAAGTGACGCCGCGGCTGAAATGGCTGTTTTGTCCGGTAAACTTTCCGCCAAAGAAAAAGAATGCCGGGAACTGAAATTGCAGTCCGAAACGCTCAAATCCAATTTTGAGGTTTTCGTCAGCGAGGATGAGAAGAAAATCAACGATATAATGATAAAGCTTAAAAATGCGGAGACTCAGAAAGCCGCAAAAGACAGGCAAATGGACGCCTTTAAAAGGGAGATGGAATTCTGGCGGGCCTCTGTTGAGAAGAAGGACGAAGAAATAATTTCTTTTAAGAGCGAGTTTTCCAGGACTCTGGAGGAAGAAAGGAAACAAATCGGCGTCATTCGGGAAAAACTTGGGAAAGATTACGCGGAAAAAGAAAAGTCTTTCGCCAGGGAAATAGCGGCGCTTCGCGACGCCCTTAACGAAAAAGATGTGGTGGCGGAGCAATTAAGGGGCGCGGCCCAGGATCTGGCCAGGAACTTTGAGCGGGCAAAGAATAATCACGATGAAGAGAGAAGCAGGAGAACCGTGTTGGAGAACGAGGCGCAGATTGTGCTTTCCGCCTTCAAGGAGAAAGAAAAGAATCTGAAAGACGCGCGGTGGGAGGCGGAACGCCTGGCCAAGGCGTTGGAGGCCTCGGAAAAAAATGTGCGTGAAAAAGACTCGGTCCTTGAGAAGTTTGTGGCGGAATTCGATAATGTGAAGCAGGCCGGCGCGGAGCATGAGAAAGGCAAAAAGCTTGTGGAACAGCTTAAAGAAAAACTGAGATCCTGGAAGAATCAATAACCCAGAAGATGGCCGGCTCTGAGCGCGGCAGAAAACCGCTGGATTTAACAGCAGGCTTACTGGGCGGCAGTTGAAGGAAATATACAACAATAAAAAACCGGCTGAGAAGCCGGTTTTTTATTCAGTGACCGCGTGCCGGTATGGCCGCTTAATTTAAGCGGACATATCAGCGTTATTGCTAGCCAGGTAGAAACGTATTACATGCCGGGGCCGGAGTGCAACTCCATTGCCCGACGCCTGTTCCCGGTATGGGTTTCTTGTAATCGATAGTGTATTCTCCGTAGGTGGCGGGCGGCGTTGGGTTGGCTTTCCTCTTTATGGATATTGTACATTCGGTTGCCGTCACATCCATCTTGCCCAGTTCGAAAAACTTCATATTGTTTACCTCAACATCAAGGTTGACAACATCAGAAGTATAAGTTCCGCTCCTCATGAATTCCCTGTCCTGTGCTCCGGATAATGTGGAGATCATGGTAAGCGCCTCGCTGGCCCGGCTCTTTTCCACCGTCTTGAAATACTGTGGCAGAGCTATGGAAGCAAGAATACCGATGATTAGCACTACTACCAACAACTCAATTAGTGTGAACCCTTTTCTATTATTCATACATGCACCTCCGTGTGATACCCGTCTTTCGCGTTGATAAATAGTATAGCAGGTTGACCAGTCTTTCTAAGTGAACCTTGTGTGAGTTTTTTGTGAAGATTCAACCGGCCGAAGTGTCGTGTTCTTCCCACTTATAGCCCAGCCTTTCCACGGTCACAATACAGCTCTGCATCTCGCACAGGTTTTTCCTGAGGTTTTTTATATGCGTGTCTATAACCCGGCTGGTATTTATGTATGGCCTGCCCCAGATCCTTTCCATGAGAAACTGGCGGGTCATTACCCTGCCCCTTTTTTTGACTAGCAGGCAAAGAATTTCAAATTCTTTGGGAGACAGGTCCAGTATCCTGTTTGATATTTTTACCTTGTGTTCGGGATAGTTTATCTCAAGGTTACCTGAAACGATTGTTTCTTCAATTCCATCCCTTGATTCAGCCGGAATGCTTCTTCGTATCAGAGCTTTTACCCTGGCCAGAAATTCGGCGGAGCTGAAAGGTTTTGTCATGTAATCGTCTCCGCCAAGCTCAAGCCCCAGCACTTTCTGTGTCTCACTTCTGTCCGTTGTCAAAAAAATTATCGGCACAAGTCTGGAAGGGGTTTCGGTGGAACGCACATTCCTGCAGAAATCCAGGCCGCTCATCCCCGGAAGCCTTAAATCCACTACCATTAAATCCGGCGTGAACCTGGAAAGCATTTCAACAGCCTGCTCCGCCGTGGTGCAGGTAATCACATTAAAATTCTCCATCTCCAGCCGTTCTCTGACTGATTTCAGAAGGCTGATTTCATCGTCTATTACAAGTATGGTGCGTTTTACGTACATAATGAGCAGCGCTGAAGCGCTAGAAGCTCTGAAGAACTGAAGTTCTGAAGTCCGGCATACTTCAGCTCTTCAGACTTCAGAGCTGTGTTGTCACGCCGGCAAAAATATTGAGAACACGCTTCCTTTTCCGGGATTGCTTTTAACTTCTATCCTGCCGCCATGCTGCTCAATAATAGATTTCGCGATGAACAAGCCCAGTCCTGTGCCCTGCCTTGAAGAAGGATATCCCTGCCTGCCGGAATTTATCCTGTAGAATTTGCTGAAAATGTTTTTTATTTCATGCTCAGGTATGCCTATGCCGGTATCACACACTTTTACTTTTTGCCAGCCTGGTATTGTCTGTATATACACATTGACCGAGCCCGAGTTTGTGAATTTTACCGCGTTGCCTATTATATTGGACAGCACTTGGTAAAGCCGGTCGGGATCCCCGCGCATTTCAGGGATATCCTGCTCTACCACAAATTCAATTTTTATGTCTTTCTGGCCGGCGTATGGTTTAAATGACTGCACCGCCCTATTCACAAGCTCTTCAAGGTTCAGTATTTTTATATTCAGCGTGATTTTACCTGATTCTATCTTTGAAATTTCAAGCAGGGAATCTATAAAGTGGTTCAAACGCTGCGAATGTTCGCTTATGGAAAACAGCTGCCCCGGAATTTTGCCGTATTCATGCTTTTCAACGAATTCTTTTATTATATCCGAGCATAACTCTATTCCCGTGACCGGCGAGCGCAAATCATGCGTTATGCTGGAAACAAAATCTTTTTTCATATCGTCAAATTCTTTGAGTTTGACAGCCATCTCATTGAACGCTTTGGCCAGCATTCCCAGCTCGTCGCTGCCTGTCACGGGTATTCTGTGATCAAGCCGGCCGCCGCCTATTATGCGGGCCGCCTCAGCCATGGTCTGTATAGGTTTGAATATTACCCTTGTTATTATCAGCGTTCCCGTGCATCCCAGAGCGAAGGCGATTGAGAGTATTATAAAAAAGCTGGCTGACGCCTGGCGCAGGGAAGAATCCATTTCCTGATATATAAGCTGCGCGGAAAACTCCACACGAGTGGTGATTTTACTCCCTCTCCTTTTTTTTGTGTCCAGAGACGCTTCCAGTATTTCCACTCCGTTATCATTCTTGGTTTTCCATATGCCTGTTATGGGGGGGGGGAAGGTTTTAAGAAAGTAGGGAAACGGCTGCGGATAAGCGCTGTAATACCGGTCTTCCATAAAAACGCGGTTATTGGCGTCGCTGCATGAAACTTTTATTATTTCAGGCGTTTTCAGGAATGCTTTGAAGTACTGGTAGGCGGAGGATTTGTTGGGAGTATCATGAATTTCGCTGCACACCTCAGACATTGCCAGAAGGATCCGGAGGTTTTTTCTCTGGTTATTGGAGGAGATCGCCGCCCACTCATTGTGGGAAAAGAGCAATGTCAGCACCGCGCAAATTACAGCAAGAAGCAGAAGAATGAAAAGGATGAGCTTAGTGCGTATACTCATAAAAACATAACAGCGGCAGTTAGGCAGGAGTCAGAAGTCAGAATTCAGAAGCTAAAAGTCAGAAAGCTGTCGGAGGCCTGTTCGCATCGGCTATTCTGAATTCTGGCTTCTGAATTCTGTCTACCTGAGCAACAATTATAAAAGGTATTTGCGCCCGGCGCGATTCGAACGCGCGACCACCCGCTTAAAAGGCGGATGCTCTACCCCTGAGCTACGGGCGCTTAAAACAACCTTACGACCGCTAGATTATACAAAAATAAACCGCCATTGCAAATTTAACCGAAATGACGGGGCAGGTGTGGCGGAAATAAAATATAATGTAGGTATGCCGGTAAACAAGCGCTATAAAGTGCGGTTCAGGGTTAAGGTGCGTAATCAGCTTCTCAGACGTTCCCGGCTGTCGCTTGGAATTTTGTTGGCGGTTGCGCTTGCGGCTTATGGTGGTTTTAAATCTTTCGGCGCCATTTCAGGCTTTTCCCCGGCAGCATTTTTTTCTTTCCGGCTTAAAGAACTGAAGCTTAATTGCCCGGCGCCTTCCATTAACAAATATGCGCGCGGGCTTTTTTCGGCCAGGCAGGGCAAACCGCTTTCGTCGGCAGATTGCGATCTTTTGGCTTTTGAAATTAAAAAACGCCACCTGGCGGTGCGGGATGTTTTAGTCAGGCGTAATTTTTTTAGCGGAGAAGCGGCTGTTACGATCCGGCTTGAGCCGGTTGTATCGCCTGTATTCCTTCCCGGAGGGGCAACCGCTTATTTGTCTGAAAGCGGGAAACTTTTGACGGAAAATTTTTCAAAGGTAACTGAAACCGGCTTGCGGACCGAACTTTACGGGCGGTTTGAAGATATGCACAATAGCGCCGCTGACGGAGACAGGGACACAGCAGGTAGAGGTAACGACGTAGGCGGAGAACAACAGGTAATACGGACCCAGGGTAAAGGGGGAAGATTCCCTGCTCAATCTCTGCCTGCTGCTTCTCTGTCTCAATCTGCTGTAACGGCAGGCCGGATTCGCCGTGATGGCGGTTTTGTGGAGGGGGCGCTGCCGGCGTTGTCCCGTTTTATAAGTGAAATGGGGCTTTCGCGGGAAAAATTTTCCAGTCCTCCAACCCGTCTGGAATACCAGCCGGGGGGGAAGTTTTGCAGGCTGTTCCTTGAGAACGGCTGTGAGGTGTTATGGGGAGAATTTGAATTCACGCGCCTAAAAATATTAAGATTAAACGAGGTTTTAGAGGATGTTTCCTTAAAGCTAAAATTTCCTGTCAGTGTGGATTTGAGATTTTTTAAGGAAGGCAGAATTTTTGTTTCCAGGCCGCCGACAGCGTCGTAGAAACAGTTGTTGTGACTCTGCCTCCGTCTGCCGTTGCGCGGTGCGGTCCGGAGACGGGAGCGCCTAAGCTATAGTTTTGCTTTGTGAAACCTTCTTCCGCTGCGGTCTTATTTTGATACTCTTTAGCTAGCCGGACTTCTGGCTCATGATACGGCACCTACACAAGCATTGGAGCTAAATATGGGAAAATCAGAGATTATAGCCGGGCTTGATATGGGGTCAAGCAGGGTGACCTGCGTTATCGCAGCGCGCAATCCTGAGGACGACAAAATAAGGGTTCTTTCAGGCGCCTCGGTGGCCTGTAAGGGATTGAAAGGCGGGGTGGTGGTAAATATTTCGGAAACCGCCCGCGCCGTAGCGGATGTAATGGAGGAAGCGGAGGAAAAGGCCAAGGAAATAGTGGGCGAGGTTTACCTGGGGGTGCGGGGCGCTCACATACAATCTTTTAATAATCGCGGCGCCTATAATATAGCGCGTACCGACCGTGAAATAACGGCCGAAGATGTGGCTAATGTCATAGAAACTGCCAAGGCTGTTCCTATTTCCTCAGACAGAGAAATCCTTCACGTTATCCCGCAGGGGTTTTCTCTGGACCGTCAGCGCGGAGTGCCTAATCCGGTGGGGATGGAGGGCTCTCTTCTGGAAGTCGGCGTACACATAATAACAGCGTCCAGCTCTCATATAAATAATCTTATGAAGTCGGTGTCGCAGGCTGGTTTTCGCGTGGTTGATACCATATACACGCTGCTCGCGGTGGGGGAGCTTGTAGTTTCAAGCGAGGAAAAAGACCTGGGCTGCCTGCTTATAGATATAGGCGGCCAGACCACCTCGGCCGGCATTTATTACGAGGGAAGCATCCATTTTTCAAAGGAAATATCATCAGGCGGCGACTATATTACCCGTGACATCGCCTACGGACTTGGCACCACAATGGCCATTGCCCAGGAGATAAAAGAAAAACATGGCGCCGTGCTCTCAAACCTTGTTGAGGAAGATAAAACCATAACGATCACCGGGCTGGATTCCGTGACTAAAAAAGAAGTGAAACCGCGCGACCTGCTTGATTTTATTCAGCCCCGGGCCGAAGAAATTTACGACAGGGTTAACGCCGCGGTGCAGAATTCAAATTATTCCGATCTTCCTGGCGGAGCCATTCTTACCGGCGGTTCCGCACTTTTAAAGGGTATGAGTTCGGCGGCTGAACAACTGCTTGATCTTAAACAGTCGCGCCTGGGCGCTCCGGTGCAGGCAATACTTGAGTGCCCGCCGCAATACTCAACACAGTCTTATCTGGGCGCCCTGGGGCTTGTGTGCTATCCCAACCTGAAAACCTGGAATACCGACACGCCCGGTATGGCCAGAGTGTCGCTTGAGAAAAGGGCATGGCGCTGGCTGAAGGATTTGTTTTAAAGGCAGGTAGACAGAATGCAGCAGTCAGAATTCAGAATGGTGGAACCTGCCAGCCGCTCTTCCTCATTCTGACTCCTGAATTCTGACTTCCTCCTTCTGGGTAGTTACGAGATTTTATGACCGAAACCAGAATACGCTATAGCGGTGAGATGAACGAAAGGGAAGCCCGAATAAAAGTTATCGGAGTGGGCGGCGGCGGCGGCAATGCCGTCAACCGCATGGTTGAGGCTGATGTGCGCCGGGTGGAGTTTGTGGCGCTTAATACCGACGCGCAGGATTTACGGCGCAGCAAAGCCTCAAACCGGATACAGATAGGCGAAAACCTAACCAGAGGTCTTGGCGTGGGCGGAGATCCTTCGCGTGGGCGCCAGGCCGCGCTTGAGTCCGTGGATATTATAAAGGAAACTGTCGCTGATTCGGAGCTGCTTTTTATAACGGCCGGTATGGGCGGCGGCACCGGTACCGGCGGCGCTCCGGTGGTGGCGCAGGTGGCTAAAGAAAATACCGGAGCGCTGGTTATAGGAGTGGTTACCAAACCTTTTGAATTTGAAGGCGGCGTGAGAGCTTCCCAGGCCCAGGACGGCATTCGCGAATTGCGCAAGTATGTGGACTGTCTGCTGGTAATTCCCAATCAGAGAATGCTTGAAATAGTGGACCGCAGCACACCCGCCAACGAGGCCTACCGCATGGCCGATGATGTTCTTCGCCAGGCGATCCAGGGTATTTCAGACCTTATAACCAAGGCCGGAGATATTAATGTGGATTTTGAGGATGTAAGAAAAATAATGACTAAATCCGGCGAGGCGCTTATTGGCATAGGCCGCGCATCCGGCCCCTCGCGCCATACGGATGCCGCGGCCAAGGCCATAAACTCTCCCATGCTTGAAAGCGCGGTTATTGACGGCGCCAAAGGTCTGCTGGTCAATTTCACCAGTTCAAGGAATGTGAAGCTTATAGAAATCAGCGAGGCTATGGATTACATCATGAAATCCGTCAATCCCGATGTTTTCATGAAATACGGCCAGGCATATGATGACGAGATGGGCGATGAGTTAAAGATTACCGTTATCGCCACCGGTTTCCCGGCGAAACAAAATGATTTTATGTCCGATCTGTCCAGACGCCCCCGCGGTAAAACCAGGGATTACGGTTCGGATGATTTTTTCGCAGTTCCCGAGCAGTCCCCCGCGCAGTCCGCGGAAGATATGGAAAAACCAGCTTTTCTCAGGCGCAAAGCCAGTTCAAAAAGGCTGAATTAGGGGCTGCTGAAAGCAGCCCCGTGTAATCAGGGGCGCTGATTTAAACAATAATAGAAAGTTGTTTTTTAATGAACTTTTTCAGCGCCCCTTAAGGAAACCACCATGGCAATAACGCTGGATATGCTTTTAAAAGTGATGGTGCAAAACAAGGCGAGCGACACGCACATCCGCAGCGACGCTCCCGTTTCCCTGCGTATAAACGGTGTTATCACGCCGATAAACGCTTCGGTCATGACGGGCAAGGAAGTTGAGGCTATCATTTTTCCGCTCATGAGTCAGCGGCTCAAATCCATTTTCAACGAAAAACACGAGGCTGATTTTTCTTTTGACGGAGGGGAGATAGGGCGTTTCCGTTTTAATATTTTCGTGCAGAAAACTAAAACCTGCGTGGCGATAAGGCATATCCCGCGCAAAATCCCGACTTTCGAAGAACTGCGCCTGCCGGTTGAGTCCCTGCAGAAGCTGCTTACCAGCGAGCGCGGGCTTATTCTGGTTACAGGCATTACCGGTTCCGGTAAAACCTCAACGCTTGCCTCAATGATAGAGTATCTGAACCAGAAGTGGGAAAGCCATATTATTACCGTGGAAGACCCGATAGAATTCGTGTTCACCGAAAAAAAGTGCATTATCAGCCAGCGGGAACTGGGCTCGGATACAACCTCTTTTGTTGAGGCGTTGCGCGCCGCGCTTCGCCAGGATCCGGATGTTATACTGGTTGGGGAAATGCGCGATCTGGAAACCACACAGGCGGCAATCACCGCGGCTGAAACGGGGCACCTTGTATTCGCCACCCTTCATACCGTCAACACCGTACAGACGCTTTCAAGAATCGTAGATATGTTCCCGCCGCACCAGCAGCTGCAGGTGCGGCTGCAGCTTTCTGAAACGCTTAAAGGGGTTATTTCCCAGCGTTTATTGCCCTGCTCAAAAGGCGGGCGCATACCGGCTGTGGAGGTGATGTGCGCCACTCCCCACATTAAAAAGATGCTGGCCGAAAACAACATGGACGGCATTTCCCAGGCTATTCCGAAAGGGGCGTTTTACGGCATGCAGAGTTTCAACCAATCGCTTGTGAAGCTGCACAAGGCGGGGCTCGCCAAACTTGAGGATATAGTGCAGGCGGCCTCAAATCCCGACGATGTGCTGCTTGCCATAAAGGGAATAGAGCAGGATATAGAAACGCATAAGTAAAGCAGAAGGCGAAGCCTTCTGCTGTCACAGGATGCAAGTCTCATGTGCCAAGTTTTAAGCTGAAAGGAACTTGTGACTTGTGACCTGCAACTTGTGACTAAAAAATCACAGATTTTTTTGAAGGAGACATTTTATGTTCGCTGAAGGCTATATTGGTATCGCGGGGATCATCGGGGTAGGCAAGTCGACGCTGACCATGGAACTGGCCAAGGCGCTTAATTTTGAACCGGTGCTTGAAGAGGTGGGAGGCAATCCCTACCTTCAGAAATTTTACGGCGACATGAAGCAGTACGGCACCATCATGCAGATCTGGCTTTTAAACCACCGCTTCCGCCAGCACAGGGAATTTGTTTCGCGTATAAGCCTTGGAAAAATACGCGGGGTAGTGCAGGACCGGACAATATGGGAAGATACTATTTTCGCGCGTATGCTCAACCAGCATCCCGATAAAATCATAACCGACATGGATTACAACACCTATCTTGACCTTTTTGACAATATGGTTTTGCGCGAACTGGTGTTCCCGCAGCTGATGATCTTTCTTGACTGCCGGGTGGAAACCTCAATAGCGCGCATCAGGTCACGCGGGCGTGAGATGGAACGCACCATAACGCCGGAATACCTGCGGAGCCTGCAGGATAATTATTACCAGTTTGTGGACGAAATGGAAGATGCAGGCGTACGCATCTTGCGGCTTAACTGGGAGACTTTCCATCCTATAAGCGAGGTCGCGCGTCTGGTTCATGAATATTCGCTTAAACCCTCAAATTTCACCAAATGGGTGCGTCCGCTTCGTAAGCTTGGCATAGAGAATAAGGCGAACCTTCCGAACAAAGTGCCGGTGGCTAAGTAAATGTCAAAGCGGAAAAACGGCATTATTGTGGCCATAGACGGCCCGGCGGGAGTGGGTAAGTCCACCGTTGGCAGGATGGTGGCTGAACGCCTGAATTACGGATTTTTGAGCACGGGCAAGATGTACAGGGCGCTTGCCTGGAAAGCGCTCCAGGCCGGCCTTGATCTGGCTGATGAGGACGCTCTGATGAACCTTGCCGGAAAACTGAAGTGGGGGTTTACGCGCGGCTCGGGGCCCGAACTGCTTGTTTCCATCGACGGCCGCACACTGATCGGCGAGATAACCACTGAAAGCGTGGGCAAGGCCACAAGCGCTCTTGCCCGGCTCGGCAGTGTACGCGCTTTTATGTGTGATATGCAGCGCGGCGCGGGTATCGAAGGCGGTTTTGTCATGGAAGGCCGCGACATCGGCACCAATGTTTTTCCCGATGCGGAACTTAAAATTTACCTTGACGCTTCTCCGGAGGCCCGCGCGGGACGGCGCCTGCGCCAATTGAGTGAACAGGGGCTGCGGGCCGAGTATGCGCAGATTCTTGAGTTCATAGTAAAGCGGGACGCTCAGGATTCACAGCGTAAAAACAACCCGCTTAAAAAGGCCGAAGACGGCGTTTATCTTGATTCCACTAACATCACGCGCGCCCAGGCTGTGGAGGAGATCTTAAAACTTTGCCGTGGCGCTATAGAGAAAGCCGGTCAGTAATTGGTAAAAGGCAGGTTATGACTAAGGTTCACGGTTCAAAGGTTGAAAATTAGGGGACACAGGCAGATTATGGAAAAAATAACCGTGAACCGTGAACCTTAAATCTCTGAACCATTTAACCGTGAACCTATCAATCTAGTCAGCAGCAAAAGCAGGACAAACCAAGTGGGTATAAACATCGTTTTTTTTCTCATAAGACTTTATTTCAGGGTTTTTAATTCCATAAGAATATCCGGGCTGGAAAAAATACCCCGTTGCGGCCCGCTTATAATAGTTGCGAATCATGTTTCCAACGCCGACCCTCCCGCCCTTGCCGCGCATGTGGCTCTTGCCAGAAAAATAAGCATGCTGGCGAAAAAGGAACTTTTTGCGTTCCCTCCGCTGGGCGCCTTATTCAGGAGCTGGGGCGCCATTCCGGTTGACAGGCGGCGGGGCGGCGGGGATCTGAGCGCTTTCAGGGCGGGCCTCAAGGCGCTGAACGGCGGCGGATGCCTTGTGATTTTTCCTGAGGGCACGCGCGCAAAGCCGGGCAGGCCTCTTGAGCCCAAACTTGGCGCCGCCATGCTTGCGGCCAAAAGTGGCGCTCCTGTGCTGTGCGCTAGAATTTTTAATACCGAAAATTTCTTAAAATTAGGTAAAATAACCATTAAGTTCGGAAATGTGAGGCATTTTGAACCTGCGGCGCAGGACATCCCCGTACCTGCGGCAGGTGTGGCGGCCAACCAGAGAGAATCTTACGAAGAATTTTCAAAATCGCTCATGTCGGATATTTTTTTAATAACGGAGGAGTAGTGACCCCATGGAAACCAATGAAATTCAGCAACAGGCAAATGATGATGTGGATCCTGCGAAAAAGGAGGTTGAATCCGCGGCAGATGAAGAAATGTCCATGGAGGAGCTCCTGAAAGCTGAAGCCGAAGTTACTTCAAAAATTTATTCCCGGGACATAGTGAAAGTGAAAGTGGTGCAGATAACGCCCGAGCATGTTTTGGTAGACATCGGAGAGAAGAAAGAGGCCATTATCCCCCTGACGGACTTTGAAGGCGAAAAATCGCTGCCCCAGCCGGGAGCGGAAATAATGGCGATGCTTGAGAAAAAAGGCGGCGAAGGCCGTCATACCCTGCTTTCCCATAAAAAAGCCCGCGAGAAAATGGCCTGGGAATGGGCGAAAAAAATGTTTGAGGCTAAAGAAAGACTGAAAGGCCGCGTAACCGGAATAGTCAAAGGCGGCTACGCTGTGGACCTGTCCGGCCTGCGGGTTTTTATGCCGCTGTCGCTTTCCGAGATCGGCGGCGCCCACAAACATTACCTTCCGCCGAACGCCAAGATCAAGTTCTACATAGTTGACTTTTCCGAAAGAGACCGCAAAGCGGTGGTTTCAAGGCGGCAGGTGCTTGAAGAGGACGAAAATGTCCGCAAGACAGAAGTTATAAGTTCCGTTACCGCCGGGCATGTGGTGCGCGCGATTGTGGCCAAGGTTACCGGCGAGGGGATGTTTGTGCGGTTTCAGGGGATAGAGGGGTATGCGCGGCTTTCCGACGTGGCCTGGAAAAATCCGGCCGAAGCTCTTAAAACCTATAAGCGCGGCCAGCGCATAAAGTGCAAGGTGCTTTTGGTTGACAAGGCGGCGGAGAAGCTTTCCTTCGGTATAAAGCAGCTTACGCCGAATCCGGTGGACATACTTAAAAAGAAATTCGGTTACAGGTCCGCCGTGCGCGTTAAGATTCTGACCATTGCCCCCGAAGGCGCCAAAGTAAAAGTCTCAGAGCAGGTGGATGGTTTTATTCCCGCTGAGGAGTACGGTTCTGAGGGCGCGCCCAAAGAGGGACAGGAGCTTACCGCTATAATTGTAGGTGTGAACTCCACCTCCTGCGAACTTACGCTTTCCGTGCGCTCTCACGAGGAACTTGAAGACCGCAGGAGAATGCAGCAATATCTCAAAGGCTCGCCTACTCTCACCCTGGGGCAGATCCTGCTGGACAACTCGGAGGATGACGGTGAGTTATGAGGGCGGCCGTGACACCGGTCAGCACCGACTGAGGCGTAATGTCCGTGGCAGTGAATTTATACGCGGTATGGTTAATAAAGTGCCTTGCCGCTACCGAACGCCGCTTGCGCTTTCCGGTTTTTTTTTGATGGCTCTTATTATCGCTGTTACCGGCCCCCGCGCCTGCCGCAGGGGCCTGGAGCGGGAGGCGTTTCCGAGGGAGGAGCAAACATCTCTCGCTCTTGATAAGCAGTTGGACAGGAAAATAGCGCTCGCCCAGGAGCGTCTGAAGATTAATCCCGAAGACCTTAAAGCCCTTTTTAATTCGGGCCTGCTTAAATTTCAAAAGGGCGGCGCGTTTTATCCCGATGCTATAGCCGACCTTGAAAAAGCCCGCCAGCTCGGGCTCTCAGATGACCGCCTGTTTTATTACCTGGGTGTGATGTATCAGGGCGTGGGCCTTTATGATTTTGCCTGCGACGAATACCGCAAGTTTCTGCGTAACCACCCCGACGATTTTGAAATCTCCATGCGCCTGGCAAAACTTGATTACGCCGCCGGCCGCTTTCCCGATGCCGTGCGTGATTATGAAATTCTGGAGCTCAAATATCCTAAAACCCCCGTGGTCCTTGAAAATCTTGTCCTGGCCCGCTGGAAGAACAACCAGGATTATTCCAAAGCCATTCTGGCGCTCAAAGATCTTGGCGATGAGGCCGTTTTCCGGGCGATTTATACCGAAGGGCGCATTGCATACGAGCTTAAGAATTATTCCAAGGCGGCGGCCGCTTTCAAATCAACGCTCGCAAACGCCGAATATTCTTCCCTTATAGACCAGGCCCAGACTTATTGGATGCTTGGCGATTCAAGCCTGAAACTTAAGGATGACGATGGCGCCTTTTCCGCTTTTAGCGCGCTTTTAAAACTTAACCCGGCCCATGAAGAGGCAAAGTTGCTCTTGGCGCGTCTTGGCAAGGCCGCAGCTAAAAAGAAGAAGTAAGGAAGGTAAGCGCTAAGTAGGGGGCACTGAAAAAGTCATTTTTATTTAAAGTCTCGTCGTGAAAATAGGCGACAAAACTTGTAATAACGTTTAAAAACTACACGGATTTTTATCGGAATTTACCAATAGAATCGGTTCTGTCTGTAATCCGTGTAATCCTACTTAATCTGTGTAATCATGGGTCTGCTGGACTTTTT
>DMES01000072.1:1437-38428 GCA_003450815.1 Elusimicrobiota bacterium | reverse complement strand
TAGGGGGCACTGAAAAAGTCATTTTTATTTAAAGTCTCGTCGTGAAAATAGGCGACAAAAGTTGTAATAACGTTTAAAAACTGCACGGAATTTGCAGGCATATACCAAAAAAGCGTGCAGTTTTGCGTTAAACATATCATATTTCAGTGCCCTGCAATCCGTGTAATCCTACTTAATCTGTGTAATCATGGGTCTGCTGGACTTTTTCAGCAGACCCTAAGTATCGGCTGAGTCTACTGGCGCTGGTCCTGTCGGGGGTTTATGTTAGCAGGGCCGGGTCGTCCGCATAGCGGCCGCCCTAACCCTCGGCCGATTGCAAGAGCAATTCGGCCTGCGGAAAGCCCTGCTAACATAAACCCCCTCCACCCGCGCAAGAAAATTGTTTTCGCCGTCAGCTTTTTTAAATAAGATGTTCCCGCCCTTTTGCTGATACGGCAAAATCCCCCACCCTATGGTAACGGAGCGCTTATGAAAAATGTATTGGTTTAACCGTGGATACCAACAGAGGTCTCTAAGAACGCCGGAAAATTGCCGCAATTTTCCGGTTAGACCTTTTTTGTCAGGCTGTTCTTTACCGCTTCTGTCAGGTCTTCGGTGTTGAAAGGCTTTGTAAGAAAAGCCGCAACCTGCGAGAAGCGCTGGAACATGGTTCTTGAGGGCTCAAGTGCGGAAAGCACTATAATGGGCATATTGCCGAATTCGGGGTCTTCTGAAATTTGTGTGGCCAGCGAATAACCGTCTATACCGGGCAGCATGACATCCAGCACCAAAAGCGCCGGTTTGTAGGAATGTATAGTGTCCAGCACCTCGCGGCCATTATCACACAATTTTACCTGATGGCCAAGCGTTTCAAGCGTGTATTGCACCAGATTTGAAATTTCGGGATCGTCATCTACGACAAGTATTTTATTCCCCATAAGATTCAATTAAACACAAATTTCATGCTATCGGTCAAGTACAAAATATATAAAAGGTAGCGTCAAGAGTTTTGTGTAATTTATTTTAAGGGTTTGTCCTTCCAAATATTGTTTTGCCTGTTGAATATCGCAAATATTATCCGCTCTACGCTTTTTACATTGGTAAAACAGCTCATCGGCCTTGTTCGCCGTCTAACCTCCCTGAATACCCGCTCTATAATATTTGTTGTCCGTAACTTTATCCACATCACTTTAGGACACGCATAAAATCTTAACAGGTCTTCCAAATCGGCTTCTAAACATTCAACAGCCTTCGGCGCTATAGGCCGCCATGTTTTTGACCAAATCTTAAATGCCTTTATGGCTTGCCCGGCGCCATCCGCGTCGTAGATGTCGCGCGCCTGGCCAGTGCACGCTTTCTGTAGTCTTTTTGGCAGATGATTGGCAACATTTCTAAGCTTATGCGCCCAGCAGCGCTGTTTGGGGACATCCGGGAAAACAAAGTCCAACGCGGCCATCATGCCCTTGCCGCCGTCAATTGAAATCAGTTTTAAATTCTTCCCTTTCAATCCTCTGTTTCCAAGACTGGTCAGGAAACATTCCCACGCAGTTTGGGACTCACCTTTTCTGGCAATTCTAAAGTCTATAAGTTCCCTTGTGCCGTCTTCTTTTATCCCATAGACCACAAGAATACATCTGCGCCTGGCGCATACAGGGCTTTTGGCGTTAAGATAAATCCCATCCAGTATCAAGTATTGGTAATCATCACCTACATCGCGCCGATGATGTTTTTCTACTTCTGCATCCAATACTTTTGTTATAGCGCTTACCGTCGAAGCGCTTATCATGTTTTGGCCATAAAGCGGCTTTAGGACTTCTTTTACTTTCCGAGTGGATACCCCGGACAGAAACATATCGGTTATCATGCAATTTATTTGTTCCGTTCGCTGTTGGTATCTATCAAAAGCTTTAAAACTCATCCCACCAGAGCGAATCCGTGGAACTTTCATCGAGTTTATCCATCCATAAGGTGTCCAGAGGCTTCGGTGATATGAGCCATTGCGATAATTAGCACGCTTAGCACAGTGTTCCCATCTTCGCGCGCCGGCCAGATCTTGGACTTCTATATCCATGGTGGTTTCCAATAACCGTTTTACCGCGCCTAGTGTTTCGTGCTTTATATCGCCCCAGAAGTCCTCTGTAACCTGACTCCACCTTACGGCGATGTCCTTGTCAGTGAAATACAGCTCTTGTATACTATTCATACGGGTTATCCTCCTTGTTTTTCTAGACAAACTACATTGGAGGATAACCCCGTTACTTTTGCAAGCTAAAAAATTACACAAACTATCTTACATTACCGTGCTCTTGACAATAGTGGAAGTGAGGGGTATACTATCCTCAGTTCGCAATACCAAATATTAAGCTTTGCAGGAGGGGTTATGCCTAGTGGGAAACAATATATCTTCATTACCATAGGTGTGATTGTTGCTGGGATCGCCTACACTAAAAATCCTGGTATTAATACTTCTGCGGACCTCAGGGACGCTGTAGCCGACAATAGGGAATTCCCTACCGGCCTCCCCGTCTTTGATCAAAATAGCGGTAATATCCCGGAGCCGAAGGCGGAGGTGGTTGAAGGTGTTTCCAAAGATTACGTCGCAGGGAACGAGCCGTCTGCCGGCGCACTCGCTAAGCCGGTAGAGTGGGTTACCATCAATGGTGGAAAGTTTATGATGGGAACCGATAGCTCCCAAATGGGGCTTGAAGATGCTAAGCCGGTACATGAAGTTGCTATCAGAACCTTTGATATTTCTAAAACAGCGGTCACAGTGGAGCAGTACGAGGAATGCGTGCTTAAAGGCGGGTGTACGGAGCCGGGTACTGGCCGTGATTGTAACTGGGGTCTGACTGGCCGGCGGCTTCACCCTGTCAACTGCGTGGATTGGAATCAAGCTGTCCAGTATGCCAAGTTCAAGGGAGCAAGGTTGCCCAGCGAGTCAGAATGGGAATACGCCGCTAAGAGTGGTGGCAAGAATCAGAAATACCCTTGGGGCAGTGAGGAAGCGGCCTGCGATAAAGCTGTAATGGCAAACAAAGACGGCCATGGCTGCGGCAAAAAAAGCACGATGCCGGTGTGTTCCAAGCAGGCAGGCAACACAGAACAGGATTTGTGTGACATGGCAGGAAATGTCTGGCAGTGGGTGCAGGACAAATATCAGGACTCATATAAAGGGGCGTCTGACGGCAGTGCATTTGAAGATTCCGGTTCCCGCCGGGTGATGCGTGGCGGCTCTTTCAGCTACTATCCCACCGTGGGCCTGCGGGCAGATTTTCGCAGCAACGACAAGCCTAATAAACGCAGCAACGACGTTGGGTTCCGCCTTGCGAGGTAAAGTCATTGACCGTATCGAAAATATTACCGCATCTTTCAGCTTGCTATTCGTTGCTACTTATACAGCAGGAATTTTTCCCGCGTGCTCATGAAAGCGGCGCTGCTTTTTTCAAAAGCGGTTTTTATTTCCGTGGGGCCGGCACCGGCTTCAAGCAGCCGGTAAAAATCCCCGGAGCCGGTCATTTTGCGTATTTCATCCGGTTGTGGTTTAAAATCCCCGCTGTTGTATTTCCTTAGCAGCCAGGCTGCCTGCGTGAAAATATCCAGCGCGCGCACGGCTGCCAGGTCGGTAATTTCCATTTTAACGCCTTCGCAGAGTTTGCCCTCGTAAATATCTTTGGAGGGGGTTAACCCCAGCGGGGAAAATTTTACGCCCGCCAAGCCCGCCTGTGAAAGTTCTTCCGCTATTTTTTCAGACTTCATCCATGGCGCGCCGAACCAGAGGAAGGGCATATCCGTGCCGCGGCCCACGGAAACATTAGACGCCTCAAAACATCCGATTCCGGGATAAAGCGCCTCAGCCTCCACATTCCGTATGTTGGGCGAAGGGTTGGTCCATATTACGCCGGTAGCGTCAAAAAACATATCCCTCGTCCAGTTTTCCATCGTTATCACGCTTAATTTCAGCTCCAGCTTTTTATTGTCCTTATGAAAAAGGGCCATCTCTCCGGCGGTGAATCCATGCCGCGTAGGTACGGGGAAGTAGGCTGTAAAAGCGCTTATGTCCGGTTCAAGCACAGGGCCCTCCACCGCGCCGCTTATGGGGTTGGGGCGGTCCAGCACCATGAATTCCAGCCCCGCTTTTGAAGCTTCCTCCATGGCGTAGCCCATTGTGGTGAGGTAGGTGTAAAACCGCGCGCCGATGTCCTGTATGTCAAACACCAGTATATCCAGGCCAGACAGCATTTCCGCTGAGGGACGCCGCTTATTTTGGCCGTATAGGCTGTAAACCGGCACGCCGGTAACCGGGTCGGAGGAATTGTTTATAAGAACTCCACCTTCTTCGGTTCCGCGCCAGCCGTGCTCAGGTGAAAAAATAGCCGTGAGCTTTACGCCCGGCGCTCTGTACAGGACGTCAATGGCGTTATTGCCTTCTTTGTCAACGGAAGAATGGTTGGTGATAAGGCCGACGCGTTTGCCGGTCAGCTGGGCGAACCCGTCCCGCTCAAGTATGTCTAAGCCGGTCAGCGTCGGGCCGGCGGAGAATACGGGGGCGGGCAGTAAACAGTAAAGGGTAAACAGTAAAGGGTAAACAGTAATCAGCGATAAAGATAAAAGCGGCGATTTGAACATTTTGATATTCATAGTCAGGTTTTGCTCTCCTATTAGGAAATACTGTTTACCGATCACCGATTTATCTGACTTTCCTTAAGTACCAGCAGATAAAGTGCGCCCTGGTCCCAAAGCTTGAAGGCGAAGGCGCGGGCTTTTTTGCCGTTGCCGGAGAAAAAGTCAACCCGGCCGGGGCCTTTTATGGCGCCGCCGGTGTCCTGGCAGAATACAAAGCGGGTATCCGGCTTTTTGCCTAGCAGATTCCCTTCCGCGTCTACATCGGGCACGGTGGCGCTCATGAAAGCTATTGTCCCCATGGGAATAAGGGCGTTGTCTATGGCTATGGAGCGCCAGCCGGTAAGCGGCAGGCCGTAGGTGCCGTCGGGGCCCACTTCCGGGTCGGCGGGCTGTTCCAGTTTAAAGAAAGTATAGCGTTTGTTCTGGCTCATTATTTCCCGTTCTTTTTCCGGATGCTCAAACAGGTATTGCATGCCTTTTTCGTGGCTAAGGCCCTCGCGCGGCAGCGCCCCCGATTCCACCAGAGCGGTAAGCCAGCCCTTGAATTTCAGGCTGTTGGTGGAGGAGAAGTTGGCTTTTATTACCCTGCCGTCAGGCAATGCCAAGCGGCCGGAGCCTTCTATGTGCAGGTCCATTATATCGGCCCGGTTCTTGAACCAGGCCAGTTCCAAGCCTTTGCCGTCCAGCGCGCCGCTGAAATCTATTTCCTCGCGGTTGAGATAAGGCACCAGGTTTCCCTCTTTAAGGCGGCCGGTAAGTTTTTCGCCTTTGAATTTCTCATTGAAGTCTTCCAGTTTAATGGAAATAAGATCGTCCGGCCTGGCGTAAATAGGGTGTTTATATTCTTCTGTGGGGGTAAGGCTGGCCTCAAGGGTGGGTTCGTAATAGGAACTGAACACTACTGTGCCGGTGGAATCTCTCCCGGCAAGCCGGTACACATCAAACTTTTCCTTTATCTGCCGGTCCAGTTCGGCGGGTTCGGAAACAGTTCCAACTATGCGCATGAATTCCGAGGTGGAAGCGGCCAGTTCCCTGGGAGTTATTTTCCTCGCGCCGAAGGTATAGGCGGGCACATCGTTCTTGAGCCCCTCAAAGTATTTGGCGTTCAGGCCTGCCGCTTTAAGCAGGCTTTTTCTGTCATCGTTGTCCGTAAAAGGCGGAAGATCGGGCTGGTTTACCGGCATTATGGGCGCGGCTTCCGGCGCCTTGGCGGGAACCGTTATTGCCGGGCAGGGGGGGCAACTGGTAACAGGGGGTTTTCTGCCGCCCGTGGCGCAGCCGGTCAGAACCGAGGCGAATATAACTAAAGTCACTTTTTTCATTATTGATCTCCCTGCCTAATGTTCTTTAAAAAATCCATCAAAAGTTTTTCTACAGAAACTGTCCCTCTATAATTCAATAGGAGGCTGGTTCCCTGCCGGCTCCGGGGCAGTCAGTCCCAAGTAACATTAATCACATTGCATAAATCTTAGAAGAGGTTCCCCGCATAGGGGAAAGACAACTCCCGGAGCCTCTATTATCCCAAAAAAACATTATTGACACAAGGCTTGGTTCCTGCTAAACTCTATATTATGAAAACAAAGATACTTTCTCTCTTCTTTTTTGTATTGCTGCCTGGAGTAATTGTGGCCGAAGATGCCAAGGTAATAGCTTTCAGCGGCCATGTGGAAGTGCGCGTAACCCGCGAGGGCAAGTGGACTTACGCTTCGAAGGACATGGAGGTGCCGGAAGGCGGGGGTATACGCACCGGCGCCGACGGCTCGGCTGTGGCGCTGATGCCCAATAAAACCAAGGTTTGGATCAAAGAATCCACCGATTTCGAAATTGAACAGCGCCAGACTCTTATTTCGCGCCTGGCGCTGGCATACGGTAAAATAAAATTGCGCGTGCCGCACCTTATGCGCAAGGAAAGATTTGAGGTGCGCACTCCCGCAGCCGTCTGCGCCGTACGCGGCACCGAATTCACACTTGAAACGACCGAGGACGGCAAGATGGATATAAATGTGTTATTCGGCGAGGTAAAGCTTAACTATGTGATTCCGCCGGCCAAGGGTGCGTCGGAGCTGTATATTCCGCAGGGCCAAAGCATGAAATTAGAGGAAAAAGGCAAGGCTGGCCAGGTGGCTATGATGGACCCAAAACAGGAAAAGGCCGCGCTTGAGAACTGGAACCCCGGCCTGAAGCCTGAGGAAAGGCGTACAGAACAGAAGCAAAAAGAGAACGACAGGGAGCAGGTTAAGGAGTTCGCCCGGGTTACCACAAAATCTGAAGAGGCTGTTAAAACCTTCCTCAACGTGGTCAAGGAATCAGACCTGGAAGCCGGTCGCACGCTTAGCGATGTGCATGGAAATGTGGTGCGCGTGGACCAGCGCATGGTGCGTCCCGAGGCCAACGAAATACAGTTTTTTAACCTGGTAAAGCGGCCGTCTTACAACAACACCAACGGCTCCAGCCGTGGTTTTGCGTATAATGGCGCGCAGGGCATTTCCAACCGCCTGGACTATATGCAGATGACCATGGCATTCAACAGGAACCTGCCTCAGCGCATAGAGGAATGGCCCGGCTTTTTTAACGATAATTCAATAAAACCGTCTTGGGCCTCTTTCGTGCTGGCCAACCGTACTGATGCCGACGAGATATTTTTTATTTCCCAGGGGTCTAAATATGAAGATGCAAGGGACCAGTTGGTCGGTAACCCTTCTGTAATCGGTATCGCTACCGCGCAAAACTCAGCCAGTGACAGAGATATCATAGTTACCGGTGTGCTGAAGACTGATACAGGCGTCGGTGGGACTGGCATAACCGCTGTGGACGGCTTGAATAGGATAACCAATCTGCGGGTAGTTGATACCGGGGTCGGTGATGGTACTCTGAAATATGCAGACAATAATCTCGTTAATGGCACCGGCGCAGGAACCGGGGGCAATGTGGTATGGGCCATTAAAACCGACAAAGGCAGCGGCTACTCTTTTCCTTCCGGCGACAGGCCCGATAATGCGCCGCTTGCGCAGTATCAGGCCGACATGTACCTTGTCGGGAACAACCCAAACAACCCAAACAACACAAACCACCCAGAAGATAACTATTTATGGTTCGCCAAAGAAAGTTATGTTATAAGTAACGGCGGCAGAACCCGGACTCCAAGCGATTTTACTAATTCCTCTTCCGACCCTTTCACGCTGCTGAAGGATAACGCCCTTGAAGGTGTCATGTATATAAAACGCTCGAATGTCGCTAATCCGGCTGGTATTACCAGCAGCGATCTGGCAAAGCAAGCGATAAGCAATACGGATTACTTCGCTTATAAGGGCGGCGGCACTAATATAGACGTGGTGTTCATTCCGGACCTGATGGTCGCTGCGGTGCAGCGTATGCTGCCCGCCATCACTAACCTTGATAATTAAATGAGGAACAAATAATGAAAAGGCTGATATTAACCTTTTTGGCGCTTTTTATAGTAAAAAGCCCCGCTCTTGCCGCCATAGACTGGACATCCAAGGGAATGCAGATGGTCGGCGAAATAATGTCCAACCCCGCCGGTTTTTTCTACGATTTCCAGCAGGACCTGGAGGCTACCACTCCGCTGCCGCCAGGTAAGACCTTCGGCATACAGATGGGCCTGTTCCCGACCACGATCCCGCTGACTTATACAAATATCTCCGGCAAGATCCGCTTGCACGGCGAGGGCCGCCTGGCCCCGGGAGTGCCGCAGGTGGACCTGATAGGCGGCTACTGGGATATGCTGGCCGCCAAGCTGGCCACCAAGGATTCCGAAACTATAGACAACGCCAAGTTCGGCGGCTACTACATGGGAGCCATTGTGAGTGCCTCGGTAAGCCCCAAGGTGCGTACCTTCTGGGGTTATAAGCACAGCCAGCTTAATGCCAGGCTGGACTTCAAGCCAGGCCAGGAGCCGGATTTCCTCGGTACCAAGATCAATAGCTTTGACACAGGCTTCAAAGATGATTTCTTTATGGCAGGCATTGAAACTCCAAAGGGAATCGGTAAGCTGTGGAGCATACAGTTCAATTACGGTATCAAGACACAGACCATAAGTTCCAAGGTGAGCTGGTATGGCAAACATTTTGAGCTTGGCCTGAATATCTTCCCCGAAGGGGTTCTGGTTTTCCACCCCGTTTGGAACTTCCATCTTAATTTTTAAGCTTAAGGCTGAAGAAAACGGAAACAACTTTTAAACAGAGGTGCATTTAATGAAAAAAATAATTTTGAGCGCGGTTATTACGGCGGCCCTGGCCGGGCGGCTTTGCGCGGCCGTGGCGGAAGACTCCAAAATTTTCACGCCTTTTTTTGACATGACGCTTGGCGAGGCGGCCTATATGCCCAGCGTCGGCAATATTTTCAGCGGCGGCAGCATGAACACGCAGGTCGGCCTGCTGGCGAAGATCACTCGGAAGGACCAGCTGTTCGGCCTGTACAATTTCAACTATTCGGGGCAGGGCTTCGCGCCGCAGGACTCCAAGCAGTTTACCGACCGTTCCATGTCGCACTCCTACAACATAGAATACCGCCGCAGTTTCGGCCAGAAATTCCGTTTAAGGCCCGGCATGTCTTTCGCGAACGACTATTCCCGCACCGGCGCCAACGAGGCCTGGAAGAGCGGCCTGTATAACATGAATTCCTCCGGCCTGCAGCTGGCCGCGGATTATGTCTTCGACTTTGAGAAGAACGGAATAGTGTCGCTTACCTATCTGACAAAGGAGATAAAGTTCCCTAACTATACCGATCTGCTGCGTGAGTTTCAAGATCCGAACAACACAGCCAACGCCAACGGCGGCCTGCAGGACCAGAAACTGGTGCAGATCACCCTGCGTCCCTCATGGAACAACTTCTTCGGCGGTATCACCTATACGCGGCAGGATTACACCGGCCAGAAGGTAGTGGCAAACACCGGAGTATACGGCGACACCAAACAGCAGGATAAAACCACCACTTTTGACGCCGGTTTTCGCCAGACTTTGTGGATATTTGAACTGTATCCCATGGTGTCCTATTCAATGCACCGTTCTAACCAGAACTTTATGCGTTATAAGTCCCTTGGCGCCGTAGGCACGAACCTTCTGGATGGTTCCTCGGATGTAAGTTTTGTGGCCAAGAACTACAACTATAATGAGCTTACATTCAGCGTCCCCCTGGACCTGAACATCACCGGCAAGTGGGCTGTCGGCGGCGCGATTAATGTAACCAGCCGCAGCTACACGGACCGTCCTCACCGGGATTCGGACAATAACTATGTGGGTGCCATGCAGAAAAACCTGATGAGTACAGTTACGGGCAGTATCCGTAAGCGTATAAACGATGTCGCCATGGTGCGGCTGTTTTATTCTTTGACGGCGGCCTCTTCAAATAACAAATTTGAAAAATATATGCCCAGCAATTACACCGGCAATACTTTCGGGCTGTCATATCAGTTGTCATACTAATCCCGAAAAATTCAGTTAGAACTGAATTTTTCAGGTCCAGGCAGAGTTTTATGGGTTTAAGGATATACACATTATGGCTAAAATACTGATTGTAGACGATGAACCGACCATATTGGAGCTTTTTAAGTATGTTTTTGAGGATGCCGGCCATGAGGTAACTCTGGCTAAAAACGGCCGGCAGGCATTAGCCGCCGTGACGCAGAATATACCGGATTTTATGGTTTTGGATGTAACAATGCCTGAAATGACAGGGAAGGAATTTGTGATTGAGCTTAAGAAGCTGGCGACTCGGGACCGGCGTCTGGGAAATATCCCTTTTGTGGTAATGACCGGGGAAAACACTATGGATGAAGGGCTGAACAGTGTTTTTGCTTCAGCCTCCGGTTTTATCTGTTTCTTTCCAAAAATGATCCTTCCAGAGAAAGTTCTTGAAAAGGTTGCAGAGGTTTTAAAGGGCCGGCGTTAGGGCTCGATCCAAAATCAGCTCAGCTAAATGGTCATATTGTTTTGCAGAGAGCCGGAAGACAGCCGGGCTCTTTTATTTATATAATTAGGATTTGAACACAAGCGCAAGAACTCCCGAAAATTGCGTAGATGTTTTTGTCCGCAAATTTCTCAATATAAAACGATTTCAATCGCAATTTTTGGGATAAATGAGGTTCAAAATGTACCTTAAAAGCGTGGAAATAAGCGGGTTTAAATCTTTTGCGAACAAGGTCAAAGTGCAGCTGAAACCCGGCATCACCTGCGTGGTGGGGCCGAACGGCTGCGGCAAGTCTAATGTGGTGGACTCTATAAAGTGGTGCATAGGCGAAATGTCGTGGAAGTCGCTCAGAATGCCGTCCATGATGGATGTCGTTTTCGCGGGTACCACCAAGCGCCAGCCTCTGAACATGGCCGAAGTGTCCATGACCTTTGATAACGAATCACGGAAGCTTCCCCTTGACTTCAGTGAGGTTACCGTCACCCGCAAAATTTATCGCTCCGACGAATCAGAATATTTCATAAACAAGGTGCAGTGCCGCCTTAAAGACATTCGCGAAATGTTCATGGATACAGGCATAGGCACCGACGGCTACGCTATTATCGACCAGGGCGAGGTGGAATACGTGCTTTCGGCCACAGCCGAGGAGCGGCGCGAGCTTTTTGAAGAAGCCGCGGGTGTGTCCAAGTACAAGGCTAAGCGCGAAGAGGCTTTGCGAAAGCTTGACAAAGTGGATCAGGACATGGGGCGGCTGTCGGATTCCATGGTCCTTATAGATGAGCAGGTAAAAAAATTGGATAGCGAGGCGAAAAAAGCACGCCTGCAGAAAAAATACCAGGAAGAGCTTGCGTCCGCTGAAATTGCTTTTCTGGTAAAGGAAGACTTCTCACACAAGGCGGGACTAGACGCCGCAAAGGCCAGGCTTGAGCCTGTGAATAAAGAACTTGGCGAAATAGCCGCCGCTATAACGGCCCTTGAAGGGGAAATAGCGGCGCTTAATCTGTCCCTTACAGGCAAAGTTGAAGATGAACGGGCGCTTAAAGAGGCGGTGGCCGCCGTTAAATTTGAAAAAAATAACGCCGAGGGGAGAATAGTGAATAATGGCTTGCTGCTTGAAGAAATAGCCCGCCAGAGCGATTCGCTGAATATTTCTGAAACGCGCAACGCCGAAAATTTAGCCAAGGCCTCCCCGCGCCTGGAAGAGCTGAAAGCGGCGCTGGCGCAGGGAGTGGAAGGACTGTCCGCGGTTAAAGCCGAATACGACGGCGCTTTCGCCGTGCTTTCAAAACTGGACGGAGAAGCGCTGGCGCTGGGCGAGGCCGCTGAAAACCTTGCAAAGGACCTTTCGGATTCTTACCAGTCTGAAATGTCCGTCTCAAATGTTTTATCCGTCACCGCATCCGACATCGGACATTATAAAGACAACCTCTCAGGCTTGCGCAAAGATCTGGCTGATTTGGCCGCGCTAAAAGCCGAACTTGAGGCGCGCGTGAGGGATTTGAGGGAGAAAATGGATTCCGCGACCGCAACCCTTGCCGCGGAGAACGCGGGCCAGACCGGGCTTGAAAAGGAAAGGGATGCCAGGTCCGCCCGTCTGGACGAAATTGAAAAGCGGCTTGCTTCCGTGCGCGAAGAAAAAGCGTGGGATCAGTCCCGTCTTGAGGTTATACTTGCGCAGGGAGAGAAAGATTCATACTGGGTGGGTATAAACAATGTGCTTAATTCCGGAATCGCCGGAGTGCGCGGCACATTGCGGCATCTGGTGAATGTGAAAAAAGAGGACAGGCTTGCTCTGGATGAAGCGTTGGGCCGCTTTCTTGACTCTGTGGTTTGCGAAACGGCGGGTGCGGCGCAGGAAGCCATAGGCTACCTTAAACACCTTGGTAAAGGCCGCTGCCGCTTCCTTATCCTTGACCGCGTGCGCGACATGGGCGTCTCCTCCTCCTGGGATGCCCCTAATGCCCGCAAACTGTTTGAAAAAATTTCCTGCGACGGCGCCTATCAGCCCCTTGTGGCTAATTTGCTTTCAGGCGTGCACGCGATGGACGGTTCGGTTATGGGCCCGTTCTGGATGGTCGGCGGGGTGGAAACTGTGGTTTCAAACGAACCCTACTGGGAAGAGGAAGGCGAGCTGAAAGAAAAAATAAAGAAGTCTGAAGAAGAGCTCGCGCGCCTTGAAGCGGAGAAAACCGCCGCGGCCGCGGGTCTGCTGGAAAATGAAGCGGGGCTGGCCGCCTGCGGCGAAAAGATAAACGCCCTGAATATAGATTTCCACCGCGCCGAGGCCGAGGCTCTTGCGGCCGAAAATGAAATGCGGCTGAAGTCGCAGAATCTTGATTTCACTTCGGCTGAAATAGTAAAGACCGAAGACGCCCTTAAAAACGCCGAAGGGCAACTGGGGCTTTTAACTGAAAAACTTTCCGCCGCCAAAACCGCCACCGAGGCCAAAAAGGCCGAAGCCGCCGCCCTGGAGGATAAAAAGAGCGCCCTGAATACCGAGCGGGGCCGCATGACTGGGGAATTGGGGGAGAAAAAAGCCAATCTGGATAACTATAATCAGAACCTTGAGTTCAACCGCGCCGAGTGCGCCCGTCTTGAGGCTTCGCTCAAAGAACTGGGCGAGGAGCGGTCTCACTTTTCCCAGCGCAGAGCGGAGCTTTCGGCAAGACAGGCCGCTGTTAACGAAGAAACCAGGCTAAGCGCCCTGCGCCGCACCGAACTGATGCACGATCTGGCGGAAAAAGAAATAATGGAGCGCCAGCTCGCCGCCGAACTTAACGAATTGCGCAATAACTTCGAACGGCTGAACGCCAATCTGCGCGACAACAGCGAGTTGAAAACGGAGGGCGAGAAGACCCGCTACCAGATTGAAATTGAGATCAATACTATTAATACAAGGGCGGAGGAAACTGTAAGGCGCCTTAAAGACGACTGGAATGTCACTCCCGAGGAAGCAGCGGCAAAATGCGGCGGAGTTGAAGTGGACGCTGAACGCGTGAAATTCCTTAAAAAGCGCGTGGAAAATATGGGCGCGGTAAACATGACTGCCCCCGAGGAATACGATAATCTGACCGCCCGCTATAATTTCATGAATTCGCAGGTGGAAGACCTTAATAAGGCCAAGGCGGATCTAAAGTCCGCCATCTCTAAAATAAACGAGACCACCAGGGATAATTTTAAGACCACCTTTGACGAGGTTAAAACCCACTTCAAGCAGATCTATTCCCTGCTCTTTAACGGCGGCGAAGCCGACCTGGTTCTTACCCTGCCGGATAATCTTCTTGAGACGGGGGTGGAGATACTGGCTCATCCGCCTGGCAAGCGGCTGGTAAGCATTTCACAGCTTTCAGGAGGCGAAAAGGCCCTTACGGCCCTGGCGCTTCTTTTTAGTTTCTTTTGCGTCAATCCGTCGCCCTTCTGCGTTATGGACGAGGCCGACGCGCCGCTTGACGAGGCTAATGTGGAGCGGTTTGTGCGCCTGATACGGGAGTTCTCGGCAACCACGCAGTTCATAGTTATCACCCACAATAAGCGCACCATGGAAGCGGCCGACATCCTTTACGGCGTCACCATGGAGGAACTTGGGGTTTCCAAAGTAATTTCTGTGGACCTTAAAAAGGCTTCGGCGCTTGCCGAAAAACCGGAACCGGTGAAAGTCTGATGCTGTACGGCATTTTTTCAGATGTGCATGCGAACCTGGAAGCCTTCCGGGCCGTGCTTCGGTTTTACGAAAAAAACAAGGTGGAGCATTTTATTTGCTGCGGGGATCTGGTGGGTTACGGTCCCCAGCCGCGGGAATGCGTAGAGCTTGTAATGGCGCTTAAAGACTGCCGCTCCGTGCTAGGCAACCACGACGCGGCGGTGACCGGGCGCATAGAAATGAAGTGGTTTAACGCTAATGCGCTTGCCGCCATTGAGTTCGCCCGTAAAAACTTATCCGGCGCGGCCCTTGCTTTTCTCTCCGCGCTGCCTGAAAAACTTGAGACTCCGGATTTTACCGTGGTGCACGGCTCGCCAAAAAAACCGCTGACCGAATATTTGCTGGGGGAAATACAGTTTGTAGACAGCCTGAAATTCTGGACGGTATCGCCCTGTTTTATGGGCCACACCCACATGCCGGCATATTTCAAGCACGATGCCGCGGGCCTGCCGGAGACCGATTTTTTGGGTCCTATGCTGCGCGTAGTTTCGGACGGCGGACGCCTAATGTTGAATCCGGGTTCGGTCGGCCAGCCCCGGGACGGGGACCCCAGATCTTCCTGCGCCGTTTACGATACTGAAAACAAGGTTTTTGAGATTTTCCGGGTGCCATACGACATAGAAAAAACCACCCGGCTTATGAGCGAGTTTAAAATGCCGGTAATTCTGGGCGAGCGGCTGCTGTTAGGCTTTTAGGGTCTGCTCCGCAGACCAGTGATTACACGGATTAAAACAGATTACACAGATTAAATTATGAGTGGTAGGCGGAAATCTGTGTAATCGCTTTTCTAAATCCGTGTAATCATAGTTCCTGTTTGTAAAACAGGAACTAACAGGAGATTATAAAAATGAAAATCAGCATATTGATAGTTGATGATGATGAGAATTTTATTGACACTCTCAATGACGGTTTGAAGCTCAAAGAACCCGGGTCTGAAATTTCAGTGGCGAGATCCGCCCGTGAGGCTCTCAGCGTGCTTGCAAGCGTAGCGCCGTCTATTATCATACTTGATGTGCAGCTGCCGGACATGCACGGCGTTGAATTTCTGCGCGTAATCAGAGATTCTCCGCGGCTCACAAAAATCCCCGTGGTCCTTATTTCCGCCAAGTATACCGAGCCCGCTGACCGTTCGGAGGCTATGCTTGCCGGCGCGGAAGCGTTCTTTTCAAAGCCAGTCAGCATTGAAGAGCTGTGGACCGAGATCCACTATCTGCTTGAAAAGAAAAAATGACATCTGAAAATTGCTGCAATTTTCAGATCCAGGTAATATTTTTGTCGGATTGGACGGAGTACAGACGTTCAGTGGGAAACAGAGCAATGGCAGCGGAACTTGTTCACGGGTTATTGATATAATTATTATTGCGGGGGGGGTGACCCCGCCAAGGCAAGTGGGAGTATAAAGGGAGAACAATATGGCAGACGAAACACAGTTGACAGACGGAAACTTTGAGGCTGAAGTTTTAAAGTGTTCCACCCCGGCGCTGGTTGACTTTTGGGCGCCCTGGTGCGGCCCCTGCCGCATGATAGGCCCCATTATTGAGGAACTGGCCAAGGAGTATTCCGGCAGGGTAAAGGTGTGCAAATTAAACACCGACGAGTGCCCAGACACCGCCGCAAAATACAATATTTCAGCCATTCCCACCATACTTTTATTCAAGGGCGGCAAGCTGGCGCAGGAACTGGTGGGCCTCCAGCAGAAAGAAACCCTTAAACGCCATCTGGATGAACTGCTGTAAAGGCAGGGTATAGGGGTTAGGGTATAGTCTAGAGTGGATCGTGTCGGGATTTTGGAGTTAGGAGTTAGAATTCTAAACTCATAACTCTTGAGCTCCCGGCGTTTGTTTTTCTTCTTCAGCTTCAGCCTGAACAACCTTAGCAGCCGCCGCTGCAGATCAAATGGATCCCAAACGCATTTTTATAGTTGACGCCCACGCTTTCCTGCACAGGAGCTATCACGCCCTGCCCAAGCTTACAAATTCAAAGGGGGAGGAAGTGGGCGCGCTATACGGTTTCATGCGCCTGCTCCTTAAACTGGTGCGCGAGCACAAGCCCCATTACCTGGCCGTGTGCTTTGATTCTCCCGGCGGGTCATTTCGCGATTCCATATTTACGGAGTATAAGGCCAACCGGACGGAAACTGAACTCCCCCTGGTAAGACAGCTTGAGAGCGCGCGCGAACTCACGGCCGCTTTGGGATTTAAAGGCGTTTATATGCGGGGTTTTGAGGCCGACGACCTTATTGCGGCGCTTGCCGGAAAGTTTTCAAGGGCCGGGGTGGAAGCCGTAATAGTTTCAGGAGACAAAGACGCGGGCCAGCTGCTGGGGCCGCTTGTGAAGATCTGGGACGGTTCCGCGCAGGCTTTCTCCGGCACCGAAGCTGTGTTTAAAAAATATGGAGTAACCTCAGCGCAGCTGGCCGATTACTTTTCGCTCACCGGAGACGCTTCCGATAATGTGCCCGGAGTTTCAGGCGTCGGCCCAAAAAGCGCGGCCAAACTTATCAATGAATACGGGAGCCTTGCGGCGGTGCTTGAAGCCGCCAAAAAACCTGAGCTTGCCTCCAAAGACAAGGCGCTTGCCAAAGTGGCGCGGGACGCCGCCAATGCCGAGCTTTCACGGCGGCTTATTTTGCTTGATACAAACGCGCCGGTTGAGGCGGATTTTGAGGCTTTTGTGCCGGCCAGGCCTGATATGGCCGTGCTTGAAGCTATGGCTAACCGTCTTGAGTTCAAAGAATTAAGGGCCATGTGCGGCGCCGCCCCTGGGGGCGCAGGTGACGGCGGGTCCATGTCGCTGTTCGCGGTTAAACCAGAAAACCTGCCGCCTTTAAAAACCCCCGAGGAAATTCTTGCCTCCGTTCCTGGTACGCTTTCAGTGTACGCTTTTGAGGGGGGGCTTGCTGTCGGTTCGTCTTCCGGAGTCTGCCTGCTTGAAAAAGATTCTTTTTCGCTAAGCCAGGCGGCCCTTGTTGTCGCGGCGATACAAAATCCCTCCATCCGTAAAACCGCTTTCGGACTTAAGAGCGCCATGCATTCGCTTGATTTTAAAGCGGATGAAAGGCCCGTTAATTTTTTTGAGCTTGAAATTGCGGCGGCGCTGCTTGGCGCGGGAGTTAAAAAACGCGGGCCGCAGGACCTAATTTTTGAAAAATTGGGCCATGCTCCGGCTGTTGAAGGTTCGCGGGAAGAAAAGCTGCTTGTCTGCGGCCGGCTGGGAGAGCTTGCGGAGAAGCTGAAAGGAGAACTTGAAGCGGTAGGGCTGCTTGAGGTTTATCAAAACCTTGAATTGCCTTTGACGCAGCCGGTTTACGCCATGGAAAAAACCGGCTTTATGGTGGATATGCCTTTACTCCGCGAACTTTCGGCGGATTTTGAAAAAAAACTATCAGCCATTGAAAATGAAGCGGAAGCTCTCACCGGTGAGAAGGTAAACCTTAATTCCCCTAAACAGCTGGCTTTCCTTATATATGAAAAGCTGAATATCCAGCTGGATGAACAGCAGAAGCGGATGTTTAAAACAAAAGAGGGGCTTTCAACCGGCGAGGAAGCGCTCACTTTTCTTAAGGCGGCGCACCCGGTAATCCCCAAAATACTTGAGTTCCGCGAGATTGCAAAGCTGAAAAGCTCTTTTGTGGATAATTTGCTGGCGGCGGCTGACTCCGGGGGCAGGGTGCACACCACTTTTGACGCTACCGGCACCGCCACAGGCCGCTTCTCCAGTTCAAAGCCCAATTTGCAGAATATCCCGGTGCGTTCCGAATACGGGCAAATGGTGCGCAAGTGTTTTATAGCGCGCGAGGGTTTTTCTCTTCTAAGCGGTGATTATTCGCAGATAGACCTTCGGGTGCTGGCTCATAATTCGCTTGATAAGGCTCTTGTAGAGGCGTTCCGCTCCGGCCAGGACATACATCTGCGTACGGCCTCCGAGGTTTTTGACTGCGCCCCTGAGCTGGTTACAAAAGAGATGCGCGGTTCCGCCAAGGCCATAAATTTCGGCATAGTGTACGGCCAGGGCGCGCCGGGCCTGGCCAGAGAGCTGGGTATAAGCCGCGCTGACGCTGCCAGATATATAAGCCACTATTTTGAAGTTTACTCGGGAGTGAAAGAGTGGATCAATAAAACCATAGAGACCGCCAAAAAAGACGGTTTTGTCAGCACTTTCACGGGCCGGCGCCGGGTCCTGCTGGAGCTTAAAGCTTCAAATCCGCATATAAGGTCTTTTGCAGAAAGGGCGGCGGTAAACACTCCGATTCAGGGCGGTTCAGCGGATATTATAAAGAAAGCCATGCTGCGGATCTGGGACGCCATTAAGGGTTCCAATAATGTTTTTATGCTTTCGCAGGTGCATGATGAACTTATTTTTGAGGTGCGGGACGCGCTGCTTGAAGAAACAGCCGCGCTTGTAAAGCGTGAAATGGAAAACGCTTTCCCTCTTATTGTGCCGCTTAAAGCCGAACTAAAAGCCGGAAAAAATTGGCGCGATATGACGCCTGTTCCGTGAACAGGCGTCAGTCACAAGTCACAGGACACAGGTCACAAGTTACAGAGTAAAGCGCGGCAACTGAGGAACTAAATAAAAAAGTCTTGGAAGATTAGGTGTTTAAAAAACTCAAAACCATATCTCGAAAACTAAATTCTTACTTGTGACTTGTGACAAATTAGCCCGCGCGATCTCCTTCGTTAGTGAGCGCGGGTACCTTATAGAGGGGGTTCAGTGAGCGTGCCGCTAAAGGCGGCGAAGCGAACGACGAAGGGGGGATTAGCCACCCTCGTGGAGCACCGGCCGTCACCGCTTAAAGGCCGGCGTTAATCGCCCCGAACGCTGTGCAGTGCGGGCGGGGTGCGACAATATGAATCTTGCTCTTGAATCTTTTAATAATCTTCCCCGCGTTACCAGGTGGCTGGCCGTAAGTTTTTTTGCCGGCTGGCTGCTTGAACTGGCTTTCGGTCCGGAGCTAAACCTGTATTTCGGCCTTGTTCCGCGGCTTACGGCCGGGCGCTATTGGCTTTGGCAGCCCCTGACTTATATTTTTATTCACTCCGGTTTCTGGCATTTTCTCTTTAACGCTTTTATGCTCTGGATGCTTGGCCGCTTTATTGAACCGGAAATGGGATCCGCGCGCTTCCTGCGGTTTTTTTTGTTCTGCGGAATCGCGGCAGGTGTTTTTACCGTTTTTGTATCGCCGCGCTCCTCTATACCGGTGATAGGCGCTTCAGGCGCGGTTTATGGCCTGCTTGCCGCTTTTGCTTTTTACTATCCGGACATGAAGGTCTATTTATATTTTATTTTCCCTTTAACCGCGCGGCAGCTGGCTCTGGCGCTGGCGGCGCTTGAATTTACGCTCAGTCTTTCTGCTCCCGGTTCAAAGGTAGCGAATGTCACGCACTTAAGCGGTCTGGTTTTCGGCTGGCTATACCTTAGGGTAGAGGGTAGAGGGGATAGGGTAGAGGGTTCCGGAATGTGGAAATCCCTATTCTCAGCCCTCCACCCTCCACCCTCTACCACCAACCCTCTCTCTGAGACGGATGTCCTGCTTGAAAAAATATCAAAACAAGGCATTGGCTCTCTTTCCAAATCCGAACTTGAAAAACTTAACCGTTATTCGCGGGGGGGGACCGCATGAGCCGTCTTCAACATTGGAAAACAAAATTAAAAAATATCAGAGGCAGCTGTGTTATAGGGCTTACCGGGGCGCCCGCTTCGGGTAAAAGCGCGGTTCTTGAAATGTTCAGGGCGGCTGGTTTTTTTTGTGTTTCAGCTGACGCTCTTGCAAAAGAAGTGTTGACAGAGCCCGAATGTTATAATAGAATCTTAAAGAAGTTCGGCCCTGAGATAGTCCTAAAAGACGGCCTGCCCGACACGCGCGGGCTCTCCCTGGAAATCTTTGGCGACAGTTCCAAAAGAAAGTGGCTTGAGGGTTTGCTGCACCCCGAGATTTTAAAGCGTATTTACTCTTTAATAAAAAAATCCCACTCAAAAATAGCGATAGTTGAAGTGCCTCTGCTTTTTGAAGCTGAGCTTGGAGATTGTTTCACGCTTACCATTTGCGTAAGCGCCCCGCTAAAAGCGCGGCGCGCGCGCGCTTTAAAGCGCGGCTGGAGCGCGGCGGAGCTGGCAAGAAGGGAATCGGCGCAGTTTGCGGCGGAACGCAAGGCGGGGCTGTCGGACCTTGCGGTAATGAATGACGGGCAGGTCAGGGATCTGGAGCGGAAAATAAATGTTCTCTCCGGGTTTTTAAAAGCATCAGTGGGATAGTGCCGCCGTTGACTGTTGAACAATAGCTGAAAACACGGCGGGAGAAAATTTACAAATGATAAGTATGCAGTAAAGGAGAAACTCTAAAATGGAAAACAATAACAATTCAAATTCCCCAGGCGGCTCTTCACAGCAGCCGCAGAGCGGGCAGATAATGCCCAAAATGGATGTGACCGCCATGACCAAAATGACGGTGTCCGAGCTGCTTAAAATTGCCGAGCAGTTCAAGCTTGAAGGCGTGTCCGGCATGCGCAAGCAGGAGCTGATAGGCAAGCTTATGGAGGCTCAGGCCAAGCAAAACGGCATTGTGCACGGCGAGGGGGTCCTTGAAATACTTCCCGACGGCTTCGGCTTTCTGCGTTCGCAGGAGTACGACTATCTTTCAAGCCACGAGGACATTTATGTTTCTCCCTCTCAGATAAAAAAACTGGGGCTCCGGAAAGGAGACACGGTAAACGGCCTTATCCGCCCGCCCAAGGAAGGGGAGCGTTTTTTCGCCCTGCTGCAGGTAAAAACGGTCAACGGCATTGAGATAGAAAAAATAGGGCATCGCCCGCTTTTTGATAATCTGACTCCGCTGCATCCCAACTCCCGCTTTATACTTGAAAACACAAAAACTGATTTAACCTCAAGGGTGATAGACCTGATAGCTCCCATAGGCAAGGGCCAGCGCGCGCTTATTGTGGCGGCGCCGAAAACCGGCAAAACAATGATACTCCAGCGCATCGCAAACTCGCTTACCACAAGCCACCCCGAAATAGAATTGCTTGTGCTCCTGATCGATGAGCGCCCGGAAGAGGTTACTGATATGCGGCGTTCGGTGAAAGGCGAGGTAATAGCCTCCACTTTTGACGAGCCGGCCGACCGTCATGTGCAGGTGGCTGAGATAGTTCTTGAAAAGGCCAAGCGCCTGACCGAGCATAAGAAAGACGTGGTGATACTTCTGGATTCCGTTACCAGGCTCGCGCGCGCCTACAACACCATTTCGCCTTCAAGCGGGCGGGTGCTGTCCGGCGGCCTTGAATCCACCTCGCTGCAGCGGCCCAAGCGCTTTTTCGGTGCGGCCAGGAAACTTGAGGAAGGCGGCTCGCTTACCATTATCGCCACGGCCCTTGTGGAAACCGGCAGCCGCATGGATGATGTCATTTTTGAGGAATTTAAAGGCACCGGCAACTGTGAACTTTATCTTGACCGCAAACTTTCCGACCGGCGCATTTTCCCGGCCATAGATATAAACCGCACTTCCACCCGCAAGGAAGAGCTGCTTATGACCGAGGATGAGCTTAACAAGGTGTGGATACTGCGTAAAGTTCTGGCGCCGCTTTCGCCCGTTGACGCTATGGAACTGCTTTTAACCAAGCTTTCAGTCACAAAATCCAACAAGGATTTTTTGAAGTCAATGGAGATGATCAACAGATAAAGCGTAGCTACCAAAGTAGTCAGAAGTCAGAATCCAGTGGCCGGAATTCTGAATTCTGACTCCTGACTCCTGACTTCTGAATTCCATTTATCGGAGCAGCAACGAATGCGCTTAAAAAAAAGGTATCTTTTTGTCGGCGTTTGCCTGGCCTTAAGTGTATATGCTTTTGGCTTAGGGACTATGGCGCCGGATGATTACAACAGATTTTCAGTCCTGACTCCGGCAGGCCCCGCGGAGCCTCCGTCGGAGGTTTTTCAGAAGGCGCCGCGCCT
This sequence comes from Elusimicrobiota bacterium, assembly GCA_003450815.1. Classification (GTDB taxonomy): domain Bacteria; phylum Elusimicrobiota; class Elusimicrobia; order Elusimicrobiales; family UBA9959; genus UBA9634. Next base: position 16,254 of record DMES01000072.1, on the reverse strand, counting down.
GATCCATGTCCGCCACAAAGTGGGTAAGGGCGAAGACATAAGGTCGCTTGCCGCGCGTTACAACACTGATGTCCGCTCGCTTCAAAGCACCAATAACAATGAGTTTATTTTCCTCTCCCGCGGCGGGTATATTCGCGTATATAACGGCAGGGGCCTCCTTTACGAAGTTACAGGCGGAGGAGAAACCTTAAACGGCCTGGCTGCCCGCTTCAAGCCAAAAACCGGCGATCTTAAAAGTTTCAAAGAATCAATAATAAGAGACAACAATCTGCCGCCCTCCGCGATGCTCGGCAATTATAGATTAAAGAAAGGCGATCGGATCTTTCTGGCTTCAGTATATTTAAATCTTGATACCTATCGTCTGCCCTTTAACGGCGGGGGCCATATACGCATCAGTTCGTCTTTCGGCTACCGCTATCATCCCATCTTACACCGCCGTATTTTCCACGAAGGCTGCGATATTCCCATGCCTCTTGGCACTCCGGTTTACCCCTCGCGTTCCGGAACCGTGGCTTTTGCGGGCTGGAAAGGCGGCTATGGCAATACCGTTGAAGTGCGCCATAAAGACGGTTCAGTGGCGCGTTATGGTCACCTTTCCAAAGTGGAGGTGCGCGACGGCGAGACCGTGCAGAAATCAAAAAACATGCTTGGCAAAGTGGGTTCCACCGGGTTGTCCACGGGGGCCCATCTGCATTTTGAAATAATAACCCCTTCCGGCAAATCCGTAAACCCAATGTCCAAAATCGGCAGAAGATAGCTCCGAAAATTGCGGCAATTTCCGGAAGTTATTACGCCTGTGCGCAAGTCCTCTTGACAAAATATGAACCACGCCATATACTATTACTATGCGGATAAAATACGCGATTACACCCCTTATTCTTCTCGGCTTTACGGTCATTGCCTGCCCTCTTTCCTCGGCGCAGGAGTTCTCCGAACAGGAAGATGCCGCTATAAAGCTTTGCGAATCCAACATAACCGGAAAAATATATTCCCCTGAAAAGGCGGAAGCCTGCCTTGAATCCCTTCACAAGAACGATGATCTGCTTCTTAATAAACTTGGGCAAAAAGACAAGAAGAAGCTTACCTTCATATTGAAGCACAACAATATGTTCAAAGAACTCGGGGAATTTTTCGAGGGCACCATCGATGTGTGCCTTATACGCAGAAAAATGATCCAGCTGTTTGATTACGATAACACAGTAAAAGCTTGTTCGCTTTGCGAACTGGGGCTTGGCCCGCAGATAGATTTATTCATGCCCTGGGTGCACACCTATGCGTCTGGCCGCTTTTACACCATGGCATGGAGTGTTTATGACTGGGAACATTTAAAGGGCTACGCCAAGGCTTCACTTACCGCTAGGGGCTATCCGGAGAACGTTTGGAAGACAAAAACAGTGAACCAAAGAATAGCCCTGCTTGTCGCGGACGATATAATTGCTGCCCGACAAGTTGACACTTTTATGTTAACGGAGAATAAGACTTGCAGCGCAGTTGACGATGTGGATGGTTTCCTCGGTTTTTACCTTGACCCCAAAATGAAAGAAAAGTACCTGTCATACAAGGAATCGTCAAAAAAGGCTGGAACTTTGACCGAGCCTGGCGCGGGAATTCAAAACAGCCCGGACAAAACATCAAAAATTAGCGCTAATATGAGCGGCATAAAGTCCGGCGAAAACAGCTTTTCCGCACTAGGAAAGGTTTTTGACGGCTCAAACCTAAGCGGGAGCGGCCCAGGGACCATTCCGTCTTCTAAGTGGTCCTTTGGAACCGCAAAACCTGCGGACACTACTCTCACGGACGCGGATGCCTCTGCTCTGGCCGGACAGCTTTTAAACCACCTGGTAGGCGTCAAAAACGAAAATGGCGCTTATTCCGGAGGCGAGTTGAAGAATACAAAGGTGGGAGATGGCCTGCTTGCAATGTATAACGCTAAAAAAGACGGCGTTCCGGAAACCCCGCTTAAATTAATGGTGCATACATACAAATCCGACCTTCCCTGGGCGAGTTACTGCCCGCTGAATGCGGTAGATTGCGGTGAGATAAAACCGGGGATAATAGTTTTAAACAAGGCGGTGCTGGAGGGGTGGATGAAAGAAAAAGGAGTATCGGCTGAACAGCTGATGACAAATGACGACTATGTAAAAAGACTGGCCCGGCATATAGCCCCTGTTTTTGTGCACGAAGCAACGCACCAGCAGGATGATAAGTGGACCAGGGATCACGGCTTCCATTTTAGATACACAATTGACGATGAGGCGGGCGCTTTCTCCAGGCAATCTTTGTTCCTTAAGGAAAAGCTTGCCGACCCCAGGACTGAAGCTGCTTACATGAAGGAGATGCGCTATATTGACGATATAATTCTTAGAACAACTGAAACAGACGGTTACAGGGGACAGAAAAAGAATGTCCGCTATTACTCCGTTCACGGCATTGAAGGGGAAGCTTCGACTAGCTTCACTAAATTTGAAAACGCGCTCAAGGAGCAAAATCTCCGCAAGACCGCCAAAGACTATTCTTTTCCGAAGTCCGATTCCAAAACGTGTCCATACGGACCGCCGCAGGAATGTTCCGACGCTCAACTGCAGGCCATGATAAGCAAGACCTATCCCTGGTACCAGCAAGCCATAAAAAAGCAGAGGGAAAATATAGTTTTCATAAACACGGAAATAGGCAGACTCAAAAAGGATGACAAGTCTGGCAGAGCCAAGTCCCTCTATTCCCCCAAAGCGCCCGATAGTTCCCCACATATTGGGGTTTTTTAGGATACATGCGATGAACGCGAACATCCTGTTTACACTGGCCCTGCTTATGTTCCCGGCCACTCTTAACGCGCAGAGTAAAAACAGCCAGACTTTTGAGAAATTTATCTGTGACGGGAATTTTTTTGCCGCTATGATACCCTCCGGCTGGGATAAACAGGAGGAAATATTGCTGGGCCGCCAGGAAAAGCAGTATGGCGTGGATCTCACGTATACGAACCCAAAAACCAGAAATATCGCTTTCCCCAGCATTTCCCTTATATATTTTGGGCCGGACCACCTTCGCTTCAAAACACCGGCCGAATACATCGGCGCCAGTCTTCAAACCAGGAAAAAGATCAAAGACGAAACCGCAACAGCACCCAGACATTCCACGTTTAATGGACGAAAAGCACAGGTTTTTGAAAAAATCACTTACAGCTCAATTCCCAAAATGGCGCTAATGTTTGAAAAACATGTGGTAATGCCGGCAAAAAAGGGTTTTTTCGTGCTTAGCTTCCAAGCCCCGAATGACGCGGCGAAGGATTATCTGAAGATTTTTGATAAAGTAATTGCATCCTTTAAACCTAATATCTAGGCAATTTCACTACACTACTTAGGGTCTGCTGAAAAAGTCCAGCAGACCCATGATTACACAGATTAAGTAAGATTACACGGATTGCAGACAGAACCGATCCTAGCACTGAAATATGACAAGTTTAACGCAAAACTGCACGCTTTTTGGGCATATGCCTACAAATTCCATGCAGTTTTTAAACGCTATTACCACTTTTGTCGCCTATTTTAACGACGAGACTTTAAATAAAAATGACTTTTTCAGTGCCCCCTACTTATGCTGGGCATTCCCAATGCGGGATATGTGAGAGCAGCCTTTCCGCCAATATGGTATAATCTAAAACAGAGTAATTTAAATTTTAAGGAAAAGAACTTATGAAAACCGACATCCACCCTAAATACAGTGTTTGCGAAGTTACCTGCGTGTGCGGCAATACTTTTCAGACCCGCTCCATCAAACCGGCCATCAAGGTTGAAATCTGCTCGGCCTGCCATCCTTTTTATACCGGTAAGCAGAAACTGCTTGATACCGCCGGCCGCGTGGAGAAATTTAAGAAAAAATTTGCCGCCTCCGACGGTAAGATGGTGGTGCGCAAGCCCAGAAAGATCGCAAAGGCTGCCGTGGCGCCCAAGCATAACAGCAAAGCGAAAAGAGTTCTTTCCTCCGCTCCTAAAAAAACAGAGGTCAAAGCCGAAAAAGCCCCTAAGGCGGAGAAAAAAGCTGAAACCAAGTAGTTATTCCATGTTTAAAGCAGGCGCATTCATCTTTTGAAGCGCCTGCTTTTTTTAATAGTGCCTGCACAAAAGCAGGCACTATGATTACACGGATTATAAACTCGGATTACACAGATTACACTATGGAATAAAGACAAAATCCGTGTAATCCTCCTGAAATCCGTGTAATCTCTTCGCTTATGAATGAAGAAGATCTTAAAAAAATAAAAGAGGAATTTTCGCAGGTGGAGGACAGGCTGGCTTCGGGGGGGCTGGCGCCTAAGGATATTGAGGCTTTGTCCCGGCGTCATTCCTATCTGGACAGCGTGATTAAAACTTCGGAGGAACTTGAAAAGGCGCGTGAAGAGGCGGAGGACGCCCGCAGGATGATTTCCGGGCCTGATCCGGAGCTGGCGGACATGGCCGCAGCGGAATATGAAACGATTAAAAACCGCCTGGCTGGATTAGAAAAAAAACTGAAGCTTCTTATCCTTCCGCCGGACCCGGCGGATTCAAAAAACATCTTTCTTGAAATAAGGGCCGGTGTGGGCGGCGACGAATCGGCGCTTTTCGCTTCCGACATGCTGCGGATGTATACCAAATTCGGCGCTTCCATGGGCTGGAAGGTGGAAATAAGGGATTTAAATTCCACCGGCCTTAAAGGTATAAAAAATGCGGTTCTCTACATCTCGGGCCGGGAAGTGTACTCCTGGCTTAAGTACGAGGGCGGTGTGCATCGTGTGCAGAGAGTCCCGCAGACAGAGGCTTCGGGCCGGGTGCATACCTCTACCGTTACTGTGGCTCTGATGCCTGAAATAGATATTGTAGAGATCAAGATAGATCCGAAAGATCTGAAAATGGACACCTACCGGTCCGGCGGAGCCGGCGGCCAGAATGTCAATAAGGTTGAAACAGCCGTGCGCCTGACGCATCTGCCCACCGGCACGGTCACGCAGTGCCAGCAGGAACGTTCGCAGGGCCAGAACCGCGAGAAGGCCATGCAGCTTATGGCGGCCAAGCTTGCGCGTTTTTCCGAGGAGTCGCAGGCCCAGTCCCAGGCGGGAGAACGCAAAAAGCAGGTGGGAACGGGCGACCGTTCGGAAAAAATACGCACCTATAATTTCCCCCAAAGCCGTGTGACCGACCATAGAGTGCAACTATCCTGGCATAACATCGACGCGCTTTTAGACGGCAATATCAGGGAAATGCTTGAAGAAGTAAAACTGAGCATTTTAAGGAAATCCGGAGATGACGAATCCGAAAACTGCCGCAATTTTCGGAAGGATGAAATATAAAGGATGAGTGCATAATGCAAGATGAAAAGTGTAAAGTGCAAAATGCAAAGCGGGGGCTCAAAATGGCGCAACCGCAGGCCGCAGTATTGTTGAACGAGGCCGCCGTTCACCTCGGAAAAAACGGCATAGAGGAGGCGGTCCTTAACGCCCAATGGTTACTGGCTGACGCTTTGGGCGTGGAACGACTGGATCTTCTGGCCGACCTTTCTCTTACGGTGCCGGCGACCGCGCTGCGTCGGTTTAAAAAGGGTATGATTCTTAAAGAAAGAGGCCTGCCGCTGGCCTATATACTCGGTTGGCAGAATTTCCGCGGCCTTAAAATCAAGGTGGACTCAAGGGTTCTGGTGCCGCGGCCCGAAACCGAGGAGCTCGCGGGTCTGGCGGCCGACTATTTGCGCGGGCTTGGCGGCCCGCTCACAGTGATGGATTACGGCGCAGGCAGCGGAGCTATAGGTTTTTGGCTGGCGCACGAGTTCTCCTCCCTGAAACTTACCGCGGTTGATAGGTCGGCCGGGGCTTTGTCCAACGCTAGGGAAAACGCCGCCGCTCTGGGGCTTAGCGCCAGGGTACGCTTTCAAAGAGCGGCTTCCGTGGCCGCAATAGCCGGTCGTTTTAATCTTATCGTGTCAAACCCGCCATATATCCCCACCGGCGCAATCGCAGGCCTTTCGCCGGAGGTTCTTAGCGAGCCGCGCGTTGCGCTGGACGGCGGCGGGGATGGTCTGACCGTGGCAAAAAAGCTGACGGCCGACGCGCCGGCGCGCCTTAAAAAAGGCGGGGCGCTGATTATGGAACTGGGAGAAGCGCAGGCAAAAATTCTGCTGGCCCTGATGCCGGATAAAATCTGGAAGGAAAAGCGGTTATTTAAAGACTTTAACGGAGTGAAAAGATTTGTGTTTGGGATAGCCAGGGGCGGAATATAAACATGCCGTCCCGGGGCCTTTGAGACGGCGCCTTCGGAGGATTGAAAACTATGGACAATTTTGTAATTCACGGCGGCAAACAACTTAACGGTGAAATACGGATCGGCGGCTCCAAAAACGCCGCCCTGCCGATACTGGCCGCCACGCTGCTTACCAGAGACAGATGTGAAGTGAAAAATGTGCCCGAGCTCAGGGATATCCGTTCCACTTTTGAACTGCTCAATTATCTGGGCAAGAACTGTTTTTACGGGTATGGCGATTTTGTGGCGGAAGAACGCGTGCCGCTGAAACTTCACGCTCCCTACGATCTGGTGCGCAAAATGAGGGCTTCCATGCTGGTTGCCGGCCCTCTGCTCGCGCGGTTTAAAAAAGCACGCTTCTCTCTGCCCGGCGGCTGCTCCATAGGTCTGCGGCCCATAGATATACATCTGGAGGCGTTTAAAAAGCTGGGGGCGTCCGTGACATACGAGAAAGGCGATGTTGTGCTCTCCGCAAAAAAATTGAAAGCGGCGCGCGTTAAATTCCGGTTCCCAAGCGTCGGCGCCACCGAGAATCTGATGATGTGCGCCTCTCTTATAGAAGGGCGGACCGTTCTTGAGAATTGCGCGCGGGAACCTGAGATAGCTGACCTTGCCTTAGCGCTTAAAAAAATGGGGGCCCGGATAAAGGGAGAGGGCACGGTCCGCATAGAGATATTCGGCGCGGCGCGCCTTAAAGGCCTTAAACATTCCGTGATGCCCGACCGCATTGAAACAGGAACTTTCATGCTTGCCTGCGCCGCAGCCGGCGGCAGGGTGCGCCTGTCCGGGGTTGTCCCAAAAACAGTGGACGTTCTTACCAGGCATTTGCGCCAGGCCGGCATTAAAGTATCTGCGTTTAAAGACGCTATCGAAATAAATTCGTCAGGCTCAAAGCCCAGGCCGGTAAATATTATTACCAGACCGTACCCTGGTTTCCCGACCGATCTGCAGGCCCCTTGGATGGCTTTTATGACCAGGGCCAGGGGAGCATGTTCCGTTCATGAACGCATTTTTGAAAATCGGTTCATACACGCGGCGGAATTTTGCCGCATGGGGGCCGACATCTCGGTGCAGGATAAGACGGCGCATATACGGGGTGTGGATGCTCTTTTAGGCGCGCCGGTCATGGCATCGGATCTTCGCGCTGGCGCGGCTCTGGTGATAGCGGCGCTGGCGGCTAAGGGCAAAACGCTTGTCCGCCGGGTTTATCACATAGACCGCGGTTATGAAAAATTTGAGGACAAACTGCGCCGCCTCGGGGCGGATATAGAGAGAGTTAAGACGTAAAGCCTGAGGCAAAGCAACTTGGATGCATAGCAATTTAGAATGCAGACTTTGCATCTACGCATCTATGCCTCTATGCATCCAATATTTTTATGATTTCTTTTGACGAAGCTGAAAAACTTTTGCTTGCAAGGCCGAGCGTTGTTAAAAAAGACAGCCTTGAGACAGCCATCTCCTGCCTTGAGCGGCTTGGCAACCCGCAGGACAAAATAAAGTCCATCCATGTGACCGGCACCAACGGTAAGGGTTCGGTGTGCGCTCTTTTTGAAGCCGCCCTCCGCTCCGCGGGGCTAAAAACAGGCTTATTTATTTCGCCCCATCTGATTGAGCTTACCGAGAGGATCCAGACGGGCGGCGACGAAATAAGCCGCGCAGATTTTGCCGCGCTTTTTGAAGAGGTTTACGCAGCCGGTCCCGAGCTGGGCTTTTTTGAAATTTTAACCTGTATGGCTTTTCTGCGCTTTGAGAGGAGTAAAACCGATATTGCCGTTATAGAGGTAGGCATCGGCGGGCGTTTTGATACCACCAATGTAATAAAAAAACCAGAACTTTGCGTTATAACCTCGGTTGAACTGGACCATAAAAAATATCTGGGGGATAGTTTGGCTTCAGTGGCGTTTCAGAAAGCTGGCATTATAAAAAAGAGTGTTCCATGCCTAGCTCCAGTTCTGGGCGCCGAGGCTATGGCCCCGGTCATGAAAGAAGCGGAGTTTAAAAATTCGCCTCTGCATTTTTTTACCCCGGCATTTGAAATAAAAGCCTATAATTGGGAGTGCGGCTCCATGACGCTCAGCCATAAAAAAACAGGCGAGCTTTATCCCTTCGGTATTTTGGGCGAGCGCCAGAAATCAAACGCCACGCTGGTTTACGAGGGTTTGGAAATGCTCTCAGGCCTCGGCTGGCCCCTTAAGAAAACGCACACGGCGGCCGGTTTTGAAAGTGTGCGCTGGCCCGGCCGGTTTCAGGTGCTTAAAAGCGGGGCTGCGTTTGGAGGCGCGGTATTCGTTCTTGACGGGGCGCATAACCCGGAGGCGGCCGCGGCTTTCACCCGCACCTGGGAGGTTTCGCCTTTTGCCGCAAAAGATGCCGCTTTCGTAATCGGTATGCTTGAGGATAAGGATTACATACGCATACTTGAAATTATTGCCCCGCTCGCGAAAAAAGTCATTTTTACAAGGCCCGTTTCTCCGCGTGCGGTCGATCCCTGCGCCATGGCCGATATCTTTTTCCGTTTAAGACCTGGCGCCTCGATTGAGGTGCAGGATAATGTGGAGGCGGCTTTGTTATCTGCGTCAAAAAGCGGAACGGCGGCGATACTGGGGTCTTTCTACCTGGCCGGAGCGGCGCTGAAAATACTAAAGGGTATAGGGTAGAGGGTATAGGGCGGAGGGTGAAGAAGTAAGGAACTCCTTAAAACCCTATACCCTACACCCTGAACCCTCCACCCTGACTTACGAGAGGTACTTATGCTTGGCATCGGAATAGATATCGGCGCTACTAACACCAAACTTGCGGTTCTGGATAAAGCCGGCCGGTGTTTTCGCGAAGAGCGGTTTCACACCGGCCAGAGCGCGGGCCCCGCAGTTTTCCTGGGCCGGCTTGGAGGGATATTAAAAGCCTTCAAAAGCGCCTATGGAAAAAAACTTGTCTCAGTGGGTGTCGGTATAGCGGGCGATGTGGACCCGGAAAAGGGCCTGCTGCGTTTTTCCCCTAATTTAGGCTGGAAGCGGATGGAAGTGTCCGCCCCAATTAAAAGAATGACAGGCCTTCGCTGTTTTGTGGAAAACGACGCCAATATGGCGGCCTGGGGAGCTTATGTGTTGGAGTTGGGCCGGGGGCCGGGTAATGTTTTGGCTATTACACTGGGTACCGGCATAGGCGCTGGGCTTATACTGGACGGCGGGCTTTACCATGGAGCAACGGGCTCAGCCGGCGAAGCTGGACACATAAAAATAGTATCCGGCGGACGCCAATGTAACTGCGGCGGGTGTGGCTGCCTGGAAGCTTATTGCGGCAGTTATGCCTTGTTGCGTGAGGCCAAGGTGCGCATTCCGGATATAGCGGCTTTCGTTAATAAATATAGCGTTCCCAACCGGGAAAAACTGAATACGGTCTGCCTTACAAAGGCGGCTGACTCAGGCAATAAAACAGCGGCGAATATCTGGGCTGAGATGGGGGACTCGCTTGGGCGCGGGCTGGCGGATATGCTGCTTCTGCTCAACCCGGATTATGTGGTGCTCACGGGCGGTGTATCCAGAGCGGCCAGGCACTTTATGCCGGCGCTTAGAAAGGTTTTTCGCGTCCAGCAGCTAAAGACGCCTTTCAGAACGGTAAAAATAAAAGTCTCCAAAAATGCCGACCTTGGTGTTTACGGCGCGGCCCTGTTTGGGCTGGAAAAGGCGGGAAAGTAAGTGCAAAATGCAAAGTGCAAAGTGCAAGGCGGGAAATGCAAAGTATAAAGTGCAAAATGCAAAATGTGAAATGCCTAAGTCATAAATCCGCTGTCTCAATTTTTCATTTTTCATTTTTCATTTTGCAATTCCTGTTTTTAGCCGGCCTTCACTCAGCGGCCATAGCCTACGAGCTGCCTTCCTCCACCGGCACGCATCATATTGGCTTTTCGGCCGAAGAGGGGCAATTCAACGAATACACCCGAATTATAAATCTTAAAGGAAACGCGATCCTGAAAGAAATATCTCCCGCGGGAAAGACACATAAAATAATACGCGCCGTTGAGATGAACATTAATATGGCAAGCCGTACGGCCGTTTCCCCCGGCGATTTTGTGATGGACGACGACACCGGCACGGTTTACGGCAAAAGCGGTGTGTTTGAGTACGGAACGAATTCCGGTTTTATTAATGATGGGCGTATTGGGTATGAAAATTTTATTTTCCGCGGCAGCCGTATAGAGTTCAATGACCGCCGCTATCTTTACAAAAAAGCCAGTATTACCAGCTGCGATGAGGATCCGCCTCATTACAGCATAAGGGCCAGCCGCATTTACCTGGCGCCCAACAGGTATTTTCTGGCGTACAATACCGTGTTTTTTCTGGGCAGGGTGCCGCTGTTTTATTTTCCGGTGCTTTACCGGCCTTTTGGCGACAGCGGTATGCCTTTCTCAAGCTATTTTCGCCCCGGCTATGACGAGAGGAACGGCTTTTATCTTAAATCAACCCTTGTTTATAAATTCAACCCTAACCTCCGCGGCAAGCTTTTCCTGGATTATTTCGGCAGGAAGGGCTTCGGCGCCGGCGGCGAGGTGGATTACCGGAAGCCAGGGAAAGATATCTCCAATTTATCCGTTTACCGCATAAAAGAGACCGGCTCGGAGCGTGACCGCTGGGGCGCCAACGGCGGCTATTGGCACAGCTTTAACCGTTTCAGCGAAAGCGACCCCGCACGCTACTACAGCCAGTCATCCTTTCGCCTGCTCTCAGACCCGTCCTTTAATAATGATTTTTTCCGCAGCAATCCCTTTGCCGTGAGTCCCGACAAACAGGCGAGCATCGCTTTTACCCGGCAGTCAAATTATACGGTAACGCGCCTCAGCGTTGCGGAACATTACGTTCGTGGCGCGGACTTAAAAAGCTTTACCAGAGATTATAAGTCCGCGCCCAGGCTTGATTTTAATACCGTGCCTTTTAAGATCGGCTTCCTGCCGGTTTTAAATTCCTTCGCCGGTAATTTTGAAAACGCGTTAGATACCGGGACCAGCCGCTACCAGCGCAGGGGCCGCGGCGTCTGGACGATGTCCAAACCTGTTCCTTTCACCAAAAATATTATACTCTCGCCTTCGGTTTTTTACGATCAGTCGCTTTTTGTGGCCACGTCCGCTGTTCAGAGTAATCAGTGGATAGGCCGTTACGGTTCCAATGTCAATCTGCGCTACGACCGTCTTTGGGGCGCGCTTGACCTGAAGTATTCATACCTGCGCCGCATGAGGCTTAATCATCTTGGACCGGATTTGACGGCGGCTGACAAAGGGGAAGAGGCCAAATTGCTGTCATCCGAGCTTTTTATAATGCCGCGCAGCGACATTTATTTCAAGTCACAGACTTCGTACGATCTTCGGGATTCCTCTTACTCCGTTTTTTTCCAGCGATTATCCCCGCTTATCGCCGAGTTTTATTATTCTCCGCGCCCGGGGCTTGATATGTATCTTGAGGATTCTTATGTTTTTGGAAAAGGCAACCGCAGTTTTATCGCCCAGATTAATGTGGGCGACGAAAAAAATTATTCGCGTTCAGGCCTCGCGAATTACAATTCAGACCCCGGCGTTTACGTTCTCAATCAGACTTTCGGTTTTAAACCGCGTCCGGAGGCTTCCTGGCGCCTGGAAGGAGTTTTGCGCTTCAAAACCGCGCCGGATGGTTTTTTTAGATTTTCGGAATTTGTTTTTTTTGAAAAAAGCCTGATAATTTATAAAGATTTTCACGATTTCAGGACAAGATGGGAATTCCGCACACGTACCGGGGCAAAAGAGTTTTATTTCCTGCTAAATTTGAAAATGAACGATCCCGCTGCGAAGGACGACTTGGACGCTGATTCCGGGAAGTTCTGGCATCCCTGGCGCAAAGAGGGGGATGTAAGGGACTAGCGGCAAAGCCGCTAGTCTCAGGTCACAGGTCACAAGTCTCAAGCAAAATGTAATTCTTCACTTGGGACTTGAGAATATGAGGCTTGCAACGAACGACGCTTGTGACTTGAAACTGATATTTTGATAAACTATATATTCAGGAGATAATACAAATATGAAAAAACGGCTTTGGCTGGTCACCGGCGGGGCGGGTTTTATAGGTTCCAATATAACGGAAGAACTTATAAAAAGAGGGGAACGGGTGCGTGTCTTTGACAATTTTTCCGCCGGCAGGAAAGAGAACCTGGAACCTTTTGCCGGTAAATTTGAGCTGGTAAAAGGCGACTTGCGCGAGCCGCATGACCTTGTCCGGGCCATGAAAGGCGTTACATATGTTCTGCACCAGGCGGCTTTCCGTTCCGTTCCCAAGTCCGTGGACGATCCGCGCGCCGCCAATGACAATAACGCCACCGGTACGCTTAACGCTTTGATGGCGGCAAAAAAAGCGGGTGTGAAACGTTTTATTTACGCGGCCACAAGTTCCGCTTACGGCGAATGCCGCGTGTTCCCGCAGAAGGAGAGTCTGCCGACCGCGCCGGTATCGCCTTACGCGGTAAGCAAACTGGCCGGCGAGCATTATTGCCATGTGTTCGCGAAAACTTTCGGGCTTGAAACCGTGGCGCTGCGCTATTTCAACGTGTTCGGGCCAAGGCAAAATCCGGAATCCGTTTACTCGGCGGTAATACCGAAGTTCATGGAGCTGGCCGCGCGTGGCCGTCCCCTTGAGATACACTGGGACGGCAGACAGTCCCGCGATTTCACCTTTGTCAGCAATGTTGTGGACGGGAACATCCGGGCCGCGCTGGCGCCGGGGATTTCCGGTAAAATGTATAATGTCGCTACCGGTACGAATATCTCTCTTTTGGATATTGTCAGGCAGCTTGAGAATATTCTGGGCCGGAAGATAGAAAAAATTTTTATGCCGAAGCGCAAAGGCGATGTCCGCAAGACCTATGCTGACATTACCCGCGCCCGCAGGGAACTGGGTTTCAAGCCGCTGGTTATGTTTCCGGAGGGCATCAAGCTTACCTGGGAATACTTTACCAGAAAATTGCCGCAATTTTCTGGTCCGGGGAAATAAATTTGGAGGTAATTTTATATGATTTTCAATGTTTCGTCCGGGTCCGGTTGGATTGAAGTGGTTTGTGGCAGTATGTTTTCCGGCAAGACCCAGGAATTGATACGGCGCCTGAAACTGGCAAATATCGCCCGGCAGAAGGTGCAGGTTTTTAATTCTCATCTGGATACCCGCTACTCCAAGGAGCATCTGGTGTCGCATGACAAGACCACGCTGGCCGCCCGGCCGGTCAAAACTGCCAGAGAGATACTTAAGGAAGTAGCCCCTGAAACGCAGGTGGTGGGGATAGATGAGGCGCATTTTTTCGGGGAAGAAATAGTGGAAGTCTGTCAGAAGATAGCGGATTCTGGCAAGCGTGTGATAGTGGCGGGCCTGGACCAGGATTATCGCGGCGCGGCGTTTTTAAATATGGCGAAGCTGATGGCGGTTTCCGAGTTTGTGACCAAGAACCTTGCGATCTGCATGGTTTGCGGCAACCCCGCTCACTTCAGCCAGCGTTTAAGCGACAGCGGCCGCAGGATAGAGGTAGGCGCGGGAGACAAATACGAAGCCCGCTGTCGCAAATGCTTTAAACCGGAAAAGTAATAACAGCAGCGTCTAGCGTATAGAGGCGAGGGGGGGGGGGTAGAATGAAGAACACCTTCCCTAACCCCTATACGCTAGTCCCTAGCCCCTTATTTTATGTATCGCTCTGAAAAATTTAATCCTTCTCTTTTTAGAAAAATCTTCCATTTGGGGGATAAACTCGCCTCTTCAAACCGTTGGCTTAAACTGGCGGAGGCGCTGCCTTGGGAGAAACTTGACGCGGCCTACGGCAGGTATTTTTCGGCGGGTTATGGGCGGCCGGCTAAAGACTCAAGGCTGGCTTGCGGGCTGCTGGCCGTAAAGCAGCTGAAGAATGTCTCCGATGAAGACGCTGTGGCGGAATTTATGGAAAGCCCTTACATTCAGGCCTTCTGCGGTCAGGAATATTTTGCGATGGAGGATGTGGTAAATCCGGGTATGCTTTCGGAGCGCCGCAAGCGCCTGGGGCCTGAATTTCTTGAACTGCTGGACGCGGAACTTTCCGCCGCCCTGAAAGCCAATAAAGATCTGAAGTTCCGTTCCGCGCGTACAATTCCCGCTGAATCCTGTCTTTTTTGCTCTTTGCTTGGCAGGATCCGTTCCATTTTCTCCAAATAAAAAGCGGAGCGCTGCTCCTGACTTCAGTAGACCCCATAAAAATCACCATGTCTTAATTGACAACAACCTTGAGTTTTGTGTGTCCCACATGACCCCTGAATGGGTTCGCGGGGCGTGCCGCCGGACCGGGACGCGCTCATTAGAGGTCCCCTTGTCAAGAGGCAATAAAACATCCACCCACAGGTTGTGGTTTCTTTTTTGATAAAAATCTGTTCCGTCCGCTGTTGAAGGTTTATTCGCATCCGGGTTCTCTTTTATATAGTGTCGGAACGAATCCGCACCACGCACTCATCAGGATCAAGGCTGCGACGTTACTACTTGCCGCAGCCCCTGCCCCCATCTGGGGGCCCAGAAAACCGTTGGTTCCC
>DMES01000072.1:0-1338 GCA_003450815.1 Elusimicrobiota bacterium | reverse complement strand
GGCCCAGAAAACCGTTGGTTCCCTGTTGTGTCCACTAAACGGCGGCTAAACCGCCCTCAGGTTCATGGCTACGACTCATATCGCGCCAGCGTTCACTTGGCTCACATCAGAGGCGTACTCGCCAAAAGCAGCGGTTGCGGGAAGCGTCTAGTCAGGGACCTGGTTATTCCACCGTTCCGGTGAGCTCACTTCCCACAACAAATCATGCGAAAGCCAACGCTTCCTCGAAATTCTTCCGGTCTTTTATCATGTGGTAGCAGGCGCGGGCTAATTTGTGCGCTACCGCTTTAACCGCGACCGCACCATTGGTCCGCGCCTTCTTGCGCTGATAGTAAGAGCGTATTCGTTCATTATAGCGCATGGCGTAATGCGCGGCCTCCACAAATGCCCAGGCGAGATACTTATTGCCGTTTTTGCGGTTCCCTTCGCCTTTCTTCTTGCCATTGCTCCAGCGATTACTTTCGACACACCGGGCATAGGAGGCAAATTGCCCTACTTCTGCAAAACGTTCGATCGGCCCCGTTTCATACATGATGGTCATCCCCAGTATTTCCCCGACACCGCATATCGATAGAAGAACCTTGAATTCAGGCTTAAGCCTCGCTTTGGTCAGAACCGCCCGCTCCAGGCTCTTGATTTGATCGTCAAGACAGAATAGCACCGCCAGGCTGCTTTTGATCGCCATGATCAGTACTGCGTCACCTGCGCAGAACCCGTTAAGCGCCTCATCATTCAATTTCCTTATCGCATCCGCCGATATCCTCTTGGCGCTGTTTCGGATTATAAGGTTTTGCACGCTTAAAATGTGCATCGTGCGATTTCGTACGAGTTGGGCGCGTTTACGTAATAGATCACGGACGGCACGTTCTTGCTTGGGGTATATATAACCGGTAGGTAAAAGTCCCAATCTTAACAGGTGCGCCAGATGCCGTGCATCGTGCTCGTCCCCTGTGTATTTTAGCCCGTCGTAGTTTTTCACTGCTAATGTGTTAACTAACTTCACGTTATATCCTGCCTCCATAAGACCATCCGCCAACCAATACCAGTTATACGTAGATTCAACCGCTATTGCCTGAACCTTATCTTTATACGGGTTCAAATGTTCCAGAACGACTGAAAGGTCGTTGGGAAGACGCTTTTCAAACAGCACTTTATCGGTTTCATCCAGGACCACTATCACATTATTGTTGGAATGCAGGTCTATTGCAACGTATAATTTCATTGTCCCCTCCTCAGGTTTTGATGTTCTTCCACAAAGACATCTTACATAACCTGTGTGAGGGGACCTCTATATGATTGTCAGGGACAGCCGCCCACACCGTGGTCGGCTTCCACCAC
>DMES01000004.1 GCA_003450815.1 Elusimicrobiota bacterium | reverse complement strand
CAAGCCGGCTCAAGGCAGAACAAAGAAACCAGAAGCCAGGCAAGCGAGAAATGTATTTTAGGGGGCACTGAAAAAGTCATTTTTATTTAAAGTCTCGTCGTGAAATAGGCGACAAAAGTGGTAATAGCGTTTAAAAACTGCACGGAATTTGCAGGCATATACCAAAAAAGCGTGCCGTTTTTCGTTAAACATATCATATTTCAGTGCTAGGATCGGTTCTGTCTGTAATCCGTGTAATCCTACTTAATCTGTGTAATCATGGGTCTGCTGGACTTTTTCAGCAGACCCTAAGTAACCGGTAACCGGCAACCGGTAACCGGGGTGGGAACCGGTAAAATGCAAAAATACGGATTTAGATCGTTGAAACCCCTTTCTCAGGCGGTTTTTTTTATTTTACAGCTTTTTGTTTCATGCGTTGTTTCAGCGCCGGCGCAGGAAGTAAACAAGGTAATAATCAGGGATTTTGACTGGCAAGTTTATTCTACCGAACATTTTGATATCCACTATTACGTCGACTCAAAGCCCTGGATTGACTACGCGGCAATAACCCTTGAGGCCGCCTATAAGCGCGAATCGGCGGACCTTAATCCGTTGCTTTCCAAACGCCTGCCTTTTTTCCTTTATTCCTCAATAAACGACATGGAGCAGACCGGCATAGCCGATGTCTCCGACGGTGTTGGCGGACTTACAGAGCCGTTTAAAGACCGTTTCATGACCTGGTCAGACGGTTCAAAGGGCTGGCTTAAAAATGTAATGGAGCACGAACTGGCTCACGAAATGCAGTTCAGCGTGCTGATCGACGGGTTCTGGAAATCGGCGCGGATCCTTAAAACGTATGTCTATCCTTTGTGGATGATGGAAGGAATGGCCGAGTATGAAACAGGAGATCTGGATATTGCCGTTGAGGAGATGTATGTGGGCGATGCCGCGCTTTCGGGAAAGCTTATTCCTCTCTGGCGCCTTAGCCAGTTCGGCCACTTAAAACCGCACCAGGTAACGCTCGCCTATAAGACCGGCGCCCAGGCCGTGCGGTTTCTGGCAGCGCAGTACGGCGCCGAAAAGCCACGCAAGATGCTTGCGCTTTTTAAAAACCGTTACGAAGAGAGCTCCGTGCTGCAGCCGCTTATCGGCGCGGATATATTCCGCTTTGATAAAAAATTCAGGGAGTACACTGAGCTGAAATATCTTTCCCAGGCCAAAAAAGAAAAACTGCAGGAACCCTCGCGCTACGGCGAGCGGATAACCGGCCCTGCTAGCGAAATACCGGAATTTAATCTCAGCCCCGCGCCCAGTCCTGACGGGGGGAAAATAGCCTATATCTCCACCCGCTACGGCCAACCGTCCAGCGTGATTGTAAAAGACCTCGTCAGCGGAAAAGAGAAGCGGTATTCCCCTTATAGGGCCGGCGCGGAAAATATCCCCTACGGGCGCTTTACGAAGCCGCTCAGAAATCTGGCCTGGTCTCCGGACGGTAAATGGCTTGCCTTTTCCGGCCAGAAAAACCATAGGGAATATATTTATTTTTACAGGCCGGAAACTGGGGAATCAAAGAGGTTCGGCGTGAATGGGCTTTCGGAAATAAGACAGCCGTCTTTTTCCTCCGACGGACTAAAAATAATTTTTGTTGGCATGCGCGGCGGCTTTAACGACCTTTACCGGATTTCAACGGAACAGGCGCTAAAAGCCGGCATGGCTGAATATGAAGACCTTGAAAGGCTGACCGACAGCCAGCAGGACGAAGCCTCACCTGTCAGCGCCCCCGACGGTTCGGGCGTGGTTTATTCATGCGAGGTGGACGCTGTGGACGGTTTCAGGCGGGACCTCTGTTTTATTCCTGCGTCAGGGGGGAAACCCCAGGACATCCTTTCCATGGACGGTGATGTCTACGACCCGGTATTCTCCGCCGACGGGGCTGAAATATATTTCGTTTCCGACGCTGACCGCCGCTTTGAGCTTTATAGCTACGAGCGCGCCACAGGCCGTGTTTTCAGACTTACGCGCTCCATGGGCGGAAGTTTTACGCCGGTTCCAGGTCCCGCATTTTTTTCGAAAGTGCCAAAGTGCGGGGCAGGCCCAGGGCTATGCACTCCGGCCGCGGGCGCCACTCTGTATTTTTCAGCTTTCCGAAACGGGAACATGAATATTTACGCGGCGGATACGCGTAATTTCCTGTATGAGCAAACAGCGGGCAGGGGGCAAGGCATAGGAACAGCAGGTATAGACAGAGGCATAGATAAAGCAACTACAACTCCTTACTCTACCTTCCCCACATCTTTACCTCTACCTGTCGTTGAAAGCGCTTTGATGACGGAGGTTTACGGCTCCAGCGGAACTTTCAGGCCTTATAAGCTCAGCGCCTCAACAGACTTATTTTTTCCGGCTTTCCTTTTTTCTTCTCCCGGCGGGCTCTTCTGGATGAATTATTGGCAGGCTTCCGATATGCTGGGCCGGCATAACCTGGGTTTATACGCAAACTACAATTCAGGCGAGGAATATTTAAGTTATGAGGCTTCATATAGTTATAGCCGCTGGCGTATGCCGCTCACCCTGCAAAGTTCAGGTTTGACGTCTAAAAGCAACCTGAACGCCGACGGATTGAAATACAACAGAAGCTCCTCCGTCCAGGCTTTGGGCACGGCTTGGCCCTTTGACCGATACAACCGGCTTGAATTGTCCGTAATAAATAAAAATGAAATCCGAGATTATACGGAAATTAACTATAGGGACAGCCAATATACCCGCGCTGTCCAGTCCTCATATGTGCGAGATACTGTGAATGGCCTATATCTAACCGCTGTAAGCGGTTCACGCTTTGAAGCTTCTTATCTCAAAGCTATACAAAATTTTGGCGGGAACCTGAAATATGACGCCTATACCCTGCAGTATCTGAAATATTTTCCGCTTTCAAAGCGTTCGGCTTTTGTCAACCGGACGATTGCGGCGGTAAGCTATGGCCGGGATAGGCGTACTTTTGATTTTGGCGGCCTGGGTGGAGTGCGAGGTATTGGAAGGTTTTCGCCTGAAAATGAAAAATCGGGTGTATTCATAAATAATGCGGAACTGCGGGTGCCTCTTGCCGGCAATATGGACTACTATATGTGGTATATGTTTCCCGATTTTTATTTTAAAGCCATTTACGCAAAGGTGTTTATGGACTCAGCCTTCGGTTGGGACAACTCTTCCCAATTCCACCGGCTTAATACCGGAAAAACACGTAATTCTGTGGGGATAGGTGTGGATATACACACTTTTATTTTGCAAGCTTTCCAGCTGGTTATCAGTTTTGACTGCGCCATACGCACAACGGACGGGGGAAAGATATTTTACCTTTACCTCGGGCCGTTGTTCTAGCCCGAAAAATCAGTCAGAGTAGTATTTGACTCATAAGGAGATAAAAGACTAGAATTCAGAATATGAAACAAAAGAACATCGCGG
The DNA here is from genome assembly GCA_003450815.1 of Elusimicrobiota bacterium. GTDB lineage: Bacteria > Elusimicrobiota > Elusimicrobia > Elusimicrobiales > UBA9959 > UBA9634. The sequence goes on along the minus strand of DMES01000004.1, from coordinate 32,390 downwards.
CGCTTTCCGTATCGTATATTTTTGCTTTTGCGCTTTTTGCCGGCGCTCAGGCCGAGACTCAGGTTCCAGCACAGGCTTCCATTCAGGTGCCTGCCGGTAAAAATACGGCAACTCCGAAAAAAACGCCTGCAGGCCAAAAAAATCAGCTTACGACAGCCAAAAAAGACGAGGTTAAATCAAATACAGGCCAAGCGAAAGATAATGCCCCCGCTGCCGCCAAAGCGGATCAGAATGTGCCCGCCGCCCGGAAAGCCGCGGTTGTCGCCGCGCCTGTTGTGAACCCTTTTGAAGAGGCGGTGTCCAAGCTCGGAGCCAAGGACCCTGGTGTCCGCCGCCAGGGAGCTGATTTCCTGTCTCAGAGCCGCGACCAGAAAGCCAAGCCGTATCTTATAGCCGCTTTAAAAGATGAAAACACCCAGGTTCGGGTAGCCGCCGTGGACGGCCTTGGGATGCTGTCTGCGCGCGAAGCCGTGCCGCAGCTTTCAGAGATACTCTCCACCGATACGGAGCCCGCAGTCAGGCAGGCTGCGGCCGTCTCGCTTTCGTATATAATGGACGCGGCTTCCGGCCCGGCGCTTTTAAAGGCGCTTCAAGACGTCTCGTCATCGGTTAAATACGCGGCAGCCCACACTTTGGGCGCTATGAAATACGGCCCGGCCGAAGACCCGCTGATTTCCATGCTTACAGACGCCGACGCGGGGGCACGCAGAGTGGCGGTATCCGCTTTGGGAGACTTGCAGTCAAAGAAAGCGGCGCCGGCTTTGGCCAAACTGTTAACGAACGATGATAAATATACACGTTTAGAGGTCGTGCGCGCGTTAGGAAACATCGGCGAGAAAGCGGCTGTTGAAGAATTAAAGAAAACTCTTGACCCTAAAGAAGATCCTGTAGTGCGCGTGGAAACGGCGCTCTCGCTTTCAAAACTGGACGATCCAAGCGGCCTTGATACGGCTTTTGAGTTTATTAAGTCGCCGGATCTGAGCCTGAAAAGCCAGGCTTTGAACGCGATAGGCAGTGTGGGAAATCAGCGCAGCTTGGATATCATTGAGGAAATGTATGCAGCCGAACAGAACCCGGCAAATAAAAGGATGCTTGATTTTACCCGCCAGCGCCTTGCTGCCAGGCTGAAGCCGGGCAAGTAAGAAGAAGTATAAAATGCAAAGTGTAAAGTGCAAAATGATGGAATCTCTTTTAAGCGTCGCACATACACAAAAGGTCAGTTTTTGCAGCAAACTTTGCATTTTGCATTTTAAATTTTGCATTTTCTCCAACCATGTCCGCTAAAAACAAAAAAAAGGGCAGTGCTATACTCGGAAAAGGAGCTAAAACCTTTCCAGAAACGGGAAATACCGTTCAAGAGGGGGGGATTACGAAAAAAGGCGGATATATATTGGGTTCTGCCGCCATTATTCTAACTGCCGGCTATCTTTCCCTCTCCAAAGCGGCTCCAGATGGAAGAGATCTATGGGCAAATCTGGCCGCCATCCTTTTAACTGCCGGTTATCTGATGATCCCATTCGGTATAATGGCCCGTCGGCCTGAGTCACCTCTTAAACCCCTCCGTTTGCTATAAATTCCAATATTTTTACAGTGTTTAAAAGCGCTATTTTGGCCTTTATAGGCATTTTTTTAAAAACGCATATCTCTGTTATATTGTATTCTTTTCTTCCAAAAATTTAATTGTATTTTTACGCTCACCTGTCCCTGCCTGATTATATATTTCCCCGCATAAGCTATTTTAATGGCGGTTATGGGGCTTTATTCCACGCCGGTTTGTAGCTGTTTGTTGGGTGGGGGAAAGAAAAGCTGTCTTATGGTGCGCCTGATGTAAGGTCCTTCAAGGTTTAGGTGGTGATTAAAGGCTAAGAAAGGGCGCTGTCTTTGGTGCTTGAAGTCCAGGCAGTCTATACCTGGACTTTTGATGGTATTTTTTAAAAGTAATTTATTACGATTTATCCAACCTTTGGCGAATTCCAATATTTCCGATTTAGCCTGAAAAATAATAATTTTTAAAAAATTAATACGAAATTTCACCGTAAGTCATGCTCCCCATGATTGCTAATAATAAAAAACTATAAAAAGTATTACATATTGTAAAATAACACATATAATATATACATAATTTGCTAAATACTAATATTGTTTGTGGATAAGTGGGGATATTCGAATGGTAATGCAAGTTAACATAATATATCTTATCGTAAGTTATATCACAGGCGCTAGGCATGCAGGAATAATGTGCCGTTTTCGCGATTTTTAGAGGGCTTTTGGGTGTCGGGGCGCTGAAGCAGTCGGCTTTGGATCCTCATTCGTCTACTTTGGTATCTTTCTGGCTGCCAGCCAGGCTGCCTCAAGGCCAGAGTCTTTTATGGCGTAGGAGCGGTTCCTTTTGGTCCCAGAGGCTGTTACTCTGCCGGTTTTGATGTCGCTTGCCAGCAGCCGGTCTATGCGGCCTGGAGAGTAGCCCGAGGCTTTTATCGCTCTTGAGAGCGTTATGGCGCTGTCGCTCTGTTTGCTTTCTTTTATTTTTTGGGCCGCTAAAAGCACCAGGGCGGCTTCGCGGGCGGTCATCTCCGGCGGCTTGATTTTAAGGATGTTTAAATCATGCTTTTTTACTACTATTTTATCCCAGAACTCGGTGTTCTGCTCCAGGGCTGTCCGGCTTATTTCCGCGGCATTCTTTGGGGCGGCTGTTTCCTCTGTCGCCAGTGTTTTCAGGAAACTTGTTTTTTCTGTTAAAATGAACTCCGCGGGCCCCTCGGCCTCAAATTCAGCTCCTGACGGGTGTTTCAGTCTAAGTTTTAGGTTTGTCATATAGCCTTTTGCCTCTTTGCGGCGCCTCTTTATGTCACTATTCTAGCTTATGCTTCATTATATGTCAATATATGACGGTTTATGTCATATATATGTCAACAGGCTGTGGACAAAACTGTGGACAAGCCCGTTTTTTGCCACGCAAAAACCGGAGTCACAATTTGCAGGTCACAAGTCTCAAGAACAGGTACAGGTCTCATAAGCAAGTCACAAGACCATCGGTCCAGAATAAGGGGTTCTACGGGGACAATGGGTATGCGGATTTATAGAATGGCAAGATAAAACTCACAACTTGTGACTTGTGTCTTGAGACATGTGACTTCTTAGAATCGGGCTGAAAGGGCTGTGGCAACGAGTTTTACGGGGGTGGTTGGAGAGTAGAGGCTCATCGGGCTGAAAACGGAGTAAATAGCGTTTAGCTGCAAATCCTCGCCCATTTTATAGACAATTTTAAGGTCCCATTCCCTGGCAATTTGCAGAGAACCGCCAGAACTGTTCTGCGAGGCCGTGAATCTGTAGAAATCCGCTGAAAAAATCAGCTTTTTGTAGGGCAGATCTATGCCCAGGTTTACCACATTAAGGCCGGAAACGCCGTCCGGAAGGCCGTTAAGGGTGGAAGATGTTTTTATCATGTCGTATAGGGTCGCACCCGCTATCGCGCCAAAGCCGGAGCGTTCTATCCCTTCGTATTTCCTGCCGAAAGACGGAAAAAAAGCTTTGTCGGTTCCGGCGGGCACGCTGGAATTGCCTGAGGCCCGGCCGTAGGCCAGGCGCGCGCGGGAAGGCCCGATAAAGCCGACATCCTGTGTCCAGGAGGCCTTCATAAGGAAAGCGTCGGCGGCGTAATTAATTGTCCCCCCCGCCGCCCCCGCCTTTATTGCCTGGCCCCTCTGCAGTATAAACTCTCCGTCAAAGTCCAGTGTGCTGTAATTCATGGAATATCTGAGGCCGGTGAATTTTTTAGTTTTTTTACTTGTACTATAAGACAGCCCGCTGCCCGGGTCGCTCTCGTTTTCCAAAAAGTGGTAAATATGCCACAGGCCTTCGCTGGAGGGATAATAAATGCTTCCGCCGTAGACCTTATAGTATTTGAAATCCTTGAACGGCCTGAAAAAAAACGCTTCTGCCTTTATGCGCCTGTTCAGGAGCTCCTTAGCCTCCAACCTTGCGCCCGGCATGCCAAGACCGTCGTCAGAGAGCGTTATGCCCTGGCCTAGGGTAAAGGTCTGCCGGCCTATGGTGGCGGTTATCTTGGGATGAAGAAAATGATAGATCCTGACATAGGCTTCTTTCACGAAAGGTGTGCCGTCGGTAGAGGGAAGGCGGTTTATGCCCTCCTGGAACTGCGGGGCGTTTACCGTATTGGAGGAGGCGCCCACTCCGGCGCTTTTAAGCACCACGCCCACATCCATTTTTGAGTCCTGGGTCTTTTCAAGGCGGATATCTTTTATGATGAACCCCAGAGTGGCATTTTCGGAATATAGCGGCTGGGTATAGCGCTGCGCGCCATATACCATGTGCTGGTAATTAGAGGCTTTCAACTCTACTTCGGAGGAAAGGTCGAGCTTTGTGGCTGAAGCGGCTGTTGGGAAAAAGAGCGCGGCAACGCCGCAGGCTGTGAGCCGTAAGCCGTAAGATTTAAGGTGTCTGCCGGACTTTGCCATTGGGATTAATTATATAAAATAACCGCGCGTACAAAAAGAAGAACCCCGGGGATGTCCCCGGGGTTCCGCTTAATCTCCCTTGCGGGAAATAATTTAGAACTTAACCATGAAGTCTAAGCCGAGCTTGGTTTCGGCGGATTTGCCAGCGGGGAACGAATAATCCCTGTTAGGGGTAAACATCCCGTAGGAGAGCGCCACCGAGGTTTTCTCAGAATGCTGCCAGTTGGCTCCGAAGTCAATCTCGTTGCCTATCTTTGTGACAGTCCCGACTTTCTCAGTGTACTTTAAGTCATAGAACTTCGCGCAGATGGTAAGTTTATTGACTTTCGTGGGGGTCCAGTGGGCTCCCACATTCCAGGTGGTCAGGTTGGTGATGCCGGCATTATTCTGATAGCCGCCATAAATAAAACCAAGCCTGTAATCAGAGTTGATGGTCGCAAAAGCCTGCACTTTCGCGTCTGTGGTGGTTTTATCGCCGGAACCCATGGCGAATTCGCCCTCGAAGTTCATTTTGCCGCCCAGGGTCATTGCGTATTTGGCGTTGGCCATAACCGCGGTTCCCTGGTATTTGGTTGTTTTGCTGGCAGCGGCATAACCGGTGGCGACAGTGGTGTTTTTGCCGAAGTTCATTGCGCCTTCAACATTGTATTCCACGCCCACGTATTTGCCGTTGACTTTCACGCCGCCGACATTAAGGTTGTCATTCGGTGTGAACGGTTTGACGGTGGCGGTGTTCTGGACCATTTTCTGATAAACGTAAACGCCCAGATTTGCCTTTTCGTTAAGGTTGTAGCCGCCTTTCAGACCTATCACATTAGTGTCGACTTTGCCGTTGACACAGATGGTTTTGGCGATAATTGCGTTCGCGGTCCATTTGCCGCTATTCCACCAGCCGGTCCAGCCGTCTATGGCGTTAACCGTGAAGGCGGGATCGTAGGGCATCATCAGCGGGCCGTAATATACGACCAGGTCCCCTGCGTTGCCGTAATACTGGCGGCCGAGTTTGTGGTCCATTCCGAGCACGCCTTTCAGATTGAGGTAAGCTTCCTCAAAGTTGAAAGCATCCAACGCGCCGTTTATGGCTGATTCGGGATTTGTGCCGTATTTCCTGGCGTTCTTTATGGCTGTTACCTGGGCGTTGACATCATCGTTGAGATCAAAGTTTGCCCCAAGTGTAACGCGGCTGAGCACGCCGTTCAGCTGGTCATCAGTGTTGTTGTCGTAGTCCACATTGTCTACTGAGATCGCGCCGACTTCAATGGCGCCTGTGTACTTGAAGTTCTTGAGCAGTTCTGCGCTGGCCATCGAAGAGGCAAACGCGACTACCGCAAGCATTCCTATTACTTTTTTCATGTATTATACTCCTCCTTGCTTTGTCGTAAGCCCCCGTTGCCGGGGTTTTTTGCTCTTCCTTCGGCCGGGGTTTCCCCCCGCCTCCGGTTTGCCTGCCGCCCCGTTCAGGGGCCTACGGCCTTTAAGGAGAAGCGCCTTTTTAAAATCGGCGCTCCGCGGCCCCCCTTCGGGTTTAGCGGACCCTCACGGCTTTGGCCTTTGAGGGCTCCTTTACAGAGCACTATCATTATTACAAAAAGGTTTCGGCGGTGTCAAGCCGCTGTTTCAATTATATGTCACTGTCTTATTTATATGTCAGTTCAATAACAAAACGCGTCTGCGCATTGTCGTCAATATCAAGCCAAAATGCGGGAATACAGGCCAAGTTTAGAGGTTCAACAGGTTTCTAAATGAAGAACTATTTTAACCGCAATATCCGGGCTAAGGTTTAGCCGGCGCGTTAATCGGGGATTGTTTTTGGGCTGGTTCGGCCGCGGCCGGGGGAGTCAGCCGCGCTTTTGACTGGGCGGCCCAGGAGGTTTCCGGATAAAGCAGAACTATCTTTTCTAAAGTGTTTTTTGCTTCCGGCGCGTTTCCTGACGCTTCATAGCAATTTGCCAGCGACAAGTGTACTTCGGGAGCCAGGAAATGCTCCGGGTAGGCCGAAAGGAAATCTTTGTACTGTGCCTGCGCCGCCGGCAGCTCTCCGGCCGCTTCCTGGGTCTTTGCCAGGCTGTAGAGTGCAAACGGCCGCAGATCTTTAGCGCCGCCGGTCAGCAGTTTTGAATATTCGGCCTCAGCCTCCTTGAATTTGCCCTGGGTGAAAAAAATATCCCCATTGGTAAGTATGGCATAGCCGTAGGTGCTGGCGCCCGGATAAGTGGCTACAATGGACTTTAATTGTGTTTGCGCCTCCGCCGGGTTGCCGCTAAGGCCGACCTGCTGGGCTATAAAAAGATTTTTCCATGCGGTGTCGCGCAGCTTGGAATAATGCGAGAAAAAATATACGGCAAAAATTACCGCGGCCAGCGCTATTACCGCCGTCCCTATAAAAGTTTCGCGGTTGCGCTTAATCCATGCCAAAATTTTATCCAGCCGTTTGGGCGCTTCGGTTTTACCGCTGTCTATCCAGGTTGTATCGGGCATGGGTTTTATCTCCTTGGTAAATCTTCTCGTATAGGGGTTAGCGTATAGAGGCTAGTGGTTAGTTGAAAAAATTGTCCTCTAACCACTAATCCCTCGCCGCTAGCCCCCCCTATCCGCTGAAAAACTGGTGCCCCCGAGAGGAATCGAACCTCTATTTGGAGTTTAGGAAACTCTCGTCCTATCCGTTGAACGACGGGGGCTCTTGTCGCACCCCGCTCGCACTGCACAGCGATCGGGGCGATTAACGCCGGCCTTTAATCGGTGGCGGCCGGTGCTCCCACAAGGAAGGGCTCCGCCCTCCTTGTGTTCACTCGCTACCTTCACTTCGTTCAGTCGCTCGTTAAACCTCCCGAAGCGGTACCCGCACTCACTAACGAAGGAAATCGTGCGGGCTTAACTAATACTTTATTAAAGAATGTACGTCACGGCCGGCAAGTTTGTTCCGGCCTTTAAGGAATTCCAACTCTATCAGCATGGTTATTCCCGCCACCTGCGCGCCCAGTTTGTTAACCAGTTCGCACACGGCGCTTGCTGTTCCGCCTGTCGCCAGGACATCGTCGACTATAAGCACTTTTTCGTTCTTTCCCAGCGAGTCTTCATGTATCTGCAAAGTATCCTGACCGTACTCCAGCTCGTAGGTGGCGGAAACTGTGGTATAGGGCAGCTTGCCTTTCTTGCGCACAGGTACCAGCCCCGCGCGCAATTCCAGGGCTATCGGCGCCGCCAGCAAAAAACCCCTGGCTTCTATGCCAAGCACCTTGGTTATGCCGCGGCCGCGGTATGGTTCCGCCATAAGCCGCACCGTTTCCCTGAATGCCGCGTGATCGGCTAAAAGGGGCGTTATATCCTTAAATAGAATTCCTTTCTTGGGGAAATCCGGCACATTCCTTATTATTTTTTTTATATTTTCCGCCGCTTCTGTCAGGTTGTTCTCGCTCATAAAAATCCTTTTGTATATCTGTGCTATCTGCGCCCGTTTTTTACCTTATTTCGGGGCACATATGGCTTGGTAGGGATGGCTTCGCCAAGTATGTCTGTTTTTAATTTCGGCTGGTTCCAGCCGGGTTGAAGGTTGGTATGGTCCTGGCGTCTGCCCAGCTCAATAAGCCCCATCCTGGATGCCACGCGCCTAAGGCGCAGCAGGGCGCGCTCTTCTATCTGACGCACGCGTTCGCGCGAAAGCCCCATTTTCCCGCCTATGTCGTTCAGTGTCATGGGTGTCTGTCCGGCAAGGCCGTAGCGGAATTCAATAATCATCCGTTCGCGTTCGCCTATTTCCACCAGCGCAGTTTTAAGCTCGTCATGCAGCCGCAGGATGGAGATGAGGTTTTCGGGCCTTTCTGAATCGGAGTCTTTCATGGTATCGCCCATAGTGTCTTCGTTTTCACCGGTAAGCGGAGCGTCCATGGAAGACATACCCGTAACCACCTCCGAGGCGTTTATGGCGGTGCGCACCTGGTTCGCGTTCCAGTGCATCTGGCGCGCCATTTCAGCCATCGTTGGATCACGGCCCAGCTTGCCGTGCATTTTATCCCACTGTTTGAGCCATTTACGGAGCGCGGTCCAGGCGTGCGGCGGTATCCTTATGGATTTTGAATTTTCTTCAACCGAGCGTCTTACGCACTGCTCGATCCAATAGCAGGCGTAGGTTGAAAATCTGTACCCTTTGCTGGGTTCAAATTTATCTATGGCGTGCAGAAGGCCCAAATTCCCTTCCTCTACCAGGTCCATAAGATCGGCCCCGGGGTAAAGGAAGCGCTTGGCTATCGGAATAACCAGCTTCAGGTTTAACTCCATAATGCGCTGTTTGGCGCGCCTGTCGCCGCGTTTCACGCGTTTCCAAAGCTCGTGCGATTCTTCCCTTGAAATTTTGTGGTCTATCTGGCTTATCTTCCGGATATATTGGTTCGTTGAGTCAATATTAATATCGCTTAATTTTCCGCCTTTTTCCACGGGTTTTTCAGTTTTTTCTTCTTCATTATTCTCCGCGGTTTCTTCTTTTTCTTCTGCCATATTTTTTCCCCTCGTCAGATCGAAGCCTTGATATAAAAGTCTTTTTCCACCGCACCGGAGTCCATAAGTTCCTGGGTTTCCATCTTTTCCACGCCGGCGCAGATGTGGCCGGTCTTTAAAGTTTTAAGAAAATCGTCCAGTTCCGGAACGGGGCCCTGCGCCTCGCCCTCAACCGAACCGTCCGACACATTGCGTACCCAGCCGCTCAGGCAGTGGACGGCAGCCGTTTCTTTAACAAACCAGCGGTAGCCGATACCCTGCACCCGCCCGACTGCTCTAAAACTTATCCTCATATAACTCTCTGAATAGATGATACTAAAAAGGTGAAAAACAGGCAAGCGACATTGACAGGGCAAGGGATGAGGGAGAGGGGGTGAGATAGTTCTGAAAAAAATCGGGGCGGTGGGATTTGAACCCACGGCCTCTCGGTCCCGAACCGAGCGCTCTACCAGCTGAGCCACGCCCCGACAAGATTTATTTTAGCATTCTTTGCGCAGTTTTTGGAAAGATATATTTATTTTTTAATTATTTTTTCAAGTATTATCGCTACTATATCCCTTGCCGCGTAGGGCTTTGAAAAGGCCGCCGGCAATCTTGCCTGGTATTCGCAAGAGCGCTGGCCGCCGTCAAGCCGGCGTCTGACCAGGGTCTGAAGCTGCCGGCCGTCTTTAGCCAGTTCCGCCAGGCGGTTCTTCAGCAGGAAAGAGGAGTTAAGTTCCTCCTGCCCCGGCAGCGGAGAAAAAATTATCAGCGGTTTGCCAAGCGAAAGCGTTTCCGCCACGGTCACCCCTCCGGGTTTTGCCACCACCAGATCCGCCGCGCCATAGCAGGCGCCCGGGGTATCCGTGTACTCAAAAATTTTAAGGTGTCGTTTCTTGCGCGCGGTATACCGCGAAAGCCTGCGCGCCAGTGTCTTGTCCTCTCCGCACATTACCATGGCCTGCAATCTGCCGAAAAACGGAGACAGCGCCTCTACGGCTGAAAATATTTCCCCCATGCCGCGGCTGCCGCCGGTTATAAGGACCGTAAACAGGTTAGGGGCAAGCCCGAGATTTTTTCTTTCCGCCTGCCTGTCGCGCGGAGCCAGAAATTCCTTCCGCACCGGTATTCCGGTTACAAATATCTTTGCCGGGTCGGCACCGTTTTTAAGCAGGCCCTGCGCGGTAACTTTTGAAGGCACAAAATAGCCTTCCACATTTTCGGCCGGCCAGTAGGAATGCGCCTGAAAATCAGTCAGCACGGAGAACAGCGGCGTATTTTTAAGGGCGGGGCTTTTGGCTATCAGCATGGCCGAAAGGGCCTGTGTTGAGACCGCCGCTTTAATATTTTTTGCTGTGAGCAACGCGGAGAGTTTCTGGGAATAAAAAGAGAGAACGGTGTTCTTTAAGGCGCCGGAGGCGAAGGCCACAAAATCGTTGTCGTAAACATAATTCCACAGAAAAGGGGTTTTTTTTAAAACCTCAAGATATGTTTTTGCTACGAAAGGCCCCAGGTTCGGATAGACTTCGGAAAGGTTTATAAATACCGGCTCGATTATGGCGGCCGGAAAAAAATCCGCAAGCGCCCTGGCGGCGCTGTAATGGCCGGAGGGCGCACAGCCGTAGATAAGGCCTACCTTCAGGGGATATTGCGCCGGATGTAATGTGCCCATAGGCGGGTTCGAGAGTTGAGAGTTTTGAGTTTAAGAGTTCAAAACCTTATGATGTGATTTTTTACAGGGTTCAAGTTGCTCTATCGGGGCGGCGGGAATCGGACCCGCAGTCTCTCGCACCCCAAGCGAGCGCTCTACCATTGAGCCACGCCCCGGTAGCGCAACTTGACTGACATCGGTCGAAAACTGCCGACCGGATTACTATTCTAGCATTCTTTGGATGTTTCTTGGTTATTAACCTTTGCGGAAAATTGTAAATTTCGCGCAAAGGTGTAAGAACTCCCTAAAATTGCGGCAATTTTAGGGTTAAAGTTCTTTTATAAACTGGTTTAGTTCGCTTCGTATTTCTTCCAGTAATTCGGCTTTTGCCCCGCTTATGCTTTTTATTGCCCGTTCGGCGGCCGGTTTTTTTCTTGAGCGTAAAAATTTTTTTGCGCCGGTAAGCGTATAGCCTTTCAAAAGCACCAGGTCTTTAACCTCGTTTATAATTTCAAGGTCGGCTTTGGTGTAGCGGCGGTGGCCGCTGGCGAGGCGCAGAGGGCGCAGCAGGGCGAGCGTTTCCCAGTAGCGGATAGTGTAAGGCGGCAGCTTTGTTCTGCTTGAAATCTCGCTTATGGTGAAATATGTTTTCTCGGTCATGGTCTTTGCTGGTAGGCTGGTAAGCGGGTATGCTTGTAGACCCCGTATTAAAGAATTTCCCTCAAAAGCATACCAGCCTACTCGCCTACCAACCTACTGGCAGTCTGCTGTTCCGTTCACAGCCCTATGGTAAGCTTTTTTGAAGGCTTGAAGCGGATGCTGCGCCGTGTGCCCACCATCACCCGCTGGTTGGTTTTAGGGTTGCGCATCTGGCGCGGCAGGCGTTCTTTGACTTTAAAAGTTCCAAAATTTGAAATAACCACTTTCTGATTATCCCGCAACGCCTCAACAATAACCTCAAAGGTTTTAGTTACCGCAATTTTAGCGTCTTTTTCCGTAGTGAGATGCCTGGTAATCTCCTTTATCAGATCAAGTTTATTCATCTGTGTCCTCCCGCGGTTTGTCTTTCCCCTCCGGTTCAGTGCCATGTAACGGCGGCTTTTTAAGAAGCTGGTTTATAATATCGTTCGGCTTGAGACTTTTAAGATCCTGCTTGAATTTCACAACCTCGTCTTCGGTTATCGGTTTGCTTAAAACCTGTGTTTTGGAAAATACAGCCTCGCTGATGTAAATGGGGCAGCCGAAGCGCACGGCCACTGCCACGGCGTCGGAGGGCCGGGCGTCAATAATAACGGGGTTTTGTCCCTCTGATCCGGTTACGCGGATGCTGGAATAGTAGGTGTTATCGACAATATCCGTGATAGTCACTTTTTCAACCTTCAGGCCCAGCGTTTTGAGCGTGGAAAAAATAAGATCGTGGGTCATGGGCCGGGGCGAGGGATAGCCTGAAAGCCGTATAGCTATGGCCTGCGCCTCCATAGGCCCTATCCAAATCGGCAGGATGCGCGTGCCGCCTGCCTCGTCAAGGAAAATAATTGATTCGGTAAGGCTGGTGGCTATGGAATAAATTTTCACTTCAACTTCACGGCTGTTTCCCGCTTTGTTAATCATTTTTACCTTTTTCTGCCGTTTCCGCCGCCGGCCCCGGTTTATGCCTGAAAGAGAGCTCTTTCCCCTTCAATATTCTGCGGATATTAGGGATGTGTGTGTAGAAAATCAGCGCGCAGACCACGCAGGCCATTATGGTCAGCGGTTGTCTATCAGGCGGATTCAGAAAAAAACAGAGTCCAGGCAGCGCCACCGATGCGGCCATGGAGCCTACTGATATATGCTGGGTTATGGCCACGGCCAGGCCGAAAAATACGAAAGCCCCCATAGTCGGCAAGGGCAGAAGAGCCATAAAAACTCCCGCCGAGGTGGCCACTCCCTTGCCGCCTTTGAAGCCGAGAAAAACCGTCCAGATGTGTCCGGCTATGGCAAGCCCGCCGGCGGCCACCGGTATCCACCAGCGTCCCAGATGGCCTATGTAATAAAAATGCATCGCTATCATGGCCGGTATGAACCCTTTGAGGAAATCCACGAAGAAAGTGATAATCCCCGGCAATTTGCCGAGTGTCCGGTAAACATTGGCCGTTCCGGGGTTGCCGGAGCCGTGCTGGCGTATGTCTATGCCTTTCAGCTTGCCTATAAGGTAACCAGTGGGAATTCCGCCCAACAGGTAACTGGCGATTAAAAGCAGCGAGGTTTTAATCATTATTCAGATTATATAAAAAATCCAGTGGCGGACAGGGGCGCAGAGGTTGGGGGAGCAATTTAGAGGCATAGGAATTTTTAGATGCGTGGCAGTTTGGAGGCATAGCAATTTGGATGCTTAGTAATTAAATACACAACTTCCCCGTCTACGCCTCTATCCCCTCTACGCATCCAACGCCTGCTCTATCCTCTTTACGATCCGCGCGTAATTTTCCGGCGTCGCTTTGAAGGTCACTTTTATTCTGCCGTCTTCGTAAAGAGTTTTTTTTACGGTGCAGGCTTTATAAAGTTCCCGGAGCAGATCGCTCCTCTGCTCGGGCAGTTCAAGCGAGTATTCTTTCCACTTGCGCGAGAGCGACATTTCGGCAAGCCCCAGAAGTTCTTTTACACCGGACCCGGTGAGCGCCGAAACAAATACCGGCTTTAAACTGGCCGGCGCCCAGACGGAAAGCGCCGGGTTTTTCACCAGATCCGACTTGTTAAAGACATTTATAACCGGTATGCCTTCCAGGCCCATGTCGCCCATTGTCCTGGCCACGGTTTCGTGCTGGAGCTTAGGATAAGAGGAAGCGCCGTCGTGCACATGTATTATAAGGTCGGAGCAGGTTATGCCCTCAAGGGTGGAGCGGAAGGCCGCTATAAGCTGGTGCGGCAGGTTCTGTATGAAACCCACTGTGTCGGTAAAAAGAGCCCAGCCGCCGTCCGGAAGTTTGACGCGCTTTGTGGCAGGGTCAAGGGTGGCGAAAAGCTTGTCGTCGGTGTAAATGGCGTGCCTGCCGCCGGTAAGCCTGTCAAGCAAAGTTGATTTGCCGGAGTTGGTGTAGCCCACCAGGGAGATCTGCGCCATGGGCAGCGCGTCGCGGGTTTTGCGCTGGTTTTGCCGCTCTTTCCTTATTGTTTCAATTCCGGCTTTAAGTTCTATTATTTTGTCGCGCAGCGTACGGCGCTCGTATTCTATCTTCCGTTCGCCCGGGCCCCTGGTTCCTATCATGCCGTGCTGCTGCTCAAGGCCGGCGCCCTTGCCTGTAAGGCGTGAAGCGGCGTAAGAAAAGCGGGCAAGCTTGACCTGCAGGCGCCCTTCCATGGTGCGCGCCCGCTGGGAAAAGATCTCAAGTATAAGGAAGGTGCGCTCTATCGCCGGAACGCCGAGCAGTCGTTCAAGGTTCCTCTGCTGGGCGCTGGTGAGGGCGGTGTCAAAGATTACAAGCTTTGCGCTGGTTTCTTTGATAAGCCCTTTTAATTCCTCAATTTTCCCTTCGCCGATGAGCGTGCCGGGGTTATAAGCGGAAAGTGTTACCGTAAGCGTTTTTACCGGCTCAAGCGACGCGGTTTCGGCCAGACGCCAGAGTTCCTCAAGCGAGGTTTCCGGCGAAAATCCCCTCACCGCTCGTTTTTTCAGTTTAACGGACAAAAGGATAGCTTTGATCATTTTAGATGTGCGGCAATTTAGATGCTTGGCAATTTAGAAAGCTTTAGAAATCCATGTCCTCTATGCCTTCAGGCATCTACTCCTCTATTCCCCTGCCAGCCCCTTCCATAATGCTTGCGGCTATTTTTTCAGGTTCATAGTCCGAGAAATTTTCAAGGTCAAGCCGCCGGGCGTTCTTGTACCTGGAGAACCAGGTGTTCTGGCGTTTAGCGTAAGACATGGAGAGCATGGTTATGGAGTGTATGGCTTCCGCGCGGGTCAGGCGGTTGGAGCGGAAATCAAGCACCTGCGGATACCCCAGCGATTTAAGCCCCGGCGCGTCTTCCGGATAGCCGAGCTCCAGCAGGTTTTTAGTTTCCTCATTCCACTCGTCAAAACGGGTAATGGTACGCTGTTTTATGCGCTCGTTCAAAAGCTCTTTTTTCCAGTGGAAAAAAATAAAAGTTCCCAGATGCGCGGGCAGGGCGTCAAAAAAACGTCCCGACCAAATTTCGGAAACAGGGCGGCCCGCGAGTTTGGTTATTTCTATGGCGCGTATAACGCGCTGGATGTTACCGGCGGGAATAAGCCCCGCCGCTTTAGGGTCAAGTTCTTTCAGAACAGAGTGCAGCGCCTCTTTGCCGTCCAGTTCGGCTTTGGCCGCCAGTTCCGTCCGGAGCGCCGGGTCGGCTGCGGGCAGGGGGTCCAGGCCGTTCCAGAGAGCTTGTATGTACATGCCGGTGCCGCCGGCAATTATAGGGGTTTTTCCGCGGGCTTTTATCTCATCTATTTTTTGCCGGGCAGCCAGCACAAAAGCTGCGGCGTCGTAACTTGAACGCGGGTCAATAATGTCCACCAGGTGGTAGGGTACGCCGCTCACCAGATAAACGCTTTGGCCCGCCGTTTCCGCCCAGGCGCCGGCGGGTTTGGCTGTGCCGGCCGAGAGATGTTTGTAAACCTGTTTTGAGTCCGCGGAGATGATCTCACCGTTAGTAATGGCTGCCAGCGCCAGAGCCACCTCGGTTTTACCCGAGGCGTTGGCACCCATGAGGGTTATGGGTTTAATAAGGGATTTAAGGGACATCTATGTAAAATAGCGTATAGCGAATAGGGGCTAGGGAACGAAAAAACGTATAGTAAATTATGGACCAGAGGTTATAGGGCATAGCAACTGTCAAAGGGATTATTGCCAATTCGCTCATCCCTATACGCTAGACGCTCTCCCCTATACGCTTTACGTTATTTCTTCTTAAACAGCGGTTCGTCTTTCTGCGGCTTGTTGCACAGGCCGTGCGCCCGGCAGGTTTCCACGCACACTTCCGGGAGTTTTAAGATCATGCGGGTGTCGCAGTCGGCGTAATCCTCGGCCATTTCGTTTACGCGCTTGCGGTCATCGGGGCTGATGCCGGTGAAAGAGATGCCGTTCATAAAAACGCCGCCCCTTTCTTTTACCCAGGAAATTTTGCCGGTCACGGGTATTTCTTTGATGCCGGCCAGCTTAAGTATGATATTGAGCTCGTTTGAATGCGGGGGCTCAAGGAAAGTTATAAGACGCATGCCTCCGGCGGAAAGGTCCACAAGTATGGCCGGCTGCGGCCTGCTTTTGCCGCCTTTCTCTTTGGCTGAAAACTGGACATCTACCGGTTCAAGGATGCCGTGTAGTATTGGCAGGCGCACATGCTGGCGTCTTTCTTTTACAACTTTATTCTTTTTCATCTTATCACCTTTCCGTTCAGAATGTTTTTGTCAGTGCCTGTTACCGCCACTTTCAGCGTTTCTCCGGGCTTTCCGGCCCTGTCCGTGAAACAGGTGAAATTAGTGGAGGTCCTGCCGGAAGTTTCTGTCTCAAGGAGCACTTCCTCTATTCTACCAATTCTTTTTATTAAAATGTCACGCGAATTTTCCTTAACGGCGGAAAGCAGGCGCTCAAGGCGCGCCTCCATAAGTTGTTCGCTTATCTGCGTTTTCATTTCGGGCTTGTCTGAGCGCGGGGAATACTTGAAACAGAAGGCGAAAGAAAATCCCCCCTCCCGCGCAAGCGCGAGCGTTTGGGAAAAATCCTCTTCTGTCTCTCCGGGGTAGCCCACTATAAAATCAGTGGAAACGGAAATATCTTCGGCGGCCGCGCGCATGCGGGACAGCAAATCAAGGTAGCCGGCGCGGGTATAGCCGCGTTTCATCAGTTTAAGGATATGGTCCGAGCCGGACTGTACAGGCAGGTGCATATGGCGGGAAAGTTTCGGTTCGTTTTTCAGCAGCTCAAAAAACGCCTTGTCAAAAAAAAGCGGGTGAGGGCTCATAAAGCGCACCCGCGCCACCTCTTTAACGGCGCATACTTCCTTAAGCAGTCCGGCGAAGGTGGTTTTGCCTGAGCGGTAGGCGTTTACGGTCTGGCCCAGAAGGACTATTTCGCGCGCGCCCGCCGCGGCCTTGGCGCGGGCTTCTTTGAGTATGGCCCCGGGTTCAAGGCAGACGGCCTCACCCCGCACGGAAGGCACCACGCAGTAGGAGCATTTAAGGGAACAACCGCGCATGACGGTTACATAGGCCGAAAGCGGGGATTTTAAAATTTGGGGGTATGCGGTTTCCGTGGTTTTAAAATGTTTGTCAAGCATTCCCTGAAGGCGGCCGATTTCTTTGGCTCCAAGTACGCCGTCAATAAAAGGGAATTTGGCTTTCAGGTATTTTTCGCCCAGGCGCTGTGCGGCGCAGCCCATTATGAATACCTTGCCGGCTGGTTTATCGCGTTTCCATTTGCGCAGGCGGCCTATCTGCGAAACGGCCTTGTCCTCGGCTTTCTGCCGCACGGTGCAGGTGTTCACCACCACAGCGTCGGCGGCCCCAAGGTCCGCCGCCAGTTCAAATCCTCGTTTGCGGAAAGCCGAGGCAATGTCCGCGGAGTCCGCCTCGTTCATCTGGCAGCCGAATGTAATGATGTGGACTCGCTTCCCGGCGGGTGTTTCACCGGGAAGCGCCTTTTCCGTCGGGGAACCGGCGGTTCTGCCTTTTGAGCCTGTCGACAACTCCCTATGGGGTTCTTTCATTCGGGTCGTTTAGTCCTGTTTCGCTACCAGTATTATATCTTTCTGCGGCCATGGGAAGGGGCTTTTCGCCAACCTTGCTGGTGGTCTGCACCTTAATTATGCCGGTGTCTACGTATACAGTTTTCAGGACGCGATAGACGAAGCGGTGAAAGCGGATCCAGAGATCGTCAGATATGCCGTCTGTCCCGGACGCGCTATTAAAGCCGGTTCCGCGTGTGTTGTGTTGACAACTCCCAGTGGAGCTATCGCGCTCCTCAGCGGCTTTCTTTTTGAGGAGATGCTTTTGCAGGTCTTCTAGGGTGAAATTCTTCCGTCGTAAAAGCGGGCCGGAAACCCTGGCGGGAAGATGCCGCAGTATCAGGCCTATTCCCTCCCGGTCGGCGCAGTCAGTGATGTAATATTTGCCGTCCGGGCCCGGCAGGCTCAGTTGTCGACAAAGTGTCGACATGTCGACGCCATTCTCAGCCTGCCGCTTCTTGACCCGGTACCAGTAGTCCCTCGGGTTCTTGCTTCCTGTGACGCCCTCTATGGCGTCTACTACGGAGTAGTACCGCTTTTTGCCTCTGGTGGTCTGCCGTATCCAACTGCCTATGAATGTCTTTTCTTTCATGGAACCTCCTTATGGATAGGTCCATGAAACTATTTTGGGACATGGCTCGCAATGCGTCGCTACAAGGACGCCAGGATGTTCTTGATGCGTTCCACGCGGCCGGCAGTGCCGGCTGGTGAGCGCAGGTTGCCCTCCAGGCTTTCGGCAAATCTGTCGTCCTGCAGGAATTCGCGGAACTTCTCCGCGAGATGCTTTTGGACCTTGGCGGGCGCTGCCGATATTTCTTCGGCAACTGTTTCGGAGCCGTCCAGCACGGTGATGATGTCTTCCATATCCGGGCTGGTGAGGAAATCCCCGTGGCCCCGGTCGGCGAAGGCCTCGATCTTTGAAGCCAGGAAGTAGGGCAGCGAAAAGATGCGCACATGTTCTCCACCTGGGAGTTTCACTGTTATCGCATGCTCATAGCCATCCGGGTACCAACTGTTCTTGAAATTCAGCACGGCGCCCTCGGTTGGCATTATGTCGGTGGTAAGTCCCTTATAGCTCCAGCGGCAGATGGGCGCATCCTTCTCTGTAACGTGGCGGAATCCGAGCCGCTCTAGTTCGCCTTCGAGTTTATAATATTGCCCGAGTGTAAGAACCTGCATCACGCAGTCCACGTCCTCGGTGGGGCGCACCGTTGCGGCGCCGGGGTCGGTGAGGTAGAGCGAAACCGTGCTGCCGCCCACAAAGACGACCTTGTCCTTGAGCGGTCCGAGGCCTTTGGCGATATGGGCCAGCATTTCAAGGCTGTTCATTCTCCGGCCTTCCCGAGGCGCGCCTCAAGTTCCCGTACGGCCATGGCCTGCTCGCGGGCTCGGCCGGCCCTGACGGCGTCAACGAGCGCCAGTAGTTCATACAGCGCCTTGTCCTTCTCTGCCGCCAGAGGGGCTTTATCGTAAAGGGGCTCTATGGACTGGCCGCGCACCCTGCCGTTATCATAGGGCCAGACGTAAATCTCATCCGCGGATGCCACAATACGCCCTTCCAGCGGGGCTGCGGAATGGGCCGTGGGAATACCCCTGGAAATAGGGCCGGGCCTTGCCGGGAAAACATATTTAAGGCCGTGCACCAGGAATTCCAGCAGGGCCGCCTTCATGACCTTCTTTTTGGCTGAATCAAGGAAACCTGCCGTGCGGCAGCGGTTCAGCGAGAAGCTGATCTCGGTTTGGGACAGGCCCAGTGCCGCTACCAGATCCATGTGGCGCCACTTCCTGTCGCCTAGTGCTACCAGCTTCAGGAGGATGACTATATCCTGCGGTTTTATGCTGTTAAATGGTCTCATGGTTATAGTATAGCAGAAGATATTACATATTGCAATATGCAATATATGGACGGGGTTAGGAAATTCGGAATTCCCGAATTTCTTATAGCCAGAGATTCTTGGGCCACCGCATATATAATGTTTCCGCTTACACTCTTTCCCTTTCCCCACGAGGGTTACATAACAGTAACAGAAAAGCCCGCCAGGGCGAGCGAACAGCGAGCCTGGGCGGGTTTTTAATTAACCAAGGTGGAGTTTACGAAGATAAGCTGCGGCTTATTCCACTTTAGTGGCAACTGTAGGGAATCCCTGTGGACAGTAAGCTTAAATCCGTTTTTATAATTGGCCGAGCCCATTGCCTTAAGCCGGCGCGTCATACGCGCGGCATAGCAGTTAAGGCAACCGTCACTTATCTTAGTGCAGCCGGTTACCGGGTTCCAGGTGGCTTCCGTCCATTCAATAGCAGAGTTTAGTGACATTCCTTGTCAATGTTCCTTATTTTTCATCACTGCCCTTTAAATATTTAGCGAACGCTTTGTCAAAATCTGAAATATAGTCCCGGTCCTGCTGAATCCTGAACTTTTCATATTCGGAATGGGCTTTTGCTTCCGCTTTATCGTGAGAGATCTGGCCCGCACTCGGCAGACTTTTTTGATCTGTATAGTTAAGGAACTTCTCCACATACCCGAGCCAGTCTTTCATTGTCATAACCTTCTGGTTCAACGCTCTCAACTCAGCGAAATCAATAAACATCCCTACCAGCCTGTCCAGCTTGGAAATTTCCGTTTTGTTCAGATAGTTTTTCGCTATGGTCACATCGCTTTTATGAATTTTGTCTTTTGGCGCGTTCTTCCAGGTTGTCATCCCCATAAAAGGCTTTTTGCTGTCCGCGCGGTTATATATAATTTCTGCGGCAGTGTGGCCGGTAACGGCAAAGTGCAATTTGTTTTGTACAATCCTGTAGAAAAGCTGGGTTTCTTCGCTGTTGCCTTGATAGTCGCTGCTGCACTGCTCAAAAACATCAGCTATCTTTTGATAAGCGCGCCGCTCGCTGGCGCGAATCTCGCGTATTTTCTCCAGTAATTCATCAAAATAGTCTTTGCCGAACGGTCTTCCGTTCTTTAGCATCTGGTCATTAAGGACGAAACCTTTAACTATGTATTCGCGTAATGTATTTGTGGCCCAAATGCGGAAATGGGTGGCTTTTGCCGAGTTTACACGATAACCGACAGCAATAACGGCGTCCAGATTATAAAACTCAATTTCACGTGATATTTGCCGGTCCCCTTCATTTTGAACTATTTCAATTTTTGAAATAGTTGCCTCTTTCTCTAATTCACCGCTGGCATAAATATTCTTAAGATGTCTGAAAACTGAGGCAACTGTAACACCAAATAATTCCGCCATGGTTTTCTGGGTAAGCCAGAAATTGTCTTTTGCAAAATAAACATTTACCGTAACTTTGCCGTCTGGCGCAGTATAGAGAACTATGGGGTTTTGTTTGCGTGGGTCTTTGTCGCCGTTGGTCATATGTCCCTCACATTTATATGTACTCCGTCTTGGGACCATTCTCCTGGCGTCAGGAAAATGGTTCTAAATTAGATAGTCTGCCACTTAGGTGGAGTCGTCAAGTATTCCTTGACAACTGAACTCTCTTCGATTATCCTTGCCTTCACGGCCAATTTCCAATTTAAAGCCGCATCTATATAGATATTATAGAACATCAACGCGACACCGTCATGTCGGGGTGTGAAAATTAAATTAGGCGGGTTAAAATACTGTTCCATAAGGACAGGGCCATATAAGGCGGCTAAGGTCCGGGTCTGCCCGGCTTGTCCGGGCTGTCCCGGCCTTAGCTTCCTTGTTGTGGTTCTTTCCCCCTCTTCCGGGGGCGACATGATAATAACAGAAAATACCGCCCGGCGAGCGGAGAGAGCTGCGGCGGTGTTTTATTCAGCCGGTGGCCCCCGGCTTAAATTCTTTCTGCTCCGGTGGCCATAAAACAAAAACATAATAAAAAAATTAAATGCGGGGCCGTACGGTCTGCCTCTGGCAGGCCGGGAGCGGCTGGCCGCCAGCCGCGCATAGGAGGTGCACAATAAGATGCCGCCTACCGCTGGAGCAGTGCGAGGCGCAACGTGCCGAGCCTGCGAATCCACTTCCTAGCGGCGAGCATGGGCGGCCGCGCCGCGTGATAATCATCTAGAGGTCCCCTCCCACAGGTTTGGTAATATAGCTTTATCGAGAAGCATATCCCAAACCTGAGGAGGAGACACTTATGAGATTATACGTAGGAATCGACCTGCATTCCAACAACAGCGTGCTGGCAATCCTGGACGAAAACGATAAAGCGATGTATGAGCAGCGCCATCCGAATGACTTAAAGGTTATTCTGAAGCAACTGGCTCCGCACAGGAAAAACATACAGGCGATAGCCGTGGAATCGACATATAACTGGTACTGGCTGGTCGACGGACTTATGGAAGCGGGTTACACCGTGAAGTTGGTGAACACTGTGGCGGTAAAAACATACGATGGACTTAAATATAGTTCGGATGAACACGACGCCCGGCATCTGGCTCACCTGCTGCGGCTTGGGATCCTGCCTACCGGCTATATTTACCCGAAACAAGAGCGTGCGGTGCGGGACTTATTGCGCAAGCGCGCCCAACTGGTACGCAATCACACCGTGCATATCCTTAGCATTCAAAACCTGGTTATCCGTAACAGCGGGAAAGGGATAGCGGGGGCCGCTATAGTAAAACTTGATGATGCGGCGATCGGGCGGATTTGCGGCGGAGACGATACGCTGGCATTGGCGATAAAAAGCAGCCTGGTGGTGTTGCGTTGCCTGAACGAGCAGATAGCGGAACTTGAACGAGTGATCCTTGGGAAGGCAAGGCTTAAGCCGGAGTTCAGAAAGCTGCTGACGGTTCACGGTATTGGGGAGATGCTCGGGATGACTATTATGTATGAGGCGGGCAGCATGGAACGTTTTGCGAGGGTCGGACAATTCGCTTCGTATGCCCGTTGCGTCGCTAGTTCGCGCTGGAGCAACGGTAAGAAGAAGGGCGAGGGTAATCGCAAGAACGGGAACAAGTATTTAGCCTGGGCGTTTATCGAAGCAGCGCATTATGCTGTGCGCTACAATGAGCGAATCAGGAAATTCTATCAGCGCAAACAGGCGAAGACAAATAAGTTTGTCGCGGCCAAGGCGGTGGCGCACAAGTTGGCTCGCGCCTGTTATCACGTGATCAAGGACCAAACGCCTTTCGATGAAGCGCGGGCTTTTGCATAATGGATTTAAGTGTAGGAAGCGAGCTCATGGTCGGCGTGGTACAACCAACCGGTGTGATTAGCCGCTTCCTACACCCGCTGTTTTAGGCGAAGACGCCTCGGCCGTGAACCAACCAAAGGCTGGCTCGACGTAAGTCGTAAGCCATAAAATTGTGAGCGGCGTAGACCGCCATTTAATGGACACGGCAGGGAACCAACGGTTTTCTGGGCCTTCGAATAGAGGGCAGGGGCTGCGGCAGATGTATCGTCGCAGTCTTGATCCTGATGAGTGGCTGGTGCGGCTTCGTCCGCAACCATACTAAAAGAGAACCCGGACGCGTATAAACCTTGAGCGGCGGAATGGAATAGATTTAAAAATGAGCAACCACAATCTGTGGGCGGGAAGGCTTTGCCTCTTGACACGGGGACCTCTAATGAGTGGCCGACCGTGCGGCTTCTCGCGGTGCAGAGGAGCGGTGCGGGGCCGCGCATCGTGGCCACGCCCGCGACGACATCTCGCGGCATCATCGAGCGATCTAGGCGCTAGATCTATAGAGATTTTTTAGGAACCGATACAGAGTAATGCGGAATCGTCCCCACAGGTCAACCGAAAGTAATAATGTGGACCCGTCTGACGGCCCGGCCCGCGGCGGGCGGGGCCGCTGGTTTTTCCTTGTTAGATGGATTGCTCATTTGACTATGGATAATAACGGGGCTATCAGAACCAGTGGTTCGCCGGCCTGGAGAGGAACTCCTCAAGTGGGATGCCCTGGCCTCCCACTAGCAGCTTCTTATGCGGATGGAACTCCTTGGCAAAAAGATTTATGCCCGGGGTTGAGTCCTTGCGCCTGGAACTGGTAACTTCTATGGCGATAAGGCGCTCATGGCGTTTCATTACAAAATCCACTTCCATGCTGCTTTCGCGCCAATACAGGAGTTCTGTGCCGCTACCCGCCAGGCCATTGAACAGGTGCGCGCCTACGGCCGACTCCACAAGCCTTCCCCAGGTGTCGTGGTTCTCCCGGGCTGTTTTGAAAGTCAGCTCCGTCCCGCTGGTCATGAGCCCGGTATTAAGCACGAGCAGTTTGGGGCTTGAGCCGCGCTGGCGCAGTCGGCTGCCGGAGTATTTTTGCAACCCGGTCACCATCCCTACTCCGGAGAGCAGTTCCAGGTAATGCGCGAGCGTGACTGTGTGGCCCTGTCCCTGTAGTTGTCCCGACATCTTCTGGTAGGACAGGATCTGACCTGAGTAGTCGCAGGCAAGGCGGAACAATTGCCGGAGCAGAGCCGGCTTGTCTACCCGCGTTTGCAGCAATATGTCTCGCGAAAGCGTGGTTTCCACCAGGGAGTCCTGTATATAACGGCGCCAACGCTCCTCGTCCTTTATAAGTTCCGCGCCGCCGGGATAGCCGCCGAAATACAGGTATTTGTCAAGATTCCAGCCGAACGCTTCCTTCATCTCTGCGAAAGACCAATGCGGAACCCGGATCAGCTCAAACCTGCCCGCCAGGCTTTCGGTCAGACCCTTTTGTATAAGCAGAGGCGAGGAGCCAAGGAGAGCGACCTTGAGATTGCATCCTGAGGCCGCATCCTCATCCCATAGTCTCTTAACCATTTCGGACCAATTAGGAACTTTATGCGCCTCGTCAAGTATGAACAGCGCGTCACTTCTTCCGGCTTTCTTAGCGGCCAGGCGGCCTATCTCCCATTGTGTCTCGATCCAGGAGGTGTCCCTCAGGGAGGGTTCGTCGGCCGAGGCGTAGTGATGCGGCATGGCGGTGCCGGCCATAAATTGTCTTATCAGGGTCGTCTTGCCGGCCTGCCTGGGGCCTGACAGTACCTGTATGAACCTGCGCTTTTCTTCCAGCCTTGAGTGGATAGTTTTTAGGATGGGGCGCTTGAATTTGTGGGTGGTCATAGTGTTTACTCATTATACTGAGTAAATTAACTCACTGTCCAGAGATAAATAGCGGCGTCTGTATTGTTGTACAGTCGGCGGCAGTTTTCAAGGATTGCTTGATAACTGGGCTTTCTGCAGATTAGTAGGTATGCCTACTAATTTGTGGTGCGCTTTTTTGTCAGGTCTAAGATTGCTATGCAAAATTTACTTTGAAAAGTGAAACTGCATAGGTTTACAGATTACTCAATGGGTTGAGTAATCTGTAAACGAGGCTCTTGGGACTTGCAGCCTCCCCCTTTCCCCACGGGGGCTACATGATAATAACAGAAAAGCCCGCCATGGCGAGCGAACAGCGAGCCTGGGCGGGTTTTTAATAAACCAAGGTGCCCCCGTTTAAACTCTTTCTTTCCGGTGGCCATAATTTAAAAATAAGAAAAAAATTAAATTCTGCGCTGTACGGCCTGCCCGGCAGGATCGGGGGTGGAGCGTAGCGACACCGCAGTGCGGGCGGGCTACCCGGCCGCGTAAAGGAGGTGCACACAATAAGATGCAGCCTACCTTGGGAGCAGAACTGCCGGCGCAGGGCTATGTGCCGGCAGCCTGCGAACCCACTTCCTAGCGGCAAGGAGCAGTGCGGGGCCGCGCTGCGTGGCCACGCCTGCGACGACATCTCGCGGATAAGATCGGCCTACCGCTTCCAAAGACGACAGGGGGAGCCGCATAGTGGCCGACAAGCGCGGCCACCCTGCGGCGAGCGAGCGGAGCGAAGGCGCGTATAGTGCCGAGCGCCCGCGAGCGGCTTCCAGCGGTATCATCGAGCGATCTAGGCGCTAGATCTATAGAGATTTTTCAGGAAGCGATACAGAGCAAGGCGGAATCGTCCCCACAGGTCAGCCGAAAGTAATGATGCAGACCTTCCTCCGCCCTGAGTGCTCCGGAAGTTCTGTATACTCGTGATCTGATTTGTTGATTGACATATTGTTAGTAAGTTGTTTTTGTACAGCGTTCCCGTATTTTCATTCTATCATAATGGGGGCTGACCCGAATGGCGCTAACTTAAGCCCCCGTCTTTCACAAGGGGATACATAGAAACCTTAAACAGCGGCTTATCCCTTGAGAGCGCGGGGCCTGGCACGGAACTGGAACGCAAAACCAGGGTCGGGCAGCACCGTGCCCGCCCTTCGCATCCTCGCCCGCCGCGCTACGCAAGCGGCGGGCTCCGGAGCGTTTTGCTTATCCAGTCCCGTGCCACCCGCGCAGATTATAGTTTTAGCTTTTTTTTTATGTGATAGGTAATCCCGCCCTTATTTAGATACGACGGACTCACCCACCCGACGGTATTAGAGAACTGATAATATTAAAATTTGCCTTTTCTTAAGTTAGTGCCATTCGGGGCTGACCCCATTTCCATCGGCAGTTACCGAGAATTCCTCGGTAACTGAATTCGGGTCTGGTTCTTTTTCGGCAAAAATGTTTTTCAGATGAAGAGAAATATTATCCCTTTCATGGTACAGTTAAAACTTCTGGTTTTTGGCTATAGGTTTTTCCGTCCAAAGAGCGCCCGGCTTTCTTTTTGTTTATTCCCCCCCACTGTTTGAAGAAGAACGGGACTTTGTTTTTAAAACATTTATTGTTTATGCTGTCCACCCAGGCTTTTTCTATGGGGCGGGCGCCGGGGCCGGACTCTCCCCCTACGATAACCCAGTTTATGCCTTTAAGGGTCAGATTGGGCAAGGGGCCAATCAAAGGTTCCAATGAAAGGAACTTGGTTTTCGCGCCAGTCTTCTTGAGGTGGGCAAGGCGGTATAGATGCTTTTCGTTTTCTATGGTAACGCCCATTAGGATATTGTCAGCCCAGGTAAGTTCTTTGCTCATGCACAAAAGGCGCTCGGAGCGCTTTGTGAGGATTTGGAATTTGTGCCAATAGGCATTCTTCATCACCGCGAACATGTCTTGGATAAAGGCGCTTGGAACGTCTTTATGAAAAAGGTCGCTCATCGAGTTTACGAAGATGATCTGCGGCTTTTTCCAATTGAGAGGCAGTGCTAATGAATCCCGGTGGACGGTCAGCTTAAATCCGTTTTTGTAATGGGCCGAGCCCATAGCCTTAAGCCGGTGTGCCATGCGCGCGGCATAGCAGTTAAAGCAACCGTCACTTATCTTAGTGCAGCCGGTTACCGGGTTCCAGGTGGATTCGGTCCATTCAATAGCGGAATTCTGGGACATAGGTTATACGCGCTTATTTTACAATTTTTCTTCCTGCAAAAAGATTTTGCTCGCGTTCAAGCTCCGCGCGCAACTCATCTTCGGACGGCAAAACAAGCCTGTATTTAGTGGCAAAGAGCCGCTTATGTTTTTTTAGTATTGAAAAGCGTACAACGGAAGCGTCTTTTTGAGCGCACAGGATAATGCCGACAGTCGGATTGTCACCCTTGCTCCGTTTAAGTTCATCATACATCCGGACATACATATCCATCTGTCCTATGTCCTGATGCGCCAATTCTTTCGTTTTAAGGTCAAACAATACAAAGCATTTCAGTTGGTAGTTATAAAAGACAAGGTCTACGAAAAAGTCTTTGGTTTCCGTGCTAAGCCTCTGCTGACGAGCCACAAAGGCAAAGCCTTTGCCCAGTTCAAGCAGGAAATGTTGAAGATTGTCTATTAAAGACTGCTCCAGATTTGATTCCAGCAGTTTCCCGGACCCGGTCAGGCCCAGGAATTCCAGAAGCACCGGATCGCGCACAAAATCCCTTGGTGACCTGTTCGCCTCGGTAATCCTGGCGGATGCCTCACTGCGCACTGGTTTCCGGTCTTTGCTGGCAAGGAGCCGTTCATAATAAAGAGTGCCGATCTAACGCTCAAGAGCGCGGCTTCCCCAGTTTTGATCGGCGGCCTCGTTCTCATGTACCACTGGCGTGCATGTTCGTCCTCCACGCGAAGCAATAGCAGGTAGTGGGTCCAGCTCAATTCGGAACGCAGTGCGTTCCAAATTGGAAATGTCTGAAAGAAAGCCCGCATATTGCGCAGATTCCGCTCATCAAAACCTTGGCCGAATTCAGGTGTCAGTTTCCCAGCCAGGCGGCTGAGAAGATGCGTGCCGTATTCTGCTCTGGCTGCACCGCCCTGCTGAAATTCAACAATATGCCGTCCCATTTCCCATCCTGTGCGCACCTGTACAATATCAACCGCGCGCAACGCCTGCCGGTGTGCCTGCTGTATAAGGCCGCGCAATTTACCCAGCAGCGCATTAAATCCGGCGCCTTCAAGTGGCAGGGATGATGCGCTTAAATAATGCTTATCCTTTTTTTTCGACTTTTCATATTGTTCCCCTTCATTATAATCCCAGAGCGCCGTCTTCTTTCCCGAGCGCTACGGCAATTGCCAGAGCGTTACGGAGTATGAATGCTCCATAATTATTTACCAGTCCCAATATTTCATTTGCGCCTTGCGGGCTCCAATCAGCCGATTTTGTCAGGTTCTCAATAATATGTTTCTCATCGCAGTTGTTCTGATTGTTATTGGACACGCTTTTGCGAAGAAGAGTTTTATATTCAATTACAAGAGAATCCAGATGGTCACCCTCGCTCATATAATAATCCTCCCATAGTAAAAAGTATAGCAGACCAACGCGACAGCTTATTGTCGCGGTGAAAAAGGCTGTTTTTGCAGGGCGGCTGGCGCATGGGTTGGCTTACAAAGTGGGGAATCCAGACCGCCGTAAACTGGGGAATCTTAGACCGCCGCCTTCATTTGTTTGTCCATGAAGTTTATCTAGATGTTAATGAGTTAAGTATATTCTTTATCCGCTCTACACGGCCTGAGGTGCCGGCAGGTGAGCGCAGGTTTCCCTCAAGGCTTTCTATAAATCTGTCGTCCTTCAGGAATTCACGGAACCTTTTCGCGAGATATTCTTTGACCTTAGCAGGCGCGGTTGAAATCTCTTCGGCAACTGTTTTGGAGCCGTCTAGTACGGTGATAATGTCTTCCATGTCGGGGCTGGTCAGGAAATCGCCGTGGCCTCTATCCGCGAACGCCTCAATCTTAGAGGCGAGGAAGTAAGGCAGTGAAAAGATGCGCACTTGCGCTCCACTTGGAAGTCCCACCCTTATGGCGAATTCGTAGCCATCTGGATACCAGCTATTCTTAAAATTCAGCACGGAGCCTTCGGTAGGCATTATGTCGGCGGTAAGACCGTGGTAGCTTCATCGGCAAATAGGAGCGCCTTTCTCTGTAACGTGGTGAAATCCAAGCTGTTCAAGTTCTGCTTCGAGCTTGTAGTATTGGGTGCGGGTGAGCACTTGAGTCACGCAGTCCACGTCTTCAGTAGGGCGCACTGTGGCGGCGCCGGGATCGGTGAGATATAGTGAAACCGTGCTGCCGCCGACAAATACTACTTTGTCTTTGAGCGGCCCAAGGCCTTTAGCTATATGCGTCAGCATTTCCACGCTGTTCATTTTTATCTGCCTTCCTGAAGCGCGTTTCAAGTTCACGGATGGCCAGGGCCTGCTCGCGGGCTCGCCCGGCCCTGATGGCGTCCGCCAGTGCAAGTAGTTCGTACAGTTCCGTGTCTTTCTCCGCCGCTAGCGGGGCGTTATTATAAAGAGGCTCAATAGTTTGCCCGCGTGCCTTGCCTTTGTCGCTGGGCCAAACATACATGTCTGCCTCGGTCGATACTATTCTTGAGGCCAACGGTGCTGCGGAGTGTGCTGTGGGCATGCCTCTGGAAACCGGTCCGGGTCTTGCCGGGAAGGCGTATTTAAGACCGTGTATCAGGAATTCAAGCAAAGCCGCTTTCATGACTTTCTTTTTTGCCGAGTCCAGGAAACCGACCGTGCGGGAGCGGTTTAATGAAAAACTGATCTCGGTTTGCGAGAGCCCCAGCGCCGCTGCCAGATCTACGTGGCGCCACTTCTTGTCACTCAGGGCCACCAGCTTAAGAAGGACGGCTATATCCTGCGGTTTAATGCCGTTGAATGGTCTCATGGTTATAGTATAGCAGACAATATTGCATATTGCAATATGCAATATACGGAAACGGAACAAATTAGCAGGCAAACCTACTAATTTGTAATTATCGTCGGAGTATTTGCACTTATTTCTAACTTTCAAGCATTGAAACTGCCCAGGTTTGGTAGCGGAGTAAGTGTTTCCAGAGATTGTCTACATCTTTTTTTGTATAGACTTCCCCCTCGTAAGAAACGCGGTTCTTCTCGTTGATGATCTTTTCCAGGTGCCGTGCCCCGGCTTTACCCTGCTCGTCCAGCGCAACAACCTGGTGCAGGAGGCCAACGGCGGCCATGTGGTCTTCGCCTTTGCTTTTTACCCCGCCGAATTTTATGGTAAGGGCGTCAGTGTAGGCAATGGCTGCGTGAACTATAAGAACCCCGGCAGCGTTGCAGTAGTCAAACTCTTTCGCGACCTCAGCGCCTTTATAGAAGTTCTCGGCTACGCGGATATAGTCGGATTTCTTGGATTTTGGTACGGAAACTCGGCGGTGTCTTCTCGGGGTCATTTGATTATGTCCTTCAGACGCTCTGATAGCAGGTCAATCCCGTGCTCAAGGATATTCTTGAGAAGCGGGGCTGACTTATTGTACTTGGCACGGGCTTCACGGGTTGTCAGTACCATCGGGGAGAATCTCACTCCGTATTCTGCAATGAATCTTTTTCCAAATTTACGTGCTCTTTCTTCCAGGAGCTCCTTGTCTTGTGCGTCTGTTACAAGCAGAAGGTCCGCATCGCTTCCCGGTTCATCCTCTTTTCTTGCAGCGCTTCCGAAAAGTGTTGCAGTACGCGCATGCTGCCCGAATTCCTTTCGAATCTTGAGGCGCGCCGACTCCAGAAAACTCTTTTCCGCCCGGAACATGGGAAGCAGGGCCTCTTTTACAAGGATGTTTTCGAAATTAAGTCGGACAAGTTGAGTGTGGCCTGCTCCCTGCCGTATAATAATTCCGGCGGACTCAAGATCCCCAAGCGCACGGCGGCATGCCTGATGCGTGAATCCGGCCGCCCGAGCGGCGGCCCGGCCGCTCATTCCCTCTCGGCTGTCTTTAAGCGCCCGTATAACGGCGATATTGCTGGGGGCTGAAAAGACCCAGTTTAATGGGGAGTTGAGAAAGCTTGTCTTATTAGGCATGTGGATAGTATACCATCCAATTGGCTACTATACAAGCCAATGATGCAGCTATTGAACTGCCGAGGATTACTCGGTAGTTGCTGCTTCTACCGGGGCTACATAACAGTAACAGAAAAGCCCGCCAGGGCGAGCGAACAGCGAGCCTGGGCGGGTTTTTAATAAACCAAGGTTCCCCCGTTTAAATTCTTTCTCCCGGTGGCCATAATTTTAAAATAAGAAAAAAATTAAATTCTGCGCTGGCCGTCTGATGCGCATAGCGCTTGATACGGCACAGCCATAGGCTAGTACGGGCCGCCTTTGGCGGCCCGGGAGCGGCCCCGGCCAAGGCCCTGTTGAGGGCCGGCTGGCCGCGCATCGCGGCCACGCCCGCGACGACATCTCGCGGTCTCTCCAAAATCAAAGATAGAGGGACTTAAGGAACGGAAAGAGGCTCCGGTCTAATCGATCCAAAAGTTCAGCCGAATGTAATGATGTGGACTGCTTTATGCGGGTGGTTTGGCGGCACGGCTGGTTTTGATCTTTCCGGTTTCTGCATTAATCTTTCTACAGAGTTGATGTATACTTGAATTGGAAGCTATCTGTGCTTTCCTAAAAACTCAGGCTCCTTATTACTTCTCCAGTTTTGAGAACCATTTCCGCTGCACATAGTCGCCAATAAAACCGAAGACACCTGGCAGACAGGCGATCCACAACGCCTCAAAGAAGCTATATGGAGCGTGTTTCATAATCCATAACGCAAATGATAAGGTCGCCCCAGTAATTGCCCCTATGTACCTGCCTTTAAATTTCTTGGAATTATACATATATATTCTCCTCAACACTCTGACATATTTTACATTCCGCTAGCCAGTTGGAACCCGTAAAACTAAAACTCACCAAGGCTCGGCTTGGGGTTGCTGACCGGGCCAGGTGGCGTACTGCGTGCAATGCTTGACAGGAACGCAGACCGTATCCGAAACAAAAGAACAAGCAATAGTACAGACGGGTGCTGCATATGAGCAAACCGGTGCCCCAACTCCGTCTGTAGCTGCAAGGCATACGAGCACTGCGGCTGCGCAAATGTTATGACACACCTCCTTCTGACCTGTAGTGCATTCCTGTGTCGTTTCCCAAACCACACAGTTCTTAGTTATATCTAGCAGGTCGGTTGCGGTGTTCGATACCGCTTCTTCCGTCCCCGTAAATAATCTTCGGGGAAACTCATATATCTGTTTACTATTATAAACAAAATCACGCTTTTCCTGTAGGATTCCCTTCGCAAGCAATACCTCGAAGTTGTTTTTTAAAACGCCGAATCCTTTTTTCTCACAGTCTTCTATGGCTGTCCCAATAGAATGATTAAGTTCGTATTCTTCCCCCTTATGGTTGTAGACGTTAACTTGTGTAGGTGTTGGGGCAGGTACAGTCGCTATATCAACACAACCGTACTTCTCAGGTGTTTTTATCGCCTCCATGAAAGTCCTGGGGATACTGCCTTTGCTGTCAAAGTCCAGAGTGAATTGTTCAGCTCTGACGACAGGTGTCGTCGCTATTAACGCCGTGAACATCGTGATTAGTATATTGCTCCTTTTCATAATTATCGTCTCCCAACCTTCTAGATTTTGTACTGCCATGCTCACTACAGAGCAATTTATGTGCCAACTAAATAGAAAAGCTATTTTTTTGCTTTTATGGCTAAAAGAGGCCTTTATCGGGATTGGAGGCGGATTAAGATGGTGGAAAGATTTTCACCTGAAAATCTTCTTTTCAAATGAGAATAAAAAGCGGGTTATCCCTGGCTTTTACTTGTATTTTGTAATCGCGTTATGCCCATGGAGGCTCTTTACCGGTTACTTTTAGCCAAGGAAGGTGGGTGAATTTTTCGCGACCGTGGCCGGTAGCCATGCTCTACCAAGGACGAAAGGCCCATCCCCGCTAAGATA
>DMES01000014.1:51103-53643 GCA_003450815.1 Elusimicrobiota bacterium | reverse complement strand
AACATCACCAACTGCGACCAGCTTAAAGAATGGCTTCTCAGCCGCGGACATGACGTAAAAAGCGACAACGACGGAGAAATGCTTGTTCACACTATTGAACACTTTTTCGCCATGGAGCTGAAAAAACTAAAGAATAGCAACAATAGCGGACAGAGATACGCGGCTTTTAAAACCGCGATAATAGAAGCCTCTAAAAAAACCACCGGCTCTTTTGCCGCCGTGGTCGTAGATCCTGTCACCGAACTTATGGCCTGCATTAAGGCCGGCAGCAGCCTTTATATGGGAGAGGGAACGCATGACGCGCATGGCGGTTTTATTATAGCCTCCTCGGACCTGGCCAGCGTTCTTTCGATGACAAAGATAATTTATCCGATCAAAGAGGACGAGTTCGCGCTTTATACGCATGAAAAAGCGGATTTCTATAACATTAAAACCGGCGACAGCATCAGAAAAGAAAAAACCAGAAGCCATCTGAAAGTAGAGGAAACAGAGCTAAAAAAGCCATTCAAATATTTCATGGAGCAGGAGATTTTCAGCGAAGTTGACGCCTCCAGAAAAGTCATCAACTATTTTGCCGACAAGTCCCCTTTAATACAACTCGCCCGGAAGATAACTGTTAAAGATCCGGAATTTGTTAAAGAACTCAAAAGGGAAATGCTCCGGCTCGCTTCCATTACCCAACTTCCGACGTTTAAAACAGAAGCGGTCAGGTTTCTGAAATCAAAGACAGCTGAAAAAGTTCCGGCTTTTGTCAAAGGCTGCAGTCCAGCTCTCAGTACGCTTCCATTTGAATCTTTTCTTGCGGATTTTTTTGAGGAGCTATGCGGCATTCTAGGCCCGGAAAAAAGCAATCCGGCGATTAAATTCGCCGACGCGCTTTTTATGCTTGAAGAGATAGCGGATATCGGCTTCAGCGTCAACGCTTTTGTTAAGCGGATGGCCGCGTGTTACAAAAACGGCAATACGGCATATTTTGTGGCCTGCGGCACGTCATATAACGCCGCGAAATGCGCCTCAGTTTTTTTCAACAAAATCGCCGGCATCAATATTACCGCTTATCTGCCGGGGGATTTCAGGTCACAATGCCTTGAGGCGGTTGAAAACGGAGATATTATCATCGGCATAAGCCAGAGCGGGGAAACAAAAGACCTTATAGATGTTTTCAACCAGGTAAAGGACGCGGGGAAAAAAGTAGTCAATATCAATGTAGTGAACAACGTTAATTCCACGATCGCCCTTGAAAAATCGGATATTTTTATCCCGCTGCACTGCGGCCCTGAAATAGCTGTGCCCGCGACAAAAAGCTTCATCAACCAGCTTCTGGTCCTGTATATTCTGGCCGTCTATCTGGCCGGGCATTTTTCTGATGAAAACATTAAGCACGTTTCAAAAACCGGGTTTGAGAAGCACAAAAAAAATATTTACCGTATTCCTAAACTGATCGGCGCCGCAATAAAGAACTCACGCGACACGGTTCGACAGACCGGCCTTGACCTGTTTCTTGAGCCGAGCATACATATACTGGCCACAGGGATGCAGGGGATAGCCAGAGAAGGGGCGCTGAAGGTTCGTGAAGTGGTTTTAAACCACACGGAAGGATTTGAGGCCCCGGAGTTCAAGCATGGGCCCAACACGATTCTCGGCGTAAATACCATTTTCGGGATGGAAGGCGTCGGCGGGCTTGTAAATAAATTCTCAGACACTATCAAATACGCCATAAGCCGGAAAGCCGGGAAAAACTTCGCGGCGGGAAGCCTGTATAATATTTTCCGCGCCGTATCCGACTACGCGTTTTTTGATATTAAGCCCAAAGGCCTTTCCAGGGAAGAAACAGAAATCTTCACCGGCATTTTCAGAGAGCATAATTTTTTCGAGAGCATGTACACGAATTACCCCCTTGTCTTTGTCACCGGGCCGAACTCCAGGGATATAAACCTTACTATTTCCCAGATAAATACGCATAAAATCCGGGGCGCCAATATTTATGTGATAGCCGAGGAAAACAGGATACTGCGCGACACCGCCGCGAAAAGCGTACCGTCCATGTATTCTAAAACCTACAAATCCGGATACATCGTCCTTCCCAGAACGGGCGATGACCTGCTTGTTTTTTTCATGAGTTCAGTGGTGCTGCAGCTGCTTGCCTTTGAGATGAGCGTCAGGAAAATGAACTTTCTTGACCGGCTTGAGATCAGGGACCATGGAGTACATCCGGACTCGCCGAAAAACGTCAGCAAATCAATAACGGTAGATTAACCCGAAAATTGAAGCAATTTTCGGGAACACGATGTTCGATAAAAATGGTTTGATAAATAGGGGGCACTGAAAAAGTTATTTTTATTTAAAGTCTCATCGTGAAAATAGGCGACAAAAGCGGTAATAGCGTTTAAAACCTGCACGGAATTTGCAGGCATATACCAAAAAAGCGTGCAGTTTTGCGTTAAACATATCATATTTAAGTGCCCCTGATAGAATCGGTTCTGTCTGTAATCCGTGTAATCCTACTTAATCTGTGTAATCATGGGTCTGCTGGACTTTTT
>DMES01000014.1:23861-50984 GCA_003450815.1 Elusimicrobiota bacterium | reverse complement strand
GGTCTGCTGGACTTTTTCAGCAGACCCCATTTAAAGGCCCACATGTGATATAGGCCAAAAGATTTTTGAAAATAGGTCCTTTGCCTCTGTTTGGGAGGATATTTTCATATATATAATCTAAATAGCACATGACAGCCAGGAGGAAAACTGTATGAAAAAGTATGTTCCTTTAGTATTGGCGGCAGCGTTCTCTATTTCAGTCTGCGCTTATGCGGCTGACTTTGACAGCAATGCGGGAACCGGCGGAGCGCTGGACACTTTAAAAGCTTTCGGACAGGGACAGCCGCATGGCGGCGGCATTCCCCAACCAGGCCATCCCCAGCCTGGAAACCACGGCGACTACAACAACCATCCCGGCAATCATGGCAACAACAATCACCCCGGTAACGACCATGGCGGCTTACCTCAGCCCCATCCTGATTATAATCATCCCGACCATCCCTATTCTCCGGTATTTGACGATATGAATTGCCGTACCTGGGAATTTACCGCACAGACCCCGAATACCCGTACGGAGAAGATTACCACGGAAGAACAGGGAACCAACTGCTATGTGAACAACGGCACGACCTATTGCAGACCCACCGGCAAATATTTAAGCCGCAAAGTGACTGTGAATATCGGCGCACGGCAGCTTGAATCCTGGGAGAAAGAATCGCTCAAGGTCTGCCTGGACTCCGGGTATTCCGCCAGCGTAAACACCGATGAGATGCTCTATGAATACACCGTCGCCTCGGAGGACAAGGATAATAACGGTTTCTTCGGCCTCGGCGATGAACATTCAACTGTTTTCACGCTGACTCCCGGCGCCAAGAAACTGGCCAATCCGGATTCAAAAGAGCTCTCCATCCAGGCCACTGAAATTGGTGAAGGCGGCGCGCTCTTTATGACCCTGGTAGATGCCCGCGCAGACTATTTCAAGGGCGAGCAGATAACTATAGGAGTTGAAGGGATGAACGTGCCGGAGATCAGCAGCGGAATGCCGGTAAACGATCTTCTCAATGCGTTCGTGAACATCAAAGCGTCGGTAAGCTTCCCTGTAGCTCCGCTCTATAATATTAAGCTTACAGATAAACCGAAACCGGGCAAGTATATTGTGACCATAACATTTACACGCCGCGGCCAGCTTTCATCCTCCGAATCGGCCAGCACGACAGAGTATTTTGAAGTGAAGTGAACGGACTTACCAAATACAACCCCGCACTTTGTCCTAAAAAAACAAAGTGCGGGGTTGTTTATTTCCGCAGTTTAACGGCCGAAATCCTCACTCGGCTGCTCCTCAGGCAGGTCGTATAAGCTCAGGTCAAAACGATAAGTCTTATTTCCGGAATGGTAAACAAAGCAGCCGTTCTGCTGGGCGCTCATGTTGAAACCTGCGCCCCACCAGAAATAGCCGGGGATCTCATGGACCGTATTGGCGGTACTTTCCGGATTCTGGTGCACGGTCAGGTCCGCATCCGGTTTAATGAAACCCGAGATATTGCGTGTCTTATAGCGAAAGCGCGTGCGCTCATCATTTACAAGCTGGCCGTCCGCCTCGCGGGTCTTAAGCTGTTCCGCCGTATGGTAGAAGATACGCAGACGCGGGTCCAGGAACATATCCTGGTACATCATGGACATGTGGTCAATGGGATAGAGGTCGTATTTTTCCTTCCATAACGTTTCCGGGACAAGGAGGTGTGAATGCCCCATATCCGGGAAAAATACGGCGTCCACGTATTTGAGCTCAATACTCCTTTCGATATGCCTCTCAACGGCCTGGATGAAAGCGGGAGCCACTTTAACGGAGCCGCCGCGTTCGGCCATGTACGGCAGGCGGATAGTCCTGGTTTTTTCATCCCAATAGGCACGCGCGGCCAGCCGTTTAGGCGAAACATACATCTCTTCAAAACGGAGCGCCATATCCGGCAATGTATAGGCCCAATGGAAATCCGATTGCAGTATTGAGGGCTCGCCAGCGGCGACCGGGGCGCAGCGCCGGGCTATCTCCGCATCCGTATTTCCTTCAACGGTTCCTGAGGCCGGAACCTGGGCAGCTCTAATAGGATTTGCGCCAGGCTGCGGGATTACCGCTTCAGAACTCCAGCCGGCGGGAGCCATACCCTGCAACTGCTCTCCGGCCGCAGCGGAAACAGGTGCATCCCTTAGATCTGGGGGGACGGAAGGCGCGGATTTATGCGCCATCACCGTCAAAAGCACGGGCAGAGCTATCAACGCCGCACCGGCAAGCATTTTTGTCCTCATGGCATATCCCTTTTTAAAATTTTCATAGCATTCCTCCTAATAGAGTCTAACAGAAACCGTCCATTTGTCAAGACATCGAGCGGCGAGTTTGAAAGCCACTGAAAGTAATTGAAACTTAAACGTCGGTTTTTTCGTATTATTAATTACAGGAACATGGAGAACACGGACCATCCGCTTATACACCGCTGCCTGGCAAATGACTCTGGGGCGTTTGAAGAACTGCTTAACCGCAATAAAAACCAGATATTCAGCTTTATTTTCCGGCTGATAAGGAATCCGGAAGATGCCGAGGATCTGGCGCAGGATACTTTTATCAAGGCTTTGCGCGGCTTAAACTCATATGACACATCACGTCCTTTTATAACCTGGCTTTTCGCAATAGCGCACAACACTTGCGTGGATTTTCTGCGGGCTAAAAAGCCGCAGATGCTCTCAATAGACGATGAAAATACGCCGGACATCGCGGACAGTCCGGACTCAACCCGTAAGACGGTGGAATTAAAACTACAGCAGGAAGAGACCGAGGAACTGCTGACCTCACTGCCTCCGCTT
Source organism: Elusimicrobiota bacterium (assembly GCA_003450815.1). Lineage (GTDB taxonomy): Bacteria > Elusimicrobiota > Elusimicrobia > Elusimicrobiales > UBA9959 > UBA9634. Next base: position 48,188 of record DMES01000014.1, on the reverse strand, counting down.
TACAGCGAGGTCCTGCTCCTGCAATTTCGCGAGGACCTGCCTATACAGCAGATAGCGGAAATACTCCAGCTCCCGGAAGGGACGGTTAAGATACGGCTGTTCAGAGCGAAAGCTCTTATAAGGAAGAAAATCGAATTGCTCAAAAACAGATGAAACTTTTCTGGAACTTTTCCCGTATTCTTTAGTGAACGGAAAAAAACATGAAACCCACACGCGAAAACCTTACCCTGAAAGAAGCCTTGGCTTCGCTTCCCTATTATAGTCCCGGACCAAAGTTTAACGCCAAAGTCATGAAGGCTCTGGGGTTTGAAATCCAGCCTGCTTTCAACTGTACGCTTGCGCTTGAAAAAACGGTCACGATTATCGCCGCATGCTGGCTGGCCGGAGCATGTTTCCTGCTGATACGGCTGCTTTTCGCTCACGCCGCCGACATCCTTTTCTTGTGTTTAAAACCCCAAGCCCTTTTATCCATGCTAAAGTTTTATGCTCTGAAATCATGGCTGGCGGGTTCGCGGATCATTTCGGTTCTGTCAAAAGCCGTTGGAATAATTTCATTCTTTGCGGGAAAGGTCAATATTCTGCCTCATCTGGCCGTATCTTCTATTTTGGCAGCAATAGCAATAACTATCGTTTCAAGGCCATCAACCCGGATAAGAGCGGATAATCAATAAGGAGAAGAAAGATGAAAACAAGGAGACTCGGTACTTCGGCGTTTATGTTCTGTCTGGCGGTGTTTTCGTTCACCACCGCAAGCCATGCCAAATTCTCGCTGCGCGCAAAAACGGATGACATCCGCCATACGGATGTAATGATTCCCAAAGGCGAGACGTTAAACGAAGATATAGTCACGGACAAATCCGTAATCGTGAACGGGGTTCTGGACGGAGATTGCGTTTCTTTCGGAGGCCCGGTTACGATCACAGGCAGCGCGTCCGGAGATATTGTTTCACTTGGCGGTCCGGTAACAATATCCGGCCTTGCCAAAGGAGATATCGCCTCTTTTGGCGCCGCCACAGAAATCACCGGGACTGTGGATGGAGATGTTGCAGTAATAGGCTCTAATCTGGTGCTCAAAGGCACCGCCACAGTAAACGGTGATATTTCATCCCTCGGCGGCCACGTGGACAAAGGGGACAAGGTCAAGTTTAACGGCAAAATCAGCACCGTGGATCTTGGAATACTGACGCGATTAACCAAACTAAAGAAACTGCGGGAGTTCCACGGCAAGGATATATCGCCATGGCTTGTGGGCGGGCTGTTGGGACTCGGCTTGTTCGTAATGATCTCCATCCTCCTTGCCGGAATAATTCTGCTGATACTTCCAGCGATATTTTTCCCTAAGAACGTGGAAGCTGTTGCGGACGAAATAACCGGGAACTTCTGGAAATCCGCCGGAGTCGGGACGCTGATAATAATGGCGCTGTTCCCGGCGCTCCTTTGCATGGCGATATCCATACTGGGAATACCCCTTATCCCGCTGGCGCTCATATTGTTTTGCGCGGCGGGGATACTGGGTATGAGCGCCTTTAGCGCTGTCTTTGAAAAAAGGTTTTTTGAAGGTATAAAGAAATCAGGCCCACAGGCGCTTATAGGAAAAGTAGCCGCAGGCTACGCTCTCATGGCCGGACTGCTTATCTTCGGACATGTTATACCTCTGGTCGGAGGAATATTGTCCCTTACCGGCTTCATCATAATTGCATTCGGCGCGGTTTTGGGCCTGGGCGCGGTATTTACGACCAAGATGGGAACCGTGGAGGGGAAAAAGCCGATTATTCCGGCCCCGACAATGCCCGTTTAGTCGGGGGAGCAGAATTGTGCTATAAACCGCAAAACAGCAAGAAGCCTTCCGAAAGGGACGGTTTCTTGCTGTTTTTTACCTAAAAATATCTCAAACGGCCTTCAGCCTTTAGCCTTCCGAATTCCGACTGCGGAATTCGGCTGATTCTCCTGTCAGGGCCGGTTAATTTTATCGTTCCTTCTTTGAAAAGCACCCCTGCTTTGAAGTCAACAAGATACTTTTTTATCTGTGCCTGCCATGTCTGCCAGTCATGCGGCCATTGCTCGCCCCACTGGTCGTACCAGCAGGTGATATTTTTATCCCTAAGAATCGTAGACAGCTCCTTCGCCTGATCGTTAAAGATCTCCCACGCACCGCGCCCGTGCGCTATTACCATGTAGCCCTCACGGAGTTTTGAGAGGATGTTTTCATCTTTCAGCCCCGGCATATAACTCAGAGGTTCGTTGAAAAATATGCCGGGGTCATAATACCCGTGAAGCTCGCTTTTCAGCGTATAAATTCCGCTGAGACACACGGCGCAGTCAAAGTGGCGCGGAAATTTAAGGAAAAAGTTTGCAGCGTGAAAAGCCCCCATGCTGTTGCCGGTAGCCATAAATTTTTCATCCGTGTTGTAGGCGCGGGAGATAAAAGGGATGACTTCCTCCGTTATGCAGTCTTCATACTGGCTATGCCTTATTCCGATCCATTTGTCCTGGACTGGTTTATACCAGGATTCCCAATCGCGCCCGTCAACGGCAAAAACCATTATGTCGCCCTTCTCAATAAATTCCGCGGCCGCCTCTATCATGCCGCGGTTCTCGTAGTCAAAGAACCTTCCGCCGGAAGTGGGGAACGCCATAACGGGTTTACCGGAGGAACCGTAAACCTTGAATTCAAAATCCTGCCCCAGATTGGCGCTGAAGAATTTATGGTAATTAATTCGCATGATAACTGTTTGCCATTGACCAGAGGGCACTGCAATTCTACTGCCCTAAATCAGCGTAATCCTGTTTAATCTGTGTAATCATGGGTCTGCTGGATTTATTCAGCAGACCCTGAGTAAATAATATGAAATTTCGGCGCGGCTTACATAGTATGCTAAAATTTTTAATGTCGCAAGGAGGCGATTATAATGAATTTTGTTTTTTTATCCCCGGCCTTTCCGCCCAACTACTATCTTTTCTGCCGCAGCCTTAAAGCCGCGGGGCTTACGGTACTGGGTATCGGCGAATCGGATTTTTGCGAACTCCGCCCGGAACTGCGCCAGGCGCTCAAGTGGTACTATAAAGTTGACAATATGCATAACTACGAAGAACTTGCCGGAGCATGCAGGTTTTTCACGGAGCAGTTCGGAACTATAGACAGAATAGACTCCTTAAACGAATACTGGCTGGAAAGCGAAGCACGGCTCCGCACGGAATTCGGCATTTTCGGCGTAAAAGACGACACGATCTCTGACATCCGGAAAAAATCCCGTATGAAGCAGGTTTTTGCGCTGTCAGGCATTGCCCATGCCCGGGGCAGGCTTGTGAACAGCCCGGACGATCTTTACAAGTTAGCGGAAGAAGTCAGCTTTCCGATTATCGTAAAACCTGACAACGGCATGGGCGCCGAGTTCACCTATAAACTTGACTGCGCGGACCAGGTGGACGGATTTTTCGCCTCCAAACCCGACAGGGAATTTATCGCGGAAGAATTTATAGACGGAAACATAATTACTTTTGACGGCCTTACGGACCGGCGGGGAAAAATAATTTTCTGCACCTCACACGCTTACGGCGAAGGCGTTATGGAAACCGTGCTCGCAGATTCTCACCTTTACTATTATTCAGCGCGGGAAATTCCGGAAGATTTGGAAAAAGCGGGCAGGAAACTGGTAGACGCGTTCAAAGTCACGGAGAGATTTTTTCACTTTGAGTTTTTCCGGAAAAAAGACGGCACTCTTTGCGCCCTGGAAGTAAACATCCGCCCGCCCGGCGGTTTTACCATGGACATGTTCAATTACGCCTGCGACATTGACATGTACGCCGTATGGGCGCGCGTAATGGCCGAGGGTACGGTTGCGCTCGATTACAAAAGGAAATATCACTCCTGCCACATTGCCCGCAAATACCGGATGAACTACAAATATTCCCACGAGGAAGTAATGAGCAGGTTTGGCCCGATGATCGTCCATCACGAGGAACTGCCGGGGGTGCTGGCCAGAGCCATGGGAGACTGCGTCTATCTTGTAAGGGCGGAAAATTTAGCCGCAATTAAAGAAGCCGTAAGTGTCATTCAGGAATTACAATAGCCTATAGGCTATAGGCTATTGTCACAAGTCACAGGTCACAAGTCACAAGTCACAAGTAAAACAAAACTTGCAATTTAATACTTGAGCTTACAAACCAAAATTCACATAACCACTGTTACTATTTCCTAATCACGTCTCTTACTTGTGACTTGCGTTACGCCGTTACCAAGCCCTCCGGGCCTTGCCCAGATCTCTGACCAGCAGACGGACAACCTCCTCTGATTCCGGCCTCAATGGACTATCCATCATGTTTTCCACGGCCTTATCCGCATACCCCTTCACAAGGATGTCCTTGACAACCGCTTTTGAGAGGCCCAACTGAGAATTGGCCTTGCTTTTCTCGGATTCCCACAGCGTCGCTCCGGTTTTAGCGTCCACAAGCCACATTCTCACTTTGACAGTTCGCCCGGCATACACGCCTATATTGGCGTTATTGAAAGTCTCAATGTCTCCATAAAGCAGCGCGTCGGCCTCAAGCAGGTCCGCCAGCTTGCGCGGCGCCGCGGATTGCAGCTGCCCTCCTTCAGTAATGCCTATGCCATGAAGCTTTTCATCCGCTTCTTTAACATCCATCAGGTTAAAATTGGCCGCTGAGAGATAGGTATCCAGAAGCTCGCGCAGAAGTTCCGGCGCCCGCAAATTCAGAGACTGGTTGGAGAGCGGCAGCAGGGCTATAGTGGACGGAAAAGGAGAGGTATGCCGTACTGTCGGCGCCGTTTCGGCACAGCCGGTTAACACAGCAAGAGAAAAAATAAAAAGTGCATGGTATCTATTGAGCATAATCCCTCCGTATTATTTTGCAGCAAGCCCTTAACCTTTTGAAATTCTATTATATTTCGCGGCCGGACGTAATCCAAAATTTTTAATCAATCCCGGAGTCACAAATCCTCCTTTATCGAAGGATTTGTGAGTTGCCGTAAGTCATTGTGTTATTTGGGTGTTTTATAGTACCATGAAGCAATCATCCAATATTAGGGTAAGGAGTCTATTCTATGCGAAAAAAAGTTTTGCTGTTCGCCTTGGCAACGATAGTGCTTTCCGTTGCCGGAAAGGCTGCGGCATCAGATTCGTTCCAGTTCGCGCCTCCGCCTTTCCCCATACTGAACCTTCGCTCTATTGACGCGGAGCGCAACTCCAGCTATGACTACATCGGAATGAGTATGGGGGACTTCAGGTTCGACGCCGTCAACTTCGGGGGCAGCCGCGCAGTAAAAAAATGGGACCACGGTGGGGTCAGCCTTGGCGGAAATTTCCAGGTAATTTTGGGGAGGGGGAAATTTGACGCAGGGGTAGGGAGCAGCATGGATCTTGTATTATTCGGCGAAGGAGGTAGCCTCCAACCCAACCTTTATTTTGACCTTTACGGAGATGAAGAGGATAACTTCAGCCTGCCATTCTACTTCGGCCCTCATATCAGCGCAAACATGATGATGGGATCGGTTTCTTTCAAAACCACCCGTATTGATTACAGCCGATGCGGCGCCTATGTCGGCAGCAGCTGCGTGTATTGGGGTGTTGCGGTCCCGACCACCGACATTCTATATATGACCAACAGCCTCCTCATGTACGGCTGGCAGGCTGGTATTCAGGCTGGCATAAACCTGGGGGAATATTTCAAGTTTATACCCTATATTGATTTCTCTCAGGAATTGGGCGGTGTGGTGGGCTCGACCATGGACTCCACCTACTCTGGAAGTTCCAGCTCTTCGCTATCCGTCCCGGCAATGCCGATAACGGCTCAGCCGGGTTTTGATTTAATGTTCCGAAAAATAAATCTAAACCTCGGCGGCGCTATCCAGAACACGAAGAGCGCGGACGGGAGCGGCACGAAAATAAAGACCGTTGTCTTCCATCTCCGGTTCCAGAAGAAGTTCCGCTCTATCTGCGGCATTTAAGGAGGATTCTATGAATCAAAGAAAAAACAACTTCATAACTTTTGCGTTCCTGGGTTTCTCCACCGCGCTTTTGGGCGGCTGTCTTACCTCGCGCACAGCGTCATTCCCGAACCAAAACTACAACACGGTGTTCAAAAGCGCCGTGGCCGGCCTCTGCACGGATAAGCGGCTTCTGGTCTATGACGCCGATAAGACGAAAGGGGTGATAATGGTTCAAGGCCGCGGCGTTTTCATGAATCCTAAAGATACGGCCGTAGTTGTAACCGGAGGGAGCGCTCCCGCCGGAAACACTTCAGCTAAATACGGGAAGAATGCAGGGATGCAAAACAGCAACGCTGCAGGCGGGACTCCGGCCGTCAGTATCACCATGCCGGGAATGAATAATCCCTGGCCCGACCGTATGATAGGCCTGATTTCGGACAATCTCCCTACGGCGAAAACGGCGCCCGCGGCGGCGTCGGTTTCAAGCTCCTCAGACGAAAAGCAGGACTTGGATTTTGAAAAACAGAAACTGGAACTGGAAAAAGAGAAACTTAAGTTTGAAAGGGAGAAACTTGAGTTTGAAAAACAGAAGCAGAAAAGTAAATAATCTACTTTTTGCAAATGAAGCTCCGTACAGCGAACCTGTGCGGAGTTTCATTTATCGTTCTTTCATGGGAACATAATATGCTAAAAAAAATTGCAGTTCTGACCGTGATACTCTGCGCCGTTACAGGAAACACCTTCGCACAGGTAGGCAAAACAGAAGATATGCGCGTGCGCCCGCCTGAAACATGGCAGAAGCATGAAAAATACGGCCTGGACCTTAGCCTTGGCAGCGGCTACCTTAACGGCAACGTTGATAATTTCAGCATTTCCGGCGGGCTGGATTTTGACTGGAAAGCGGCCCAAAAACATACCTTCTATATTCAGGCGATGGACAATTATGTCAAATACAACGGCACGGTGGTGGCCGACAAGGCCAAAGGCTCGGCGCTCTACGCCTACGCCGCGAAACCAAAGCTTAACTTTTTCCTGCAGACCACCCATGCGCGCAATAAATTTATGGAGATAAGTTACAGAACCTCCAACACCGCCGGGATCTGCCTGCACCACTTTGTTGAAGGAACGTTCAGTCCTATACTGATAAGCGCCGGGCTCACACCTGAGTATGAAAAACGCACCAATGGCACAGTAACCAGGGAACTTCGCTCCACAGAGCGTCTGAATTTCGTCAGCGAACTTGCCAGCCAGCTAAAATTCAGCGGCGATTTTATTTACATGCCCAAAATATCAAAAATGGCGGATTACAGGACCTATTGTGAGATTTTTCTTGAACTGAAAGTATGGAAAGACACTCTGGCTTTCAGGGTAACAGCTTCCAACGAATATGATTCAAAGCCATATCCGAATGTTAAAAAGAACGACTTCAGCCTGGCCCAGGCGTTGGTTGTAAGATTTTCAAGATAAACTTAATCTGCGGTCTGAAAGCCCTGGGCCCTTGACAGCTTTTAAGCGTCTGCTATAATATTTCCACGGAACTTTAGCGCGGGGTAACAAAAGTAGAAGGGGAGAACTAATAACATGAATAAAAAAATCTTTGCCGGTCTTGCCGTCATAACAATAACCGGGGTGTTAACCATTACACTGTCAAGGAACACCCCGCATAACGCGCCCCCGAACGGACTCAGAGACGCCGTGGCTGACCAGATTGGAAATACGGATAACATAGCTGTTCCGGCTCCGATGGCCGAGAAAGTGAAGTCATCCGCCGCTGAATCTGCCGGCTTAACTTCCCTGATCACCACATATATGCAGTTCAAAGAAGCGATGACTCGCCCAGAAATAACCCTTGGCATTGGCGCAAGACAAGAGACCGGGCAATCTTTGCAGCGATCAATGAAGGAGTTACAGGAATGCTACGAAATTGCCAGGACATTCAACGCCAATGCCGCTGAAGCGATGGCAAATACGCCTAAAAACCCGGACACAATCGCCGCCGCAAAGCTTTTACTGTGGGATTTAAGCGAAATGACAGCTGACAACGACATCCCGCCGCCTGTTTTACAATACCTGTTTGATATAAGCAAAAAGTCCAAAGAATTGGAAAGAAAAGCCAAGCCTCCGACTGAACTTATGTATAAGATCATGAGCGAATTAGCGAAGGCCTCAAAATCAATAATGGATTTTTCAGGGCCGCTGCCTTAACAGTTCCAACCAGGTTTTTCAAAAAACGAAGGCCACCGAAGTTTGGTGGCCTTCGTTTTTTATCAGCTTCAATTCATCGCAGCTAATTTTGAAATCCGAATATAAAATACTAAACTGTATTAATCAAAAATATGGAAAACGCTGTAATCGCGCCGAAAAAAAACCGTCTGCTTTCGCTGGACGCATTCCGCGGCCTTACCATAGCCGCCATGATAATCGTTAACACTCCGGGCAACCAGGAAGCCTATACGCAGCTGGACCATGCGCAGTGGGACGGTTGCACCATGACCGATCTGGTATTCCCGTTCTTCCTTTTCATAGTCGGCGTCTCGCTGGTATTCTCCCTTTCAAAACGCCGGGAGCTGGACGGCGGCCGGGGGCTGGCCCCGCAGATACTCCGGCGCACACTGATTATTTATGCGCTCGGGATGGTTTTAAACGCCATCCCTAATTACCACCCCTCAACTATAAGGATACTCGGAGTGCTGCAGCGGATAGCGCTCTGCTACTGCGCGGCTTCGTTTCTGTTCATCAAAACGCGCGTGCGCACGCAGGCAATTCTGACTGCGGCCGCCTTGCTGGGTTACTGGCTCATTATGACGCAAATACCGGTGCCCGGCTACGGCGCCGGCGTACTGACAAAAGAAGGGAGCCTGGCCTCGTGGCTAGACCGCCTTATACTTGGGGCCCACACCTATCGCCAGGGCCCTTACGATCCTGAAGGAATTTTGAGCACAATCCCGGCGCTCGCCACCACAATGTTAGGGATATTTGCCGGACTTTGGCTAAGGTCGGAAAGAGCCGCCGCGCAAAAAACGCGCGGACTCATGCGGGGGGGCGCTATACTATTTATTATAGGGTGGCTGTGGAGCATGAGCTTTCCGCTCAACAAAGCGCTTTGGACAAGTTCATATGTGCTTTACACGGGCGGGCTGGCCCTCTGGCTGCTTGCTCTTTGTTACTGGCTCATAGAGATCAAGGACATAAAAGCCTGGTCAAAGCCATTTGAAATATTCGGTATAAACGCGATAGCGGCATACATGCTGCCTATATTCCTGCTTAAATTTCTGGTGCTCTTCAAACTGAATGTGCCGGGCGGGGAACCGATACAGCTCAGGATATTTATCTGCGACCATGTCTTTGGAACCTGGCTTTCGCCTTTAAACGCCTCAGCGGCCTTCGCCTTCTCGTACATGGCGCTCTGGCTCGGTTTCTTCTGGCTGCTTTATAAGCGCAATATTTTCATAAAAATATAACCCGTTTTTAACCGCTTAAAATCAGGACAACAAAGCGAGGGAGGCTGGATGATTGAAGCAAAAGAAGAATCGTTTATCGGAAAATTCATGGTTCTGAAGGGCGCCGTGCGCGAGCTATGGCTTATTTTCGGGACCAAAGTCCTTACCATTACCGCCTACGCGCTTGTAGGCACTTCAACGCTGGGACTGTGGCTGTCCTCGGACCTGCACTTAAACGACCAGCACGCCGGCATTGTAATAGCCAGCTGGTCCTCCGTTCTGACCATCTTCACCGTGATGGTAGGCTCACTGGTGGACGCGATAGGCATAAGAAAATCCCTGCTGGCCGGCTTCGGCCTCTGCGTTATTGCCCGCTTTGTGATGTCCTTCTTCTCCGCCCAGTGGATAGCCTTGCCGTTAGGCCTGCTCCCCCTGGCCCTCGGCGAAGCCCTGCAAACCCCGGTAATGGTTTCCGCGGTAAAACGCTTCTCCACCACAAGGCAGCGCTCCATAGCCTTCTCCATCTATTACTCTATGATGAATGTCGGCTTCGCCGTGGCGGGCTGGACCTTCGACAAGGTGCGCGCCGGCTTAGGCGAACATGGACATTACACCATTCCCTACGCCGGTTTTCAGATCAGCACCTACCAGACCCTGATCCTGCTCGGACTGCTGTTCACTATCCCGAACCTGCTTATCACTTACTTCTGCATGCGCAGCGGAGTGGAGGCCACTGACGAGGGCCCGAAGATACGGCCTGAGGAGCCCAAGTACCCCGGCGAACCCTTTCTGCGCGCGTTCTTCTTATCCTGCAGCGACGCGCTAAAGGAGTGGAAGCGCATCTTCTCAAGCCTCTGGGCCCAGCCCTCTTTCTACAAATTTCTGGCCTTCTTCGGCTTCGTGGTATTCGTAAAGCTGATCCTCTACCACATGTACTACACCTTCCCGAAATTCGCCCTGCGCGAGCTGGGTGATGGCGCGCCCATCGGGCAGATCTTCAGCGTGCTGAACGCCGTAATAGTCGTTGTACTTGCGCCTGTGGTGGGCGCGCTTACACAGAGATTCTCCGCCTACAAAGCCGTGGTCATAGGAACTACCATTACCGCCTTATCGGTATTTTTCATGGCCATGCCTCCGGCGCTGTTTCAGGGGCTGGCCGACGGCTGGCTGGGGAACCTTATCGGCCACACCTGGCTGGGCCTGACCGGGCCGGTTCACCCGCTGTATGTGGCCATAGTACTGTGCGTGGTGATTTATTCCATAGGAGAATCGTTCTATTCTCCGCGGCTTTACGAATACCCCGCCGCCATCGCCCCCAAGGGGCAGGAAGGTTCATACCTGGCACTTTCCATGCTGCCCTACTTCGTGGCCAAGTTCTTTGTTGGCGCCATATCCGGCTTCCTGCTGGCACACTACTGCCCCGCCGAGGGGCCGCGCCATTCGCAGACAATCTGGCTTATCGTCGGCCTGATGGCGCTCATCTCGCCGGTAGGGCTTATTCTGGCCAGACGCTATATCCAGGTCCATGAGGCCGGAAGGGAATGATAGATTGGCAATAATTATATGCCATATGCTGTAGGCCATAAGGGATAAGGCTTTCCTTCACAGCCTAAAGCTTACGACTGATAGCTTATGAAGTTTTTTAACTACTATGAACCAGGCTAAAGATCTTTATTCGATGCTCTTACACTCGGCCTCCAAAAAGCCGGAGGCTACCGCTTTTGTGACGGGCGACAAGCGGCTTTCATACCGGGGACTTCTGCGGGCGGTGGACAGGGCGGCAGATATGTTCTGGCAGCTTGGAATACGTAAAAACGACCGCGTTGCCATAGCGCTCAGGAATTCCCCGGAATTCGTGATCTCATACTTCGCGCTTGGGAAACTATGCGCTGTAAGTGTGCCGATAAATTTCATGATCTCCAAGGAAGAAGAGGTGAAATACATTCTTGAGAATTCAAACGCCAAAGGCGTGGTGACGGAAAACGATTTTGTAAAAACCTACGCCAATGTAAAAACCAGGCTGCCTGGACTCAAGTTCATAATTTTAGCGGACAGCGCAAAAGAAACAGCAGGCAGAGGTAAAGGCATAGGAAAAGCGACTACCGCTTCTTACTCCGCCTTAAACTCCGCCTGCCCTCCGCCTTTGCCTGCCGTTCCTGACGCGGTGGAATTCTGGCCGTACCTTACAAGCGCGCGTTACCACCCGCAGACAAAAGACTCCCGGGCAGAAGGCGGTGATGTGGTTTCCATACTATACACCTCCGGCACCACCGGCCACCCTAAAGGGGTGCTTCTTACCCACGCCAATATTCTCTCAAACGCAAGGGCGGCAATAGACGGCTTCAGACCCACACCCAAAGATATTTTCATGTGCCTTTTGCCGATGTTCCACACCTTCGCCTGGACCGCCGATGTGATACTGCCCCTGATGCTGGGCACAAAAACTCTGATAATAAAAAGCATTACTCCGCCGAAACCATGGCTTCAGGCCATGGGCAGGGAAGGGGTAACCATAATGATCTCCGTGCCGCAGATTTACGGCGTGTTAGCCAGGGAAGCCAAGGGAGTTAAGAAATTTTTTTTGAAATACTGGAGCCTGCGTAAAGTGCGCTTCTGCCTTTCCGGCGCTGCCCCTTTGAGCCTGGTGATAAAGAACTCTTTTGAAAAGATTTTCAAAATACCGCTATTGGAAGGCTACGGCCTCACCGAAACCAGTCCCGTAATAAGCGTAAACCTGCCGCACGCGCGCAAACACGGCTCGGTGGGAAAGCCGCTGCCGGGCGTCAAAGTGAAAATAACGGACGAGGCCGGACGCGAACTTAAAGAGGGGGAAGAAGGTGAAATTCTGGTGCACGGCCCCAATATAACAAGCGGCTACCACGATAATGATGAGGCCACCAAGGATCTTTTTAGCGCGGACGGCTGGCTGAAAACCGGCGATATCGGCGTGCTTGACAGCGAGGGGTTCCTGTTTATCCGCGACCGCAAAAAAGACATGGTAATAATAAAGGGGCTAAAGGTTTTTCCGGCGCAGCTTGAACAGATAATAAACCACCATCCCAAAATACAGGAATCGGCCGTCATAGGGCTGCCGGCCCATGACGGCAACGAAACCATGAAATGTTTCGTGGTCCCGAAGCAGGGGGTAATGCTGGACAAACATGAAGTGATGGCCCACATAAAAGCCTGCATGGACCCGTATAAGCGCCCGAAAGAAGTTGAAATAGTTGAAAGCCTGCCTAAAAATACTCTGCAGAAGGTGCTTAAACGCGAACTGATAAAAAAGGAACTTGAGAAGAGAATGCGGATGACAGTGTAACATGCGACATCTTACAACAATTATCCTTGATATTTTTGGAGAAGCCTATCTGGTGGGAGGCGCGCTCAGAGATGCCTCGCTGAAAAAAAGTTTCAAAGACATAGACCTTGCCGTTCCACCCGGGCCTCACTTCAGATCAAAAACACTGAAACTCGCCCGCAAGCTAAACGCGGCTTGCTTTCCGCTGGACGAAGAGAACCTTGTTTACCGTATTAAAACAAGAAAAGCGCCTTTTCTGCAGCTTGACATAGCGCCTTTTCAGGGACAAGACCTTGACGCCGACCTCAGAAGAAGAGATTTTACCGTAAACGCCATGGCTCTGCCGCTTGAGCGCGCCCTGAAGTTCGCCCTTGATAAAAAAACCGGCGCCTTACGCCTGCCTTGCCTGGACAGGAAAAAAATAATAGATCCCCTCAACGGACTCGGCGCCGCCTTGAAAAAAGAGCTGAAAACGGCGGGCCCCGGCGCTTTCAGGGAAGACCCTTTAAGAACGCTAAGGGCCTTCCGTCTGGCGGCGGCTCTGGGTTTTAAAATAAACTCCTCCACCTTCCATGAATTAAAACGCCGGGTCCGCCTGATAAAAACCTCGGCGCCGGAGCGGGTGCACGATGAATTGCTGCTGCTGCTTGAAAATGAGCGCTCTAATTACTGGCTGGGCCTTATGCACAAGGCCGGCCTTTTAACCGCCATATTTCCGGATCTGGCTCCCCAGGAAACCTGCGCTGAAATTTATTACGGACGCGGCGGCGTGCTTAAACACACACTGCGGGTGGTGGAAAGGATGGATTATCTTTTCGCACACCTCCCGAAGGCCGTTCCGGAATATAAAAAAATTGAGGAATTTTTTAGTAAGCCGGCCGTAATGAAACTTGCCGCCCTTCTCCACGATATCGCAAAGCCCCCGAAGGCGGCCGTTTTCAAGGGGCGGCTGAGGTTTTTTGGGCACGAGGAACACGGCGCGCTTATGAGCGAGCGGCTGATGGCGGACCTGCGCTTTTCACGCGAAGACATACGCCTGGTATCCAATATAGTCGGACACCACCTGCGGCCAGGAAACCTGGCTTCAAACGACATAATTTCAGACAGGGCCATTTTCAGATTTTTCAGGATGGCGGGAGAATACACCGTGCCACTGCTCACGCTTTCCTGGGCCGATCACGCAAGCTACATAACACAGCCGACGCTTGTTAAAGTGATGGGGAAAATAAAAGAAAACCCTTTGCCGATACCCAAAGGCGGCCTGCCTTATAACGGCCTGAAAAAAACCCTGCGCTTTCTGCAGGTGCTGAACCTGCTTTTCAGGGTTTATGTTAAAAAGAACATCAAGCTGCGCACCGCACGGCTGATAGACGGACACGATGTTATACGAATACTGAAAATAAAGGAAGGCCCGCGGGTGGGGGAAATCCTTGAAAAAACGCAGCTTCTGCAATTTGAAGGCAAAATAAAAAACCGCCTCCAGGCCCTACGCGCACTAAAGAAAATAACTGCAAGTACGACACAAAAGCGCGCTCAGCGGTAATCGGTAAACAGTAATCCACAAAGAATTAACCCGCCCGCTGAAATAGCGGGCGGGTTCTGTTCTATGCCGAAGCAGATTAGAAGTTAGCCTTAACCACAAAGCTCATTTCAATCGTGGTCGGAGCGCCGATCATTTCCAGGCGGTTAGAGGTGCCTTTTATAACCGACTTTCCTTTTACGGCGAGTCTTTCCAGCGTAATTTCACCGAATTCAGCGCCAGCCGATTGGAGTTGCGCGGTGAACAGATTTTTCACCTTGAGAAGCATTTTTTTAATATTTGCAGCCACAGCTTCGGTCGCCATTTTCTGGCCTTCTTCGGTAAGCTGTAGTTCAACGCTGTTGCCAGCTTGATAATCTTCCCATGAGCCTTGGGTGAATTGCGCGGCCGCTTTGTATTTGCTCTCTACGTTAACCGGAGCGCCTTCGATAACATCATTGATCAGGACATCGACACTTATAAGTACGCCGCCGTTAGGCAGCTTTTCCAGAGCAAGCTCGGAATGTCCATTAATATCCACTCCCACAACATCGGTATCGTCCTTGGTTTCGCGCTTATTTAGAGCTGAAAAAGGCCCTTCGCCGTAGATGGCGGTTTCAGTCTGTTTAAGACCGGACACCTGAGCGTACAAACTGCCGGCAGAGTCGCGCACGTGATAAACTCCATGGTTCGTTAATACATCAACGGTCGCATCCACTTTATAACTTCCCGCGTAAGACAAACCGTTGGCGCAGATCACTATCGCTAATGCCAAAAACATTTTAACTCCTTTCATGCTTTTCTCCTTGACTTTTTAGTTTCGCCGACCGCGATAACCGCTCCGCAGAGGCGTACAAGAATGTTCCCCTTGCGTTAATAGTTTACGACATGTGCGATTCTTATGGCAGAGGCTAATGGCCTATCCCTGCGGGAACAATAGTCCGGTTGTTCTCCAGGTCTTTATACCCAAAACACGCCAGGCCCTTTGCCACCGTAATCTAGCACTCATGACCCGTGTCCGGAAAGTCTACAAAGGATATACTATAGCTATAGGTAGATAGGCTGAAGTTTGTCTCCTACCTAATAGCCTAACTGTCTACAGCCTATCCACCTGAGCAGTTACGCTCAAGGGAACAGCTATGAAATTCAAATTTGTATTACCCGCGGCAATAGTGACGGTTTTAGGAGTATCTCTTGCCTTCGGCTCTGTCACCACTAAAAAAACGGTTCGATCCGCTGAGCAAACAGTCGCCGCAGCCGCGAAAGCGGAGAAACTAAAGCAGATGAAAGATATACTTTTTAAACTGGTGCGCCAGGATGAATACCTGGACGAAGTCATTGAAACTTTGGATACCGCAAACGCCAGACTCACCGCGCAGGACATTTCCGCTTTAAGCCTGAGACTGAAAATAATACAAGTAAATCTGGACAACACTGCGGCTTTGAATAAAGCACAATTTACCGAGATCCAGCCTGGTTCAAGCCTTTCTCCATATACCAAAACCATTCGAAGTTACAGCGCTAAGATGAATAAAAAAGTGGCCCGGGTGGGATTGCTGGCGGCCGCCTTTGCCGCTAAAAATAAAAAAACAGCAATGCGCGACGCCGTTTCTTCACGCAAGACGGGAAAAGTTTACGGTAAAAATATCACGCAGCTGCTGGAAGACCAGCAGGCTATAAAACAACTTTCAACCGCTATAAAGAGCCTTAAGTCCTCTTCCGCCAAACTAACCGCCACCAGCAATTGGCTTTATATCGTTTCAAAGTAATCCCCAAAAAATGCCCGCTGAAAAAAATAGCGGGCATTTTTTGGGGATCAGGGCAATGAATTTCCCCCGCAATTTTGTAGAATTATCATATGATCCCGCCACCTATTAATCCTCAAAAAACGCCTGCAAATTATAAATTCCGACACAAGCGGCCTAAAGAAGACGGCGGGGCGAGCGACAAGATAGAGCCCCTGATTACGAAACTACTGACTGAAATAGGGGAAAACCCGCGAAGGGACGGACTTATTAAAACCCCGCAAAGGGTGGCCAGGGCCTGGCGCGAAATGACCGCCGGCTATTCAACCGACATAAACAAGGTCTTCAACGGGGCCTTCTTTAAAGCCGATTACCGCGAGATGGTAATAGTAAAAGATGTCGCTTTCTATTCTTTGTGCGAACATCATATGCTGCCTTTTTTCGGCAAAGTTCATTTAGCCTACATCCCTGACGGACAGATAATAGGCCTGTCTAAAATACCGCGCCTGGTGGAAGCTTTTTCACGACGCCTGCAGGTACAGGAACGCCTTACCATACAAATAGCCGACACTCTGCAAAAGAAGCTGAAACCTAAGGGTGTGGGAATAGTTATAGAAGCCCATCATCTGTGCATGACCATGCGCGGAATTAAAAATGCCTCTTCCAGCGCGGTTACCAGTTCTATGCTAGGGATATTTCGATCAGATAACCGGGTGCGTGAGGAGTTTCTTAAACTTATAACATAAATTAACAGATTGAAAAGATAGAAAGTTTTAAGTAGAATTAGTGAAGTGCGTGGGAAAGTAGTTAATCGCCCCGAACGCTGTGCAGGCCGTCTGTAGGGCATAGCCCTTGTTACGGCACGCCCACAGGTCAGTGCGGGCGGGGTGCGATAAAGAATCACCTTTCAGGAAAGGGGTTCAGCCGTCCTGGCCCTCGCGTAGCGAGCTGGCCGACGGCGACGAGATAACGGGGAAAACCTGGGTTTTCCCCTTGTGGAGCACCGGCCGTCACCGCTTAAAGGCCGGCGTTAATCGCCCCGTCCGCTGTGCTGTGCGGGCGGGGTGCGACATAGGCGGGCGTAGTTCAATGGTAGAACGAGAGCTTCCCAAGCTTTAGACGTGGGTTCGATTCCCATCGCCCGCTCCATAACAAAAGTTGCAGGTCTCAAGTCACAGGTCACAAGTAAGTTAGGGATGTTCGGAGAATAATGACTAAATCCAAAGCTTTCTGGGTTTTCACCGCATTTGTCAGTTTCTGCGCCGCTGTTTTTTGCGGCTATACCGTTTACAACCGTCTCATACTGCATTTTACCAGAGACACGCTGGAGATACGGCCAGTCCCTATGCCATTGTCTGAAGCCGGGGAAATCGGAGCCGCCTCAGATCCTGAGGCAGGCGTTGGGGAAAAAAACCTGGCTGCGTATAAAGAAGAACCTCCAGTCTCAAAACCAGGCGAAAAAGCAAAAGCGACTAAGGAAGAGCCTCAAAAAGTAAAAGCTATAAAAACACATTTTGAATACAAACACGCCTCGGCCAAAACCGTTTTTATTTCCGGCAGTTTCACAAGCTGGAAAGAGGTGAAGATGGCGAAAAAAAACGGCGTCTGGCAAGCAGAGGTTTATATTCTACCCGGCAATTACTTATATCACTTTACCGTTGACGGAAAGAAGACGCTTGACTCCGGCAAACCTAAAGCGGCGGTGGGGGAATCAATAGTGGAAGTCAAGTAGCATATAAATTCAAAAGCGATTTAACAAACTCGTAACATAGGAAGTTTATAATATCCTTATGGGTTATAGAAAAATAATTCCCATAGTCACGGCCCTGTTGCTTTGCCCGTTGATCGACGCTAGCGCAATTCCACCGCTTTCAACCGGCCGGCACAGCCACACCACAACACTTTTACCGGACGGTAATTTTCTGGTGGTAGGCGGAGTCAGCGGTTCAGGCAACTCACACGCAGCCTCAGCGGAATTGTATAACACCGCCCTGGCGTCCTATCAGGATATTGCTGCCGCCGGCGTAGCCCGGTCCTCGCACACGGCCACGGTTCTTGGGGATGGACGAGTGCTTATCGCGGGTGGGTTTGACGACTCCGGAACTCCTTTGAACACGGCGTATATTTACAGTAATCTGACCAATTCATTCCAGTTGGTGGGAAGCAACATGCAGCATCCCCGCGGCGGACATACGGCTAATCTTATAAACCGCGGCAATAATGCCGGCAGTGTGCTCATCTGCGGCGGGCAGACCGCCGCCGGTTACGCCACCGGGATAACCGAGACCTGCGAGATTTTTAACGCTAAAGCAACCGTTGCGCCATACTTCAAGACGGCAGCTTCCATGGCCGTTTCAAGAATAAACCATGCGGCCACGGCCCTGAACTCAGGTAATATTTTCATCTCCGGAGGCCTGACATGGAGCGGCGGCACTATAGTATACCTCCCCGACAATGAAATATACGATGTCACGCATGACTCGTGGACGCCTGTTTCAGCGCTTCTGCAGGCACGGGCATACCACACTATAACAACGCTAGATAACGGCAACATAATGATAGTCGGCGGCTACAATTACACCAATTTTTTCAATCTGAGCACAGAGGAAAAGTGGTACTACGATAATCCGAACGCTCAAGCCCTCCAGCAAGCCGGCAGCCACGGCTATCTGGACGGCGCGGAGTTCTTTGATCCGGCGGGAAGGGGTATTGTAAACGGGGCTTCGTCTTCGCTGATGCCATATCGCACCAGTTCTCACGCCACCGCACTTAGCGCTTCCGGAGAGGTTAAGATTGATGGCGGCTACGGAAACCTAGTCCCGACATTTTTCAGCCAAGTCCCTACAATTCAATCCGGAAGCAGTCTGATAACTGCCGGATGCACGGGACCGGATGACACGGGTGCGACAAGCTGCACGCTGCAGGGAGCATCGGTTATAAAGCTTCTGCTGGACTTGGACCTAAGCCGCCCGGTTAGCGGCAGAGTGGTTGATGGCGATGTTTATATATCCCCGGCCAGTCCAGACCAACCCACTTTCACCGCTGACTATACGGCAAGTAACGGCGACAAAGGGACTGTTAGTGTTTATGTAACCGCCGCCGTTCAGGCCCCGCTGGACGGCCTGCCGGTAGGCTACCTTATCAGCCCCGCCACGACAAAGGCCGGGGATTTTATTAATGTGGTAACGCTGCAAAACCCTAGCGGCACGGTCATTTTCTCAACTACAACTAAAAACCCCCTGGCCCTGACAAAAGATGCGCCTTATGCCATAAACACCTCCAGCGTGGTGATAAGGGAGATGATCTTCTCTACTAATCTCGGGTTTAAATCCAGCGATTTCACCTGGAACACGACAGACGAATCATACGATTCCGCCCTGCCTATCTTCAACCACACATACATTGTAACACCCGCCGCGGACGAACTTATCACCGGCGGAAGGAACTGCGAGAATGCTCCCGCCACAGAGTGCGGCGCAAGAACTTTCACGGCAAGTCCCGCACAAAAGGTGATAGTAACTATACCGAAGCCGGCAACCGGCTGGACCACTGAAGCGCCACTCAATGAAAAACGGGCCTACCACACCAGCACCCTTCTGGCGGATGGCTCTATTCTTACCTGCGGCGGCTCGGATGGCGCAAGAACCTCCGTCACCTGCGAACTTCGCGACCCCGCTACAAAGAAGTGGGAGTATGTGGGTAATATGTTTTCCAACCGCTCGCGCCACACCGCCACTCTGCTGCCTAACGGCACTGTTTTTGTGACCGGCGGAACAACCGGTGCCTCCACGGCCGCTGTGGCCACAACCGAGATATACTATCCGGACACAAAGAGATGGGTGCGGGCGCAAAGCATGTCTGTTCCGCGTCAGAATCACACCGCCACACTAATGCCGGACGGCAATGTGCTTGTAACCGGCGGGTCATCCGATATAGGATATTCGAATGTGACCGAACTATTCATAACCACCGCCGCCGCTTGGCAGACGGTAGGCCCCCTTGCAACCGGCCGCGCGCAGCATACGGCCACCCTGCTTAAGAACGGAGATGTTATTGTGACCGGCGGGATAAACGGCATGGCACTGCGCGGAGCAGAAATTTTCAATCATACCACTAAGACCTGGAATCCTGCTCCGCAAGATCTTAACACCGCAAGGTATGCACATACCGCCACGCTTTTAAAGGACGGAAGAGTTCTGGTCACCGGAGGAAGCAATGGAAGCGGCCCGCGAATTTCCACAGAACTCTACAACGGAATAACCTGGACTCAGGTCGATGCACGAAACATGAACTACGAACGCGCAAACCATAAAGCGACATTGCTTACCACCGGGAAAGTACTTATAACCGGCGGTGAAACTCCGGGAGCCGCCCGCAATGAAGCTGAACTGTTTAACACGGATTTTGACGTCTGGGCAAACTATGCTTTAACTAAAAACAGGGCCAACCATACCGCCGTACTGGGTCTTAATGGCTATGTTTTGGTGATCGGCGGGGGGGGTGGGGCTCAATATCTTTACAGCGTGCAATCCGAATATTTCGCACCTTACCCTGATGTATACAGCATGGCCCCCAAAAATAGAAATCCAAAGATTTCAACCGCCACAGCTGTGGACCTTCTGGACAGGGGCCAGAAACTGACCCTTCTTAGCGACGCGACCAACTTCCATGGCATCACTGAAGCATCGGGAGGCGGAGCGGGTTCGGCCAACTCCTCTTTCCACAACCCGCGGGTTTATTTACAGTCCATGGACACTCCCAGCGGTTTCCTGATAGACCTGACTACCGGCATCTACACCCTTTTCGGAAGCAGCAATTCCTTATGGGAAAACACCCTTTCCTCTATCACCGTGGCCCTGCCTCTCAACGAGGCGGAAATACCATACGGCTACTATTACGCCAGAGCCGAAGCAAACGGGCAATATTCCAACGGCCGCGTGGTGCAGATCTCAATACCGCGCCCCACCGGCCTTGCGACTAACATTGCCGCTACGATCCTCGGCTCCAGTTCCGTAACCTGGACATGGAACAGCGGCACTATCGCTCTCAATGACCCGCTCCCGTCCGGCTACGCCCTTTTCTCGTCCACCGACAATCTCTTTATCTCCACGGCGACTTATGCCGACCCAGCCAATTACACCCAGACCGGCCTCCCGCCGAATACCGCGGTTTCAGTATACATCGCCGCCTATAATTTGGGCGGTTACGGGCCGCTCAGCCCAAGCGCCACTTATTACACCTACGCTGCGGCGCCCTTCGGTCTCGCTGTCACCGCCGCCAGTTTTGAAACCGTATCGCTTACCTGGAACCCGAACGGGAATTCTGCCGTTACGCCGTACGAAGTTTCAGTTTACCAGCAGTCCGACGCCCTGGAAACCCCGTTCTCGTACGCGGCAAACATCTCAACGCCCATTCCATTCTCGGTTAACCATCTGAGCACTTCCACCACCCTTACTACCTTATCCGCGAATAGAAATTACTTTTTCAGAGTCCGCGCAAAAAACAGGGACAATGTCCTTTCCAGCTACGATGCGCAGTATATGTCGTTTGAGGCGGGGGATCCGGGCGTGCTGCCGGTCTCCACAGTGACAGTGGGGAATATTTCAAATCTTCAGGGAACCGCTGTTAATATGTCGGAGATCGCCTGGTCGTGGGACGAGTCCATAGGCGCCACCTCATATAACATCTACGATATAACCGCGGGAACCGCGAATCCCGTGTTACTAAGCTCCGGCATAGCCGGCAACAACTATACACAAATGCATCTTTCCACCAACACACCTTACAATGTGGCCGTTCAGGCGAGAAAGCAGATTACAGCGACCACATGGGTTTTAGGCCCCTTTGCCTACTCCAGTCTCGTCTATACCCTTGCCGTCACGCCTATTACCAACGGGATAAACACTTTCACCGGTGTAAGTACCGGAAGCTTTACTTTAAACTGGCTAACGAACGGCAATTCAGCCTCTACCGTCTACACAGCGGTCATTTCACTGGACAGCAAATTTTCCAGTACCCACACTCTGATAAATGTTACAAACTGCGTAGCCAGCTGCGTAGCAGCCTTCGCTAACCTGAAGCCAAATTATAAGTATTACGCCGTCGTACTAGCCGCCAACGGAGACGGGAAATGGGCCGCTCCGCTGCAACTTGGCTCGAAGTCCACAAAGGCCAGGCCTCCGGCAAATGTCCGGCCGACTTCAATTTCCATGGATGGAGTTGTATTAAAATGGGATACGCTGGATAACTCAACTGCGACAATTTATGAGGTAAGGTCCTCCACCATGGGCTTCGACCAGGCCATGATAAGTAAAAAATCTTTCAGCCAGTATTACACTAGCTCCGAGCTGACTATTACCGACCTGTTGACCGCGACCACTTATTACTTTGACGTGGCGGGCAGGAATGAAGAAGGTTTCGAAACGGCCCGCTCACAGTGCGTACCTAATCCTCCTAATACCGTTGTAGTAACTGTACCGGGGCCCAACGGCGCCCCCTCCGGCTCCGTCGGCGGGGTCAGCAACCCCTCGGCCGACACGACTATTTATGGGATACTGCCCAACGGCCGACAAGTCTGGATGCAAGTACCCGCCGCCTCTTTCGCTCAGGCTACGGCTATAGCCATTTCATCGTTTCCTGCCAGTCCTGACGCAAGCAATTCATGTTCTTATCTTCTGGGAGGGGTACAACCCCTGGAATTCTCCATCTATTCCCAGAACAACGCCCAACCCATGGCCCCCGTCACTATTACGTTGAGCTACTCCGCGGTCACCGATACGACCCCTGGAATAACCGATATTCGTACCAACCTTGCCAACCTGGTAATAGCCCGCTATAACCCGCTTTCGGGACAATGCCTGCCGCTTGAAACAAAAATAGACACCGGCCTGATGACCGTAGCCGCTACGCTGAACCACTTCAGCACTTTCCAGCTCATATTAAGCCAGGCCGCCCCGAATCTTAGTAATACACGGGTTTTTCCTAACCCTTTGTATCTCAACAGGGGCAATGGGTATGTGACCATAGATCGTATGCCGGCTTCAGCCAGGGTAACCATTTACACTCTTTCCGGAGACAAAGTTTGGGAGGGGACAGCCGGAACTACCGGCTTCCTTATTTGGAAAGGAGTAAATAAGCACGGCAAACTGGTGGCCAGCGGAGTATACCTGGCAATTGTGGACTCAACTGCGGGCAAGAAAATACTAAAAATAGCTGTGGAAAGGTAATCTGGACGGATGGATTATTTATGAGAAGTTTTAGGGATTACAACACGAAACTGAAGGCGGCGGCGGTGATGGCGGCTGCTATAATAGCTGCCTTGGTTTGCCCGCAACAGACTCTGGCTGCGCCAAATTACTTCTCTTCAAAAGCCGCAGGAACCGCCTGCGCCGACTTTCTTAACCTTCCCACCAGCGCAAGAGCCGCAGCCATGGGGGGAGCCTATTCCGCCATAAGCGATGAAGCCTCCGCCATATACTGGAATCCGGCGGGACTGGTGCAGATACCTAAACTTTCCGCCGTGTTCATGCGTTCCCAATATGTAGCCGATATCAGCTACCAGTATGCGGCCTATGCCCAACGGCTTTCTCACAGCGACGTAATCGGCATATCAGCGCTGTTTACCGATATAGGCACCCTGGACAATACCGATGTTGACGGCAACAAGCTTGGAACCTTTTCACCTAAAGACCAGGTATTCACTCTTTCTTACAGCAAGGCCATTCTTGAATTTTCCGACAAAGACATGGATGTTTCCGTGGGCATTGCGATTAAACAAATACATTCGGATATTGTTCACTCCGCCAAGAGCTATGCCGGAGATTTTGGAATAATGACATATAATTTCAAGGATATCCCCTACCGCCTGGCCGTCACTGTGTCAAATTTCGGGAAGGGTTTGCGCTATGACAAGGAAGAAAACACCCTGCCCCTTACGCTGAAACTGGGCGCCTCGGTAAACCTCTTCCGCAGCCTGCTTTTTTCAACCGACGCGGTGTTTCCAAAACAAAATAAACCCAATGTGCTTGTCGGTACTGAATTGGCTACAGAGCCGAACGAGTTAACCCGCCTGTACCTGCGCGCGGGCCTTAATACCCAGCGCCTGAGCGACGGGCTGGGCGGACTTAGCCTGGGCGTGGGCGCCACGCTGCATTTTTTCTCGCTTGACTACGCCTTCGTGCCCATGGGGGATCTTGGAACGACCCACAGGATCTCCATTACTTTTGATTTTCCTTTCCGCAGCCCTGTTTTCCAGCGCAGGGATCGTTCCATTTTCACAAAAATAAAGGGAATTACATTCAAACCATAAGCACGGGAATTGCGTCAATTTCCGGAGTTTTTATGCCTGGCCCGGCCCTTTTGGCTGCGATTTGAATACC
>DMES01000014.1:0-23781 GCA_003450815.1 Elusimicrobiota bacterium | reverse complement strand
TTTCTGAGGGATGAACCGCCAGTAAAACCGCAACTTTTGCGCATTGAGCCAAAAGCGCGGGGCGCATTAAATCCATCCTGTATTTGACATCCAAGACTGAATTTTATAGATTCTATGTCTTAAAAATTAATTACTGGGACTTAGGACAACGGTGATATGAAAGCTTTAGGCCAACATCTGGTTATTGAACTTTACGGCTGCGACAAGAAGGCCCTCTCCAGGGTGGACACGGTACAGGCTATAATGATCGAGGCAGCCAAAGCCGCAAACGCCACCGTCATAGATTCTATTTTTCACCATTTCGCGCCATACGGTGTTTCAGGAGTGGTGGTAATTGCCGAATCACATTTTGCCATTCATACCTGGCCTGAGCACAAATACGCCTCCGTTGACCTTTTTACCTGCGGAGACAAAATAATACCCTGG
This sequence comes from Elusimicrobiota bacterium, assembly GCA_003450815.1. Classification (GTDB taxonomy): domain Bacteria; phylum Elusimicrobiota; class Elusimicrobia; order Elusimicrobiales; family UBA9959; genus UBA9634. The sequence continues at coordinate 23,355 of DMES01000014.1, read as the reverse complement.
GAGGCCTTCAAGGTATTAAAGAAACGTTTCAAGTCCTCACACTTCAGCGCCATGAAGATGGAGCGGGGACTATTGCCGGGATAGGCTGCATGAGCGCTAGAAGCGCTGAAGTCTGAAGTTAACTAATTTTTAAGAGGTGAATGTTTCGGTTTAACTTTTCGTAACTTCAGCGCTGGTAAACGTGAAACATCTGAATGAAAAAAATAGAACCTGACTTCGATTGGATAAAAACGGAAAAATCTCTTTTGCCGCGCGGGCGGTGGTTTGTTGAATATTTCACAAAGGGCGAATTGCACGCCCACAAGGCTGAAGCTATACTTGAAACCTCTGAGACTTATTTTCAAAAAGCCACGCTTATAAGAACACCCACCTTCGGGGAAATGCTGATTATTGACCACGAAACCCAGTCAAGCCGGTATGACGAGGCTTTTTACCACGAATCGCTGGTCTGCCCGGCGCTGTTGGCCCTACGCTCCCCAACAACAGCGCTCATACTCGGAGGGGGAGAGGGTGCCACTGCACGAGAGGTACTGAACGATGCCGGAATTGAAAAAGTCATAATGGCCGATATTGACCACTCTATACTCGGCTTCGCCGCCAAATATCTTCAGGCCTGGCATAAGGGCGCCTTCAGGGACCCAAGGCTGACACTGCTGGTTCAGGATGCAAAAAAATATGTTGAACGCACAAAACTTAAATTTGACCTGATCTATTCCGATTTGCCAAGCCCTATAGAAAAAGGTCCCGCATACCAGCTTTACACTCTTGAGTTCTATCGTTCACTCAAAAGGATAATGACCCCGGGCGCCATTTTTACTGCCCAGGCAGGCCCTGGAACCCCTCTTCAGTTTGAATTGCACGCGGCGCTTCGCCGGACGCTAGGAAAAATTTTCAGATTTGTGGGCAGCTACACCGCGTTCATCCCCTCTTACGACATGCCTTGGACCTGGCTATACTGCACAGATTCTACTGCGGCCGCGCCTCAGAATCTTAAAGCGGATAAGCTGGACAAAGCGATCCTCTCAAGACTGAAGCGGCCCCTTAAATACAGCGACGGCCTGACTATAACCGGCGCTTTCATACTGCCTAAATATTACCGCGACAAAATAAAAGCCTGGAAGCGCGTTGTGACGGCGCACAAGCCCGTGTTTTTCACTACTTCAAGATATAGCCTATAGGACACAAATGATTGCTATCTGTTTCACAGGAGTTCAAATATGAAAAAAACCACTAAAAAACCAACCAAGAAAGCCGCGAAAATAATTGTAAGCCGTGGACAGCGCCAGGGAAAACCGCCGCACAGTGTCCCCCGGCCTGCCGCAGGTCAGAGCCAAAATCGCACGGAAAATAAAAACCGCCGTGCCGTAGAAAGCTCCGTTCAGGGAATTCTTTCCAAAGCGGAAATGGACCAATTGGCCCATAGTCTTAAGGCGATGAAAGATTCAGTTTCAAAAACAGTGGAGGAAAAAAAGAAACTGGACCTGCCGGAACCGGAAGTGGGGGATTCCATAGACCAAGCTTCCCAAAGTCTTGAGAAGGAAATCCTTTTTGAGCTTTCGGACAGCGAGATGGGGGAACTGGGCGATATAGAGGCCGCGCTGCGAAAAATAGAGAACGGCACCTACGGCGTCTGCGAGCACTGCAAGCGCGTGATAGAGAAAAAACGCATCAAAGCCATTCCTTCAGCCAGATACTGTCTGCCCTGCCAGAGCGGCTCGGAAAAATACCGCATACATTAAAGAAGTGTAGCGGGGAAGCGCAAAGTGCAAAATGTAAAATGCAAATTTTTCATTTTGCATTTTGCTTTCGGCCCTAACTTATATCCTGCCGGCTGCAGCCTCTTGCTTGTGACTTGTGCTCTTGTGACCTGCCACTTGCTTCAGGGCGCGGGCGGGGGAGAGGTCACTTGTACTTCGGTCTTACGCCAATTCCGCGCTCTGGCGGTAATTTTAAAACCTCTTCCGTCACTGGCCAGCAGAAGAGTGTTTTCGGCCAGATTTTTCACCAGTTCAGCGCGCACCGCGCTAACATTACCGGTAAGGGCCGCCAGACGCTTCAGATCATTGGTATAATGGCCATTTTCCCTGAGGTAAATTTTTTCAAGCACCCCTAACTTGTAAACGGTTTTGTAGGCGGTTATAACCTGGCGTTTCTCAAAGGGAGTCATCTTCAGTACGCTCCGGTTTATCCAGGAACCGCAAAACACAGCGATGAGCGCCCAGGAAAGGACAAGTATCATCCCGTTCGCCATGTCCCCTCGCTCCCTCAGGCTTACCACCCTGCTGCCGGAAATATAGTCGTGCAGGGAGCGCTTATTGCGGGTGACCAGGGCCAGCAGAAAACCGAGGTTTAGCAATACGGCGCTTAAAAAATAAGCGAGCGAACGCAGAAACGCTCTGAAAATTCCAAGGTCTTCTCCCGAGACAGCCTTAACCCTTATATTCATTATAAACTTGCCGACAGTGGCCCTCCCTCCGGAAGACAAGATCGTTTCGTAAACCAGATAGGCCAATATCCATAAAAGCTTCCACTTTGACTGCGAGGCTTCGGAATAACCAAGCAGTCCTTTTTTTATCAGCAGACCAAAAGAGGCATAACAAACCGCCACAAAAGGAAGCGCATCCACCACATACGCCAGAAACCGTTCGTTAAATCCGGCGGAAACAGGCCCTTCAACCTTATCCTGAGGGGAAAACTGTTCAAGCGGCTCCGTCATCTGGCCTGACTGAGGAATAAAAACCAAATTATCATCTTCCATATCCGGACTCTCCTTAAATAGGCGGCAAAAACTTTACCCCAGATAATTATACCAACCCCGCCACCCGCTTTCAAAATAAAAATAAAATTTTTCGCGGTAAAATTTTTAAAGTTGAAGACCACACCATAAAATTGATTTAATCTCTCTGAATCTTATGTGCAGAATGACCGCTATCATAACTAAGAAGCCGACCGTACGCACGGACATTTTGTGCGACTCCGGAAAAGCCCTCTTAAAGCAGGCCGACGCCGTAAAAGGCAGGTTCCAGGATGACGGCTGGGGGATGGCTTATTTTACCCGCGGCTCAAAGCCGCTGGCTCTTAAAAGCGCTGGGGCCGCACGCGCCGAAAAAGCGGCTTTCAGGCGCGCGGCGCTTGCGGCCTCCTCCGGCTCCAATGTATTGCTCGCGCACCTGCGGGACGCCTCAAACCCCGAAGGGCTCTCCCGCTCCAGGCTTCTCGGCCTCAAAAACACCCAGCCTTTTTGCGGGAACGGGTTCGCGTTCGCGCACAACGGTACGCTGTACATCCCCAACGAGATAAAAACCACGCTTGGCAAATACTCCGGATTTGTAAAAGGGATAAATGACAGCGAGGTGCTTTTCTGGCAGATAATGAAAATGATGGACGCCTACGGAACGGCGGACCAGGCCATTGAAATGGCGCTGGATGAAATAAACACCATCTGGCTTTCCTGCAAAAAACGCTATCCGCAGAGAAACGCCCCATATAGCGGCATGAATATAATGCTTGCGGATTCAAAAAACCTGTGGGTCCTATGCCACCACAAAAAAGGCTGGGCCAAGTGCGCGTTGCTCACCCCCGGCTGGGAATTCGGCCGGCTGGCCTGGCGCAGGGAAAAAGACTCCCTTGTTTTTTCAAGCGAGCCGCTTGATGCTGGATACTGGAACAAGCTTTCCGACCTGGACCTGGTAAAAGTTTCCCTTGCGAAAGGAAAGCTTGAACTGAAAATAAAAAAAATGTATCCTAAGAGTTCAGAAGTACTAATATGAAATGGATCGTAATGCTTTTAGTCTTCGTAGGCGGTATATACTACCTGGTCAACGGGCAGAAGGCCGAAGTGCGCCAGCAGGAAATGCTTTCACAGGCAAAAAAAGTCACGGCCAAGGCGGTTGAAGAACAGCCCCTGCCGCAGAAGCCTGAAACGACCTATACCATAAAATTTTCTCTCAGCACCTTAAAAACACTGCGAAATCTTACGCAGGACCCAAACGAAAAAGTGCGCTTCGCAGCCGTGGAACTGCTTTGGCAGCTGCAGGATGAGCAAATTCCGCGGGTGATCAGAATGATGTTTGACCAGGAAACCGAGCCCGCGGTCAAAAAAAGCATTATAGATATGCTCGCCAAAGACAAGAGCAGACTGAGTCTGGGGCTCATCAGCGGCGCGATTAAAGACTACGACAAAGAAACCCGCCTTAAAGCTGTTGAGGCCATAGGCACTTTTTCCAACAAAGAAGCCATCCTGGCCCTTACCCCGGCCATGGAAGATTACGATGATGCAATACGTCTTAAAGCCCTTGAAGCTGTCAAACGTATCCGCCAGGATATACAAGCTAACAAAGAGCAGAAGATGCGCGAGTTGGAAATGAAACCCATCTTTAGAGTAGAATAAATAAGCCGAAGCAGGTATGCAGGTATGCCGGTATGCGTAAAGCCTACCGGCCTGTTGGCAATAAGGAGAAAACCATGGACTCGGAAATATCACAATTGAGCAAAAAAATACAAGCGGATTCGGTTTTCATCCAGGACCTGAAAAAAGAAATAGCCAAAGTGCTTGTGGGCCAGGATGATCTGGTTAACGGCCTGCTGGTGGGACTTATCGCCAACGGGCATGTGCTGCTGGAAGGTGTTCCGGGGCTTGCCAAAACGCTGGCGGTAAAAACGCTCGCACAGACCGTTTCAGCCGCTTTTCAGCGCATACAATTTACCCCCGACCTGTTGCCCGCCGATATCGTCGGCACTCTCGTTTTCAATCCCAGGGAAAGCTCTTTCTCCGTGAGAAAGGGCCCGATATTTGCGAACATCATACTGGCCGATGAAATAAACCGCGCGCCGGCAAAGGTCCAGAGCGCTCTGCTTGAAGCAATGCAGGAACGCCAGGTGACAATTTCAGACTCCACCTATAAGCTGCCGGAACTATTCATGGTAATGGCCACACAAAACCCCATAGAGCAGGAAGGCACCTACCCGCTGCCTGAGGCGCAAATTGACCGTTTCATGCTGAAGCTCAACATAAACTACCCTTCAAAATCCGAAGAGGCCAAAGTACTTGAACTGATGGCCAGGCAAAGCGTCCCATCGGCCGGCAGCGTGGTTTCCGCCGAACAGATTTTAAAAGCCAGGCAGACCGCCGACCAGGTGTATGTGGATGAAAAAATAAAAAACTACGTGCTGGACCTGGTTATTGCCACCAGAACACCTGAAAAATACGGACTTGAAAAAATAAAACCCTGGATACTCTACGGCGCAAGTCCTCGCGCCACCATTTTTATGATCCAGGCGGCTAAAGCATACGCTTTCATCGGAGGGCGCGGCTATGTAACCCCCGAAGACATAAAGGCCGTGGGCTTTGACGTCATGCGCCACCGTGTGCTGCTAACTTACGAGGCTGAAGCCGAAAACATCAATTCCGAAACCGTGCTGAAAACTGTTTTTGAAGCGATAGAAGTGCCGTAAAGACAGGGTGTAGGGTATAGGGGATAGGGTATAGTAATAAGGAATTCCCAACTCTATACCCTACCCCCTATCCCCTATACCCTAACTTATGAACACCGCTGAAATTCTAAAAAAAGTCCGCCAGATCGAGATAAAAACCGGCCGTCTGGTAAGCGAAACATTCGCGGGCGAATATCAGAGCGTTTTTAAAGGCAGAGGGATGGAATTTGCCGAAGTGCGCGAATATGTGCCGGGCGACGACATCCGCTCCATCGACTGGAATGTCACAGCCCGCTCCTCCAAGCCATTCGTTAAGCGCTATATTGAGGAGCGAGAACTTACTTTGCTCATAATCTGCGATATCTCGGCTTCGCAGACCTTTGGTTCCTCGGACCGGGCTAAAAACGAGGCGGCGGCGGAACTGGCTGCGATGTTCGCCTTTTCCGCCATGAAGAATAACGACAAAACAGGCCTGCTTTTATTCACCGATCGAGCCGAATTATATATACCGCCCAGAAAAGGGAAAAACCATATTTTGCGTATTATCCGCGAGCTAGTGGCGTATGCGCCGGCAAACAAAGGCACCGACATCGCCAAAGCCCTCTCAATGGTCAACAAGATAATGAAACGGAAGGGCATAGTTTTTCTGCTTTCAGATTTCCACGCCCCGGACTTCAGCCGCGAACTGCGCCTGACGGCCCAGCGTCACGACCTTATACCTGTGGTTTTAAGCGACCCTATTGAAAGGAGTTTGCCGTGCTGTAACACCCTGCTGGCTTCAAACTGGCTTGAAGGCGGTCCCGGAACCCAAGTCGGCGTTGCGGATCTTTCAAGCCACGCCTTTCTCAGCGCTTACAGGAAACATGCTGAAATGGAAAGGAAAGGCCTGGAAAGAACCATGCTTTCGGCCGGCGTGCAATGGATAGACGTAAATGTTGAATCCGACATTTACACTCCGGTGGTTAAATTCTTTCGCCAGCGCCAGAAAAGAATAAGAATGTAACGGCAGAGGATAGAGGCCAGGGGTTAGGGTTTAGCGAAGAACAGAAAGAAACACAATATGAAATTTACGAACATCCTTTTACTGGCCTTTTTACTAGCCGTACAGACAGCCGCCTCCCAGACCGTTTCATTTAAAATAACTCCGCCCCGGAAAAAGCCCAAACTGGCCGAGCCATTTAAACTGCGCCTTGAGGCATCTTACGACAAAAATTACACGGCTAAAATTGATACCGGCTCCATAGACAGCGAGTTCTTTGAAATTCTGAAAACAACAAAACTCACCTCAAAAAAATCCGGCGGCGCTGCCACCACAGAGTTTGAAATAGAGGCCCAGGCTTTCGCAATCGGAGTCAGCACCTTCCCCGAAATAACTTTTCTGCTCTCAGTTGCGGAAAGTTCCAGCGGCCCGCAACAGGCCGATGTCACTACCAACGCAGGGGCACTGGAAGCCAAAAGCCCTTCCTTCCCGCTTGAAATAGAGCCCCTGTTTGAAAAGCCGAAAACGGGCGAAAGCGTGGAAATAAAGGACATTTATCCGCCGCTGAAATTTATTCCCTGGCTCCCGCTCATTTTGTCCTTCCTCGCTTTATGCGCGCTTGGAGCCTTTCTTTACGCCAGACGAAAAAAAACCGGCGCCGGGCCGGCGGCTGAAACCAGCAAAAATACTCGCACTCCTTATAGGCGGGCGATGGACAGCATTGAAGAACTCACGGCCTCAGGCCTTTGGGAGGCCGGGAAAATAAAAGATTTTTACATCCGCCTTTCCGCCATCTTCCGGCTTTACATGAAAGAGCAGTTCGCCATAGACGCCCTTTTAATGACAACGGCGAGCCTTTCGAGGGAGCTTAAAAAAACCGGCGCCGAGGTACAGACGCTCATAACATCAAGAGAACTACTTGAACGCTCGGACCTGGTTAAATTCGCAAAATTCAAGCCGCAGCAGAAAGATTCGGATCTTGCCGCTCTCAAGGAAATACTTGTCCGCCTCACTAGACAGACGGAAAACGCGGCGGAACAGAAAGCGGAAATTGCCGGGACCGAGACGGCTCACACACCTGCGGCTGGGGTTGAGACCGGACCGGGGGAAAAGCCATGAACTTCGCCAATCCCCTGGCCCTGCTGCTGCTCCCGCTCCTGCTGGCGGCCATGGCTTTTGCGGGAATCCGCTGGGAAGGGAAAAATATTCCGGCCGGCTCTCCGAAGCAGCTGCCGTCCATCCCCACCTTTAGAACAAGACTGTTCTCTTTTTTTCCGTTCTACAGCAGGGCGGCGGTCCTGATCCTTTTAACACTGGCGCTCGCGAGACCGCAAAAAACCGAACGGGGACAGATCCCTCCCGCTGAAGGACTGGATATCATGCTGACCCTTGATACTTCCTACAGCATGGCGGCCGTTGATTTAAAACCCAGCCGCCTTGACGCGGCAAAATCCGCCGCCTCCAATTTTGTAAAACGGCGCGCCCACGACCGGCTGGGCATTGTGGTTTTCGGCGGAACTGCCATACTTACCTGTCCGCTCACTCTTGATTACTCCTCGGTGTTTGAAACGCTGGATGCGGCTTACCTGAACATGAGCAAGGCCAACGGCACAGCCATAGGCGACGCCATAGCGACCGCCGTCAATCATCTTAAAAACAGCAAGGCAAAAAGCAGGATTATCATTCTTCTTACCGATGGACGCTCAAACACCGGCCTGATAAGCGACCCCGTGATAGCCGCGAAAACAGCTGCCGCCTACGGTATAAAGATATATACTGTAGGCACAGCCGGGAAGGGCAAAGCCCAGGTGCCCACCGGCAACCCTTTTCAGCCTTATGTCACCATAGAAGAAGACCTGGACGAAGCCCCCCTGATGGAAATAGCCAATACCACGGGGGGGGAATTCTACCGCGCCACTAATGATCTGGAGCTGCAAAGGATCTACGAAAAGATTGATTCGCTTGAAAAAACAAAGTTTGAAGTGAAGGCTTATGCTAATTATCATGACCGCTACGAACCGCTGCTCGCGGCGGCGCTGATATTGCTGGGTTTAACTTTCGTCCTGGAAAAGACTTATTTAAGGACGATACCGTGAAGAAAGGGGATAGGGTAGAGGGTATAGGGGCTAGGGCAGGAATTCATTATTTCTGCACCCTATACCCTAACCCCTCGCCCCTATCCCCAGTAATCCAAGCTGGCGATTAAATTTACTATGGAACTTTTTAAATACCCGGCACTCGCAGTCTGGCTCACAGTCGCTTTAGCGGCCCTGGTTTTTCTGCGCTTTAAAGCCGAAAAGGCAAAATGTGCCCTTGCTGAAAGTGTACTTGGTAAAAAGACCTTCATGGCGCTCAGTCTGCAAAAAGGCTGGGCGCGCAAGCGGACGCGGGACATTCTTATGCTGGCCGCGTTATTTTTTGCCTCCGTGGCGGCAAGCGGCCCGCAATGGGGCATGGAACTGGCCCAGGTAACGGATCTCAACGGCAATCTGGTAATAGCGGTGGACACCTCGCTGTCCATGTCGGCCAAAGACCTCAAACCCACGCGGCTGGAAAACGCTAAACTCATGCTTGGCGCTCTGGCGGAAAAATTTCCCGATTTCCGCGTGGGCGTGGTGGCCTTCGCCGGCCGCGCCTATGTGCAATGCCCGCTCACCACTGACCTTGACGCCATAAAACACTTCATTTCCCTGCTGTCACCCGGCATGCTGCCCTCACAAGGCACTAATCTCTCTGACGCCATTGCCACCTCGGGCCGCATGCTTGAGCGCTACAGCGGCCAGAAAGTAATGGTGCTCATCACGGACGGAGAAGACCATTCCAAAAACCTTGACCAGGCGATCAAAGACGCGGCGGCATCAGGCCTCAGGGTTTTTACCATCGGCATAGGCAAACCGGAAGGCGAACTTATAGCGGAAACCGACGCGGCGGGCGGAACACTGGGCTACAAAAAAGACGCCTCCGGCAAAACCGTTGTGACAAAATTGGATGAGCGGACGCTTTTGCGGATCGCCTCGCAGACGGGCGGCGCCTATCTTCGCTATTCGGACCCCGACGCGGCCGGCGAAGAAATGCGCTCGGCTGTTTCAAGGCTGTCGCTGGCAAAAACCAAAGGTTTCGGCCGCGCCAATTTCAGGAACCGCTATCAATGGCCTCTCGCTTTGGCGCTGCTGGCGCTTTTGCTGGAATTATTATTCATGGAGAACCCTGGAGCGTCAGTTCCGGCTATACCCTTAAATCGGCGGATCAGAAGCTGGTTTAGCCCTAAAACTTACGGCAATTTTAGAGTCTGGGGAGATGACTTCACCAACTATTTCGGAGCCGATAAGGCCCGCGGAAGCAATGCCGCGGCGGTTGAAAAGGAAACACCACCATGACTTTCCTGCGCTGGGCTCCCGTTTTGCTGACAGCTTTCACTCTTGCGCAAACGCTCCATGCTTCCGAAGCAAAAAAACTAGCGGGCAAAGGCACCGACGCCTACAATAAGAAAGACTACCAGAAAGCCTCCGGGTACTATGGCAAGGCTTTAGAGCTGGAACCAAAAAGCGGAAAAATAATTTTTAATTCCGGCGATGTTTTTTACCGCCTTGAGGACTACAGCCGTGCCGGAGAGGCCTTCAACTCGGCCGCAGCCGCGGGGCCTTCGCTCCACCCTAAAGCGCGATACAACGAAGGCAACGCTTATTTCATGCAGGGCGACTACCAGAAAGCCGCCGCCAGTTACCGTGCGGCCATACTTTCAGACCCGAAAGACGCAAACGCCAAATTCAACCTTCAAAGAGCCCTGGAACTGCTCCTGGAGAATAAAAAAAACCCACAGCAGAAAGACAAACAAAAACAGGACCAGAAAAAAGACGACAAAAAAAAGGATAACCAGAATAAAAATAGCGGCGGGCAGGACAAAAAAAAAAAACGGCAAAAAGATGAAGCCAAAGCCCAGGCAGACCGTCTGCTTGAGATGATGAAGGAAAAGGAAAAATCAGCGGCCAATAAAGAAATTCAGAACGCCCGTTTTGGAAATAAGCTGAAACGCGAAAAAGACGAAGCGGCGGAGGATTGGTGAGAAGACAGGGTCTAGGGTGTAGGGGATAGGGTAGAGGGCAAAAGAGAGAAGAGCTCGAGCAAATTTATGAAATTTTTGAATAGTCTTAAAAATGTCTTCAAGTTTATCTTTTGCTATACCCTTCCCCTGACCGCTATTGTACTTGCCGTCTCGCTCATGGCCGCTCAAAACGCGCGCGCAGCGCTTGGCATTTCGGCGCAAATAGACAGAACCGAACTTGAGATCACCGACAACCTTTACCTTACCGTCACCATCAGCGGAGATTCAGCAAGTGTTCCAGAACCCACAATTCCTCCCATGTCCAATTTTAACGCCTATTCCTCCGGCCGCAGCCAGAGCATTTCCATTATGAACGGGAGAATAACCACTTCGGTTTCATTCACCTATATCCTTACCCCGCGCTTTATAGGCCGCCAGAAAATACCGGCTATTTCGGCGTTTAACGGCCGTGAAAAAGCCATAACATCCGAAATTGAGGTGACCGTCACTAAATCAGGGGCTGCTGCAGGCACGGCGCAGGGCTCTCCGCCGCAACATCAGGGCGCTGCCGGCCGCGCGGCCGCCCCTAAAGCAGCCGACACTCTTATTTTTTTAAAAGCCGAAACAGACAGGAGAACAGCCTACCCCGGCCAGCAAATAAATCTGCTTATAAGGTTTTACACAGCCGTGCCTCTTACCTCAAACCCGCAATATCTGCCGCCGGCCTACAAGAACCTGATTTTTGAGGACTTACCGCCCGTAAGGAACGGAGAAGTTACAATAAAGGACATTCGCTACTCCTTCAGCGAGATAAAAACAGCGCTGTTCGGCCTGTCGCCCGGTCCGGCCTCCATCAGCCCGGCCTCGGTCATAGCCCAACTGCAGTCAAACGAACATATAGATCCCTTTGACCCTAATTTCTTCCAGAAATTCTTCTCCATGAACGGCTCACAGGGCGCCACAAAGGAATTAAAAACAGAAAATCTGACGCTGAACATACTCCCGCTGCCGGACGGGGCGCCCTTGTCTTTTACCGGGGCGGTCGGCAACTACACTATCGCCGCCGAGCTTGACCGCAACCGGGTTAAAACAGGGGAAGCGGTAAATCTATCGGTGACAGTAAGCGGCACCGGCAGTCTTACCACCGTAACAGCGCCGAAGCTTTCCGAACTGATGGGTTTCAAGGTTTTTGACACTATGAGCTCGCTTGATATAAACAAGAAGAACGATATTATAAGCGGGAAAAAAGTCTTTACCACTGTAATTGTGCCGCGCTCAGAAGGCCCCATCCGCATCCCACAGATAAAATTCGCTTTTTTTGACCCGGAGGTAAAGACCTACCGCGAAGTTGAAACGAAGCCTTTGGAATTAAACGTGGAAAAAGGCGATTCTGACGCAAAAAATTTCAACTTTACACAGCCCGGGACACAAGTCGTGTCCGCCACCGGCTCGGACATCAGATATGTAAGCGACAAGGCAAAGGCACCCGTAATCATCCGCGCGGCCGGAGTTCTTTTCGGCATGGCCTGGTGGCTCAACTTGTTGCCGGTGGCCGCGCTTTTATTCAGCCTGCTGTTTTCAAACATTCAAAGCTTCCGTCTGCGCAACCCGCAGATTTTCCGGTTCCGGCAAGCCAAAGCGGCGGCGGGCAAAGATATCAGCAGGGCTGAAACCGAACTAAAGGCGGACAGATTAAAAGAGGCTGTTTCCGTGCTTTACGATTCCTTTATGGAATATCTCTCAGACAAAACAGGGGGAAAAATAAGCGCCCTGACCACACGCCAGGCCAGGGAACTTATAAAAGACCGCTTCCCGCTCATGGATGAATATCACCTTGAGGAAATCAAGTCCTTCTGGGAACAGCTTGAGATGTTTCATTTTTCTCCGTCCTCCCTGACCGCCCAGAACGCAAAAGATCTGATAACCCGCTACACCGTACTGCTCGAAAGGCTTGAAAAGGAGTTTAAAAAGAAATGAGTATGCTATCGCTTAAGGGTTCAGGGTTCACGGTTCACGGTTCAGGGTTTAAATCGGACTTTCCTGTCTCACTATACCCTATACCCTATACCCTGATTTTGTCCTGCCTTCTATTCCTCTGCGCCTTTTCTTTGCCCGCCCTGGCCTACGATAAAAATGAACTGGCCGAACTAAATGACATGTACAAGAACGGCAAATACCAGGAAGCGCTTGATGGCTACCTTAAGATGACCCAATCCGAGAGCGAGAACCCATACACTTTTTATAACGCGGGCAACGCCTATTTCAGATTGAACAGACCGGGGTTCGCCGTGCTTTACTACGCAAAAGCCTTTAAACTTCTGCCCAGAGATCCCGATATGCGGGCCAACCTTGACTATGCCCTGAAACAGACCGGCCAGGCGCTTGTGCCGGACGGCGTGCCGAAAGCGCTCCATTATGTTTACTATCTTTTATCTGACCTGGAACTTAAGGCTTTGGCGATAATTTTTTTCTGGCTGGCCTGTTTTGCCGGGGCGCTGCGCGCGCTGGCGGGGGAGAAGCTGAAGGAAGAACTTAAAACCGCTCCTTACGCAACGGCGGCCGCTTGTCTTTTTTTCCTGCTCTGGATCGGGGTGCGCGACAGCTCGCCGTTTACTAATGGCGCGGTAGCCGCGGCGCCCGCCACGCTTTTAAGCGGCCCCGGTGAAAAATTTAAGGCCAACGCCACTCTTCCGGAAGCCCGTCTTGTAAAAATATTGGACGAGGGGGATGAGGAGTATTACGAAATAGGCCTGCCCGGAGAAGGAATAAAAGGCTGGGTAAAAAAGACGGATTTACAAAAGATTTAACCCCCATCAATACGAAAAAAACCTGTGCGGGATAGGCCTTTTTGCGTTTGCTGGAAAAAGTGAGAAAGACAGGCAGGATATCGGCCTGCCCTTCGGCGCCACTGCTGTTAAGGCCAGTATGGGCGCTGGATCCGGTTAAACTAGGCTTTACCATCACACCCGCCAAAACTATCCTGAAAGTTTCAGTTGACCTGAAACTTTCAGGTTAGTAAAAAGAATTATGGATAGCAAGTAAGCATCGAAAGCCGGACCGCTGTGCGGACCGGCTCGTTCCGGAGCCGGCGGAAGACCCCGGTCTTCTTCACCAGCGCAGATCCCGGTTGACTATTGAAATTTCCTAAGATTTATTCCAACTGGAAAACATTGTCTTCGCACTTTCTATAATCCCTTAACGGCATCAAGCTATTTATCGTGAGACTCTGCAAGATGCATTCTATGCCGGAGACTTTTGTCGCAGCCATGACTTTAAGGAAGTCCGCCCAACGGGTGTCTTTGGCGAAGGCCAACTGGTCGTATTTATTGTTATAGGTTTTGAAGGGTAGATATATGGCTACCCCGTGTGAGGCTGGGTCTGGGGAATAGTACCGCACCGCCTTTGTGAGCAGCACAAGCTTTCTGTCGATAATGTCCATCAGGGCGCGGCTCTTCTGCGACACTCCCGGGTCAGTTCCGGAGGCCACGCGGAGCAGATCGTAAAGGTCCTTATTGTCCTCATAGTCGTAACGGCGGATGGAATAATATTTACCCTTGAACTGCGGCTTCATGCCGGAAGCCAGTATGGCATCCATCCAGGCGTTGAAGGCAGTTATAAATTCGGGCATAGCGGACATATTTACCGCGGAAATCGTCTGGGTTTCAGACTGCTGGAAGCGGGGAGTTTCACTGTAGAGACGCACCATCTCCGCAGCCAGCACTCTACTGTCTTCTGAACCGGATGAGAAAGCCGTCAGGATTTCCTGATACGGGAAACCGAACTCGTCCATGTACTCTTCCGCCCCCACAATATAATCCGCACTATCGCGCAACTCGTAGAGCACCTCGGCCATCTGCATAAGACAGGCGTCAAAGGCCAGTATATCCACCCTTCCTATAGCGCGCATGGCTGCGGCGAGTTCCGGAATGGAGATGTGGTTATTGGTTTCGTCGTCGTAAGAAATGCCTTTACCAGAGTATAGTGTTGGAGAAACATCTTTGGTGGTGAGCCAGCCGGAACCGTGATTCCATATTAAAAGCATATAATGCCTGGCGGGATAATTTTCCTTTCCCCATTTCGCAAAGTCTACCAGATGACGCCAATCGCCCATATCCACCCTGCCGAAGGACTGTAGTATTTTGGAGCTCACCACCGTCATATTCTCATCTTTGGTAACGTAGTAGCGGTGTGAACCGGTCCAGTCGCCATCCATTGCCACATCGCCTTCCTGGTTGTTCGTGCGGCCGGCTTCCACCACTATGTTCAACGCGGAGTTGGAGCCTACCGTTTCCATCATGTTTACGTTGATGAGTAGGGGGAATTCAAGACTATTCTTCCCGTTCATGTAGACCAGAACGGTCCACTCTTTGGCGGATACGGGCACCGGGGCCGCAGGAGTTCTTTTGTGGGCAAAACGTGTACCCATAACAGCAGCAGATTCCGGGATATTACCTCTATCTTTGTCAAAGACGGGAAGGCTGGTATCGAATTTCCTGTTGTCGGCCACCGCGTCCCTGAGGTCCGATTGGATATTCCTGTGCGAACTCTCAATGTAGCCAAACCCCGCCGCCATCACTACAACAGCGCAAAGGATATATGCTTTCCAGCTTATCATAGTTCCTCTCAATCTAGCGTTAATAGTAGTATACCACCCTCCCCGCGATTGTCAAGATGTTTTGGGAAAAAAGCATGCGTTATATATTTATCCACCCGGACCCGAAAATTGGCCGTTGCAATTTTCGAGTTAGGTTTTCGGCAGGGTAAAACTGATCTTCGTCCCGGCGCCCAGCTCGCTTTCGGCATGTATCACGCCCCCGTGGGATTCCACGGCAAGCTTGCAGAATGTCAGCCCCAGGCCTCTTCCAAAATTGTACTGCGAAGTTTCTTTCGACATCTCCACCTGTACGAATTTGTCAAATATCTTCTCTAAATATTCCGGGGGGATCCCCATACCTGTATCCGACACCGTAAAAACATGCCGGCTCTCTTTTCCAGAATATTCTGCGGCGACAGTAATGGTCCCGCCTTTGGGGGTAAATTTCAGGCTGTTGCCGATCAAGTTTAATAAAACCCTGCGGATAAGCCGTTCATCGGCATTTACCGAAGGCAAGTCCGAAGCAAGGTCAGCTTTTAACTCGATATTATGCGTTTGACTGTCTATCTCCATCTGTTTTACGCAGTAATCCACCAGTTCACGGATATCGTTCGGCTTTTTTTTCAATTGCAGCTTGCTTTCTTCCAGAAGCGTGACATCCGAAAGATCGTTGATCAGATCTATCTCCAGATCGCAGGATTTTATAACCCGGTCAATAAATTCTTTTTGCCGCCCTTTCACCAATACCGTTTTGTCCTTTTTGAGACAGTCCAGCCAGCCCCTCATGGAAGTCAGCGGATTTCTGAGGTCGTGCACTATAAATTGAGTCAAATTATCTTTAAGCATTCCCAATTTTTTTAATTCCTCATTGCTTTTCTTCAGTTCTTCATGCATCTGCTTCGCCCTGAGATGCGCCCGTATCCTCGCCACTAATTCCGTATCTCTGCAGGGTTTGGTCAAAAAATCATCAGCGCCGTAATCCAGTCCCCGCACTTTGTCCTCCATTTCTTTAAGCGCGCTAAGCATGATTATTGGAATATCCTTTGTACTATCGTCTTGTTTTATCGCCTTACATACTTCAAAACCGCTCAAATCCGGCATCATAACATCAAGCAGAATAATATCCGGTTTTTCCCTGGAAACAAGCTCCAAGCCTTCCTTGCCGCTGTAACAGACGGAAACCTGGTAGCCGTATTGATCCAGAGTAAATTGCAGCGTTTTGGCTGTTTGCATCGCATCGTCTATAATAAGTATTTTTTCAGACATATTCTAAGCCGCCCCCTTGAACCGGTAACTTGTATTTATTTAAGGTATATTTTCGCACCCTGAGGCAGACAAATTCATCCTTTAGTATGATTTGAAAGCTATTATAACAAAAAGGCTCTAAGGGCCCTAACCTTCCTCCACACGCCCGCCTAAGCTAAACACTCCGCTATAAAATGATAAAATTTATCAGGTATCAATGCGGAGGATAATGTGAAAATTGCCATTGCAAGCGACCATGCCGGATTTGAACTTAAAGAGGCTTTAAAAGGTCTGATAAAAGGCCTGGGACACGAAGTGAACGACCTGGGAACGGATTCCGCCTCAAAGCCGGTGGATTACCCCGACTTCGCGGCAAAAGCCGCTCAGGAGATAAAAGCCGGCCGCTCCGAGCGGGCGCTTGTGGTATGCGGCAGCGGCGTTGGTGCCTGTGTCGCCGCCAATAAATTTTCCGGAGTGCGCGCCGGACTTTGCCACGATACCTATTCCGCCCGGCAGGGCGTGGAACATGACGATATAAATATTTTATGCCTGGGTTCGCGCGTAATCGGCGTGGAGCTCGCGGCCGATGTGACCAGAGCCTACCTTTCCGCGAAGTTCTCCGGAGAGGAAAGACACAAGCGCCGGCTTGAAAAAATAGCCGCATTTGAAAAAGAGCCGAAGCGCTGAAGAGCTGAAGGCTAGGAATTCTGAAAAGTATTTTTCTTCAGCTCTCCAGAACTTAAGCGCTTCAGAGCTTCAGCTCTTCAGCGCTAAACAGGGGGACATATGGAATCAAGCGCAAACACAAAAATAACCAGACAGAGCCTCTGGCTTGACAATATAAGGCGGGACATGGTGCTCAGCGGAGATCTGTCTAAGCTTATAGCCGGCTCCGGCATAAAGGGCCTGACCTCAAACCCCTCAATTTTTGAAAAAGCTATTTTACAGTCCACCTCCTACGAAGCGACCCTGAACGCTCTGGTCGCGAACAACGCCAACGCGCCGGAAATTTACGAAGCCCTTACGGTGGAGGATATACAGCGCGCGGCTGATGTTTTCAGGGAAATACACGCCAATTCCGGCGGCGCCGAAGGTTTTGTCAGCATGGAAGTCTCACCGCTGCTCGCGCGCGACGCCGAAGCCACGGAGCTTGAAGCCGAACGACTCTTTGAGAAGATAGGCAGAAAAAACGCCATGATAAAGGTGCCGGCTACCCCGGAGGGACTTATAGCCGGGCTGGCGCTCCTTAAAAAAGGCGTGAATGTAAATTTCACTCTCATTTTTTCCACCAGACGCTACGAGAAAACCGCCAGAACCTACCTTGAAGCCATGGTCTGGCGCAGGAACAACGGCCTCCCGCTTGCGGGTGTTGTCTCGGTGGCCAGTTTTTTTGTGAGCCGCATAGACACCGCCATGGACCGCCTTCTTGACGAAACCACAGCGCCGGGTAGAAAATCGGCCGCGGCCGCGCTGAAGGGAAAAATAGCCGTTAGCGCCTCGCTCACGGCCTACGAAACTTATCTCCTGCTTTTTTCAGGCCCGCTTTTCCGGGAGCTTGAAGCCGCCGGAGCGGCCCGGCAGCGGATTCTCTGGGCCTCCACCGGAGTAAAAAATCCGGCCTACAAAGATACCCTGTACGCCGACGAACTGGCCCTTGACGGTTCGGTAAACACTCTGCCGGAGTCTGCGCTTGAGGCCTGGCTTGACCACGGCCATGCCGCAACCGAACCGCTGGAACAGCGCATAGCGGCAGCAAAACGGCGGATGGCTTCGCTGAAGGGGCTTGGGATTAATCCGGAAAATGTTTTTGACAAGCTTGAAACAGACGGGTTGGAGCAATTTGAACGCGCCTACAATTCAGTCATCTCAAACATTGAGGAAAAGCGAAAAGCCGCTATAGCCTACGGGGTGCAATCCTCACAGAAAAGCGAACTGCCCGCCGGCGATTTCTCGGAAACGCTAAAAACGCTTTCAGATTCCAATTTTGCCGGCCGCCTCTGGTTGAAGGACCCTGAACTCTGGAAAAAAGACACGGCGCACAAAAAGCAGATAGCCGGCGCTCTTGGCTGGCTGGATATCCCATTCAAGATGCTGGAAAAAACGCGCGAAATAGAGAGCTTCGCGCTTGAGATACGCCGCGAAGGTTTTACCCACGCTGTGCTTATGGGCATGGGCGGCTCAAGCCTGGCTCCGGAAGTGTTGTGCAGCGTATTCCAGAATCCTGCGTACCCTAAACTTATAGTGCTTGATACCACGGACCCCGGCCAGATAGCTCTGGCACGCGAAGAGATAAACCTTAAAAAAACGCTGTTCATCTTTGCCAGCAAATCCGGCGGCACTATAGAACCTTCAAGCCAGTTCCGATACTTCTGGGAACTCCTTAAAAAAAGCAAAACGCCCAGGCCCGGCCTGCAGTTTATAGCTATCACAGATAAGAACACGGGCCTTGAAAAGCTGGCAAAAGATAAGAAATTCCGCAAAATTTTCATTAATCCCTCAGATATCGGCGGCAGATTTTCTGCCCTGTCCTATTTCGGCCTGGTGCCGGCGGCGCTTTGCGGCGCCGATATACGGAAGCTTTTGCAGCGTGCTATAAACACGGCGAATCTCTGCAAGACTACTGAAATAACAAAAAACCCCGGCGCTCTTTTGGGCGCCCTTATGGGGGCGCTTTCACTTCAGGGAAAAGACAAGCTTACCCTTGTCATGCCGAAAAAGCTTGAAACATTCGGCTTGTGGGTGGAGCAGCTTGTGGCCGAGAGCACCGGCAAGGAAGGCAAGGGCGTGGTGCCGGTCTGCCAGGAGGAACTTTCAGAACCCGATAAGTACCAGAACGACAGGTTTTTCGTACGCACCTGTCTTGCCTCCGTAAGCGAGCCGGAAACGGAAGCCAGGCTTGAGGAACTCAAAACGGCGGGGCACCCGGTCTACGAAATCGTCATCAACGATCCCTACGACCTGGGGGGGGAATTCTTCCGCTGGGAAACGGCCACAGCGGCCGCCGGCGCCGTGCTTGCCATCAACCCCTTTGACCAGCCTAATGTACAGGAGGCTAAAATCCTTACCCTGAACACGCTCGACAGGATCTCGTCAGGAGGGAAGATACCAACGCCCAAACCGGACTTTTCAAGCGACAGGCTCTCGGTATTCGTTTCAAAAGCGCTTCAAACCGCGGACGGCGAAAATTGTATCGCCAAATACGACGATATCTTCTGGTGCCTTTTTTCAGCCCTGAAGGAGAAGGAGTATATCGGCCTGCTGGCCTATCTGCCCAAAACCCCCGCGGTAACAGCGGAACTTACAAAACTGAGGGAAAGCTTTAAAACCTACACCTCTTCGGCCACCCTGATGAGCTATGGCCCCAGATACCTGCACTCCTCCGGCCAGCTGCATAAAGGCGGCCCCGACAACGCCTTTTTTATCATCTTGACAAGCCAGGCGCAAAAAGATATAAGTATAGCAGGGGAAAAATACACTTTCTGGCAGCTTGAAATGGCGCAGGCAATTGGGGATTTCCAGGCCCTTGATTCAAAAAACAGGCGTGTGTTAAGGCTTCACCTTAAACATCCGCTAGCCAAATCTTTAAGTTACCTGAGCGAAAGAATGTCAAAAGTGGGAAAACCGGCTGAAAACCCAAACAGCAAGAAAACCGAAGGTGAGGAGAGAGAAATGCCTAAAGTAGCGATAAAAGCGACTAACACAAAAAACAACACGAAAACACGCCTGACCAACTCTGACGAGTATGTGGTCATTGACCATCCGAAAACCCTTGAAAACATAACTTCAAGGCACTACAGCGTGCGCATCGGCGCCCATGTCTGCAGCGGCGTGGACATCTCCATAGACGACCAGCCCTGGCAGAGCTGCAGGCATTCTGTGGGCTACTGGTGGTACGATTGGAATAATTTCACTCCCGGCACGCACCAGCTTGTGGCCAGGATGCACAAGAAGAACGGCGAATATCTTGTTTCCAAAAGACGCCGCTGCAAAGTTATTTAAAAAATAACCCAGGAAAAACCGCTTTTTCTGGAAAGCGTCAAAGCTTTCCAAGGGCGGTTTTTTTGTATTCTGAATTCTGACTACTAACTTCTGGCTTCTGAATTTTATGATCCCAAAAACAAAAATTATAGCCACCCTGGGCCCCGCCAGTTCCGCAACCGGCATACTGCGCCAGATGATGGCCTGTGGGCTGGATGTGGTGCGCCTTAATTTTTCCCACGGCACGCCGGAAACCCACTCGGCCAATGTGCGGATAATACGCAGGTTAAACAAAAAACACCGCCGCCATATCCGCATTATGCAGGACCTCAAAGGCAACCGCATAAGAATAGGGCGGCTTAAAGCGCCTATTGACCTGAAAAAAAAGCAGGCGGTTGTTTTAGTCCAGGCCATGACAACCGCAAAACCTGACGAAATTCCTTTTGACTACACCGGTTCGCTTAAAGTAATAAAAAAAGGCTGCTTTATCTACATTGACGACGGCAACATCGCCCTTGAAGTCAAGGCCGCCGGCCGCGACTCGCTTAAATGCGACGTGGTTGCCGGAGGCCGGCTTAAGGAGCGCAAAGGCGTAAATATTCCCACGGCCAGCCTGGATTTCCCGCTGCTTTCAGAAGAGGACCGCACCGACATTAAATTCGGCGTGAGCGAACGCTGCGATTACATAGCCCAGTCCTTCGTACGCTCAAAGGCCGAGGTGCTGGCCGTGCGCCGTCTGGTGAAACCCCATCTGCCGGATTGCAAAATAATCGCAAAAATAGAGGCCCGCGAAGCACTGGCGAACCTGGATGAAATTATTGAAGCTGCGGACGGAGTGATGGTGGCGCGCGGAGATATGGGCGTAATGTTCCCGGTCTGGGAAGTGCCCATACTGCAAAAGCGCATAATCAGAAAGTGCAATTTATCCGGGAAACCCGTAATAACCGCCACCCAGATGCTTGAATCCATGACCGAGCATCAGATACCCACCAGGGCGGAAGTATCCGATGTAGCCAACGCCGTGCTGGACGGCACCGACTATGTAATGCTTTCCGCCGAAACGGCCGCGGGGAAATACCCGGCGGAAGCCGTGGACATGATGAACCGGATAATAAAATACACCGAAATTAACGGCGGGGAATATGGCAAAAAGTTTTGCCGCAAAAATTTTTAATGAAACTTGAAGATCTCGGTTGGAACGATTTTTTCCAGAGGCAGTTTGAGGCCGCGCGCCCCGGCCTGGTCCCCGCCAGAATTACGGCTGAATACGCCGGCTGTTACGAGGTCGGCCTTGCGCGCGGTGAAGCGCTGGCCTCTGTTTCCGGACGGTTCAGGCACACGGCGGCCACAACCGGAGAAATGCCGGTTGTGGGCGACTGGGTGCTGCTCTCCGACAAGCCGGGCGCGGAAAAACTGCCCATACAGGCTGTGCTGAAGCGCAAATCCAAAATTTCCCGGAAGACCACTGATAAAGAAGAAACCGAGCAGCCCGTGGCGGCAAACGCGGACACAGTATTTATTGTGCAAGGTCTGGACGCAAATTATAATCCGCGCCGATTAGAGCGGTTTATAACGGCGGCCTGGGAAAGCGGCGCGGCGCCCGTGGTAATACTCAACAAAGCGGACCTCTGCCCCGAAGCCGCAAAGCGCGCGGAAGAAACTTCTCTGCTGACCCCCGGCGTGCCGGTGATAATTCTTGACTCTGTTTCGCTGCGCGGCTATGAGCAACTCGAGCCTTTTCTGGCAAAAGGCCGCACCATCGCCTTCATAGGCTCCTCCGGAGTAGGAAAATCCACAATAATCAACAACCTGGGCGCAAAAAAACAAAAAACCTCCGCTGTAAGGGAAAGCGATTCAAAAGGGACGCACACCACCAGCACCAGGCGCCTGCTGCGCCTTGCGGGAGGCTCATTACTTATAGATACTCCCGGCATGAAAGAGTTTGAAGCCTGGGAAGCGCCTGACGGCTTTAAGGAAACCTTTTGCGAGATAGAAGACCTGTCCCTTAAATGCCGATTTACGAACTGCGGCCATGAAACAGAGCCCGGCTGCGCGGTGCGCTCCGCATTGGACTTGGGGATTCTGACCCAGGCCCGCTATGCCAATTATCTTAAAATGAAAAAAGAAGCCGCGCACCAGAAAGCAAGGGCTAGCCTGACCGAACAGCTTAAACGCAAGGCCGGGGCGAAAAAATTATCCAGGGCGATAAAAAACTTTTTCAAAGACAGCTGATAAGCCCGTCCGGCAACAGGCTTACCATGCCGCTATTGTTACTTTGACCTAAGCCTGAATCCTGCATTTGAACTTGGTTTCCATAGATAAATCAGGTGAACAAAAAAATGCAGGATTCCCCGCCTTGCGGGTCGCAAACCAAGCGCATTGCGCGCAGAGTTTGCGAGGGCGTATGCCGCGCGAAGCGCACCTGAGCTCCGCGAAGGGAAAACTTCAACTGAAGTTTTCAGGCTAGCCTAAAATATCGTAAACTAAACCATATCAGTTGGTAAGGAGGATCATTATGAAAATATTAACAATACTTTTGGCGATGCCGATGGCCGCGCAGGCCATGGGAATGCCCGGTGGGATGCACGGAGCCATGCGCAGCGGCGCCATGCATTGCGGTATGCCGACACATCTGGCCATAGCGCTTTACGCCCTTTTGGCGGCCCTTGGCTACTGGGTTCTACAGCACGCTGCAAAAGAGACCGCTAATTACGTAAAAAAAGCCGGGCAGACGCTGGGCTGGGCGTTTATTGTTGTAGGCCTGCTGGGAATCCTCTGCGGAGTGGCCAGCCATGCCAAGAATATGTGCCATAAGAATTCCCGCTGCTCCGACGCGAAAATGATGGGCGAGAATCAGCCTGACGGCAATATGCCCATGATGCATCCCAACTGTCCGATGCGGGGTGAAGAGATAAAGAAACCGCCGCTTGAAAAAAAGAAATAAGCTAATCCGACAACTTCAGGCCTAACCTTCCCGCCCCCTTTCAAAAAGGGGGCGGAAGATTTATAATTGGCATTTAAGGTGGGAGTACAGCCTGAAAAAATACATCATAGGTCCTTTGGCCCATCCCCGCTAAGATAATT
>DMES01000070.1 GCA_003450815.1 Elusimicrobiota bacterium | reverse complement strand
AATTATCTTAGCGGGGATGGGACGAAAGGCCCATGCTTATTGCCGTTGCGGTATTGTAGGGGCTGGCGGCATGCCAGTTCTGAAAAAACTGAGCATTTACGGTATTGCGGAGTTCCGGATTTAGCGGAACAACAATCTGTGTAAGTTGCAGAAGTTTTCTTTAACTGCCAACGGCTAAGAAAGATGAACAACCTTAGAATCGCGGCAGTGTATTAAGTTAGTGCCATTTGTGGCTGACCCCATTTCCACTTTCCGACAGAATACCCAGAGGCTTGAGGGTAGTGAGGAGTTGACGCAGACTTGATTTATCTGGGGGTCGGTAAAGCTGCGAGTTTTGACATCAGTTAAACTCAATAACAACAGAATCCGCTTCGCTTCTGATTTTGCCTGGAAGAGCTGACTCCAGGTTTAGGCGCAGCCCTTTTAATGAAATGGCTTTAAAGGATAGTGTATACTTGCGGCCTTTAGGCGCAGTTTTGCCATCGATAGCGATCTCGATGTCAGACAAATCCTCAAGCAGTATTTCGTATCCTGCCGTGGCGACCTGATTCACTGAGCCTGGAATTCCAGTGGGCTTTTTGGCGTCAGTAACGTAAATAAGTGGAAGGCCGTTGACGCCTAATTTAACGCCGCGTTTGTCGTCGGATACTATCAGCTCCGCCGAATCATAGAGGGTGTTCTTTTCGTCTATTTTAACGGGGTTGCTGTATGATTGGGGAGGTTTGACAGCCCAAAAAGGAAGGTTTTTTAAAATTACGCGCTTCTGTGATTTTAAGTCTGACACGGAAGCGGACCTGGAGACTTCATACGCGCGAAGGGTGGCCGCTTCGGCTTTAGCCTCCGCAAGCAGGCCGGAAAAATCATAAGCTTTCTCCAAATCCCCAATTCTACCGGAGCAATTTTCAATAGGGAAATAGTCACTTAATATTCCAAATATGCTTTCACCCTGTTCCAGACGCTGTTCCCAATGTGTACGTATCGTGTCAAGAAGCAGCATCTGCGCGGGGCCTGAAAAATAAAATCTTACATCGGAATTGGCGCCAGAGTAGGAGGAAAGCTTGAAGCTTTGCCGGCGCATCAGCAGCGGCGTCATTGTTTCAGGAACGTCCACGGGTTTTATTTCAGTGGGCAGCAAAGATCTTAATCCCACATACTCAGCGGAGCCTTCTGTCCGCTCTTTGAACAGCTCATATGCTATGACCGAAGGTGTTTCACTCTTATAGCGTGAAGCCCTCAGACAGGTAAATTTTTTTATGTTTTCCACTTTCTCCGCCCCTGTCGTCAGCAGCGCCCGCATTAGCAGGATGTCTTCCAAGTAGTAGTTAAAGACGGTTTTGTCTGAAATATCTTTGGGAGGCAAAGGGACTTCCAGCTTCTTGACAAAACGTTCTGGCTGGAAGCGGTGGAAGTATTCATGGAACAGGGTGTATACTTCTTCTTCGATGTCCGCGTCCGGGAGAACGCGCCATGAGACAGCGTGCCATTGGCCGAGATTAACTGACCAGGAGAAGTGGGCCTTTGACGGGGACGCTTGGCCGTGCTTGTAAAAAACGCCGCCGGCATTTAAACCCCAGGATTTTAACGGCTTAAATCCTGCGGGGATATCTGTGGCGTTAAGCAATACAGAAATATCGGATTTTTCGAAATAAACAAGCAGGGGTTCGCGGATGCGATATCCCTCCCAAGCACTGGGCATGGATAGGTTGGCTTCGTTTATCTTGTTTAAAAAAGCGGTTTCGGACGGCAGTATTTTACCGGCAAGGACCTGGGTCGCCGAGAATATGCAGAGCAGAAATAATTTTGCTGTTGACATACTAATCTATCTTCCCGGAAGTAATAGTGAACACGTTTCCCAAATTAGCGAATTTGCCCTTTGCGTTCAATGTGAGAGATATGTTCCCCGAGTTAAATGTGATCTTGTGAAAATACTTGGTGCCGGCATCCAGGCCTGCGACTTTTCCGTCTATAGTTATCTCTATATTTGTAGGCCGGAATACCGGTGTCTCATAGCTGTAAAGGCGGTAATTATCCTTGTCCGCCTTGGCGGAGTGAGAGAGCAGGAAGAGGGACTTCTGAACCGTCAATTTAAATTCCGGCTCTTTTGAAAATTCGAGGTAGTCGGGGTATACCAGCGTCCGGTTTGTTCCTACCGGGTAAGAGATGTTGACACTTCCCTTTCCTGAGCCGGAGACCTCGCTCTTTGATTGAAACTCCACAATTAAGCGGACATTATGTGAGTTGTAGAACTCGGCCAGCAGTTCTTTCTTTTTTGCCTCGCTCCAGCTAATCTGGTCTTTTGCCAGCCCGGTAAAAGGAGCGAAGTAGCGGCGTTTCTTCTCTATTCGCTCTGCTATGGCGCTAAATACTTCAAAAGGCGCGGCCCCGCCTTCGATAGCTTTCTGCCAATCTTTTCCACGCCTGTCCAAAAGAAGGCAGAGGGCGGCGCCGGTGCCGTAGAATGGCCGCTTTGAATAAGGGATTATTTTTGGAAATAGTTTTGCGGCAACAAGAT
This sequence comes from Elusimicrobiota bacterium, assembly GCA_003450815.1. GTDB lineage: Bacteria > Elusimicrobiota > Elusimicrobia > Elusimicrobiales > UBA9959 > UBA9634. The sequence goes on along the minus strand of DMES01000070.1, from coordinate 1,754 downwards.
CTGTAAATAGCTCTCCTGGCGCGGTAGTGTCTTGCCTGAGAATCGCCAGTGCCCTTAGTCCAACGTATGAGGCCGTCCCCTCTGTTAACTCCTCTTTATCCTGTAGAGATGTCAGGCCACGGTCCTGATTTTTATATCTGGTATTACGGAGGGAAACAAATTCCGCTTCCCAGACGGGCGTTTTTGAATAAAGTGCACGGCCTAAAGCCAGCCTTTCCTTATATTCCCCCGCTAGGCTGTCCGGGGTGATAGAGTCTGAAACCGGGGTTTCCCGAAATTGAAATGTCTTATTTTGGAAGAGATGAAATATTTCATGTACCGCAAAGGCCGTAAAATCAGCCGGTGTGCTATGTCCCTCGTCTAGAATAGCGAAAACCTGGCTGCGGTTTATGGTGGCGTGGTTTAGTGTCTGCGGAAAATGTTTGTTTTCGGTCCCAAGGAATATGGACTGGGAGTACTTGCCTTTTACAATTCCCGGGCAGGTAGCTGTTAAGGGAGAATATCCAGCGGGAGGGTTTGGGTGATTGATCAGGAGTGTTTTCTTGTTTTGAAACTGTATGGCGAGAGGCGTGAAAAACGGGGAAAAGTTGCGCCACAGGGCTGAACCAGGATTCTCAGAGGCAACTGCTATTTTTATCATGGCGCCTACCACTTCTTGCTCGTGAGGAGACAGGGCTGGGCATGCATCTCCGTGCTGCGGATATGAGAGCAGCATAAAGCCGGAATATAAGAGTCTTGTCAGTTTCATCAGTGGTTTTGTCCGGGCGTGACCACTATCCTTTCACGCCCGGACAATTAGTCAATATTTCATGCGCTAGGCAAATTCCGTTCCGGCGTTTAGTCCGGGTGGGTAAACCCTCCTGACGGCGGTGTCGTAGGCCCGGAGCAGGTGTCCGGTCCCTGGTCGGTGCAGTCGTATGACCAGTTCGCGCACTCCTTTTTTTCAGTGCCTACCCAGGCCGGCCCATGTGGCCCAACGGTCCAAGACCCGCTTGTCTCAACAACAACCCATTGCTTGCAAAAATCTACGCAATAGAACGAATGCCCGCTGCTGCAGGTGTAATATGGTCCCCTATTGGGCATACCAGGCCAGAAAATTGCGCCTTTTTCATACGGAGTGTTGTCGAACTCAATATGGCGTCCTATAAGCAAGGAAGATATCTCATCTTGTTGCAGTTTCGCGCCAGTCACTTTGTCTTGACAACTGAATTGTGAACCGGTTTTTGCACAGAGGACGCTCTTCTCCATAGTTACACTTTCAGAGGTATCTCTTATCTTTATTAAGACATCAACCCTTTCGCCCACGCCGGTGTTGTTTGCCTTTTTGTTCTCTGCAACCAGCTCAGGATTTATTCCCGGACGCGATAGTTTATCATTTTGGCCTAGTTCGGTGCTTTTGACCGTTTCTATTATTGACATCTCTCCGGGCATATTACCATCGAAGTTAATTAATGGTTCCTTTGCGTTTACCGTTACTCCCCCCAGGCATATTATGCCTAGTGCCGCTAACATTTTTTTATGCATTTCGCGTCCCCTTTTTCTGCTGCTATTCAAACAAAAAAGGGAAAGCAAATTTTATTTTGCTTTCCCTGGGTACACCGGATTAAGGTCCGGTCGTGGATACTCCGGGGCCAATTCCCCGAATTACAAGGTTGCTACTGCTATGGTTATAGCTTACCCTGCACGAGTTGAAATGCCAAGGGCATAAAGGTAAATTTTTCTGGGGCCAAAGGACCCATCCCCGCTAAGATAAT